>CAXBFC010000006.1:0-44933 GCA_963974725.1 uncultured bacterium | reverse complement strand
GCAAGAAGCGATCGAACTCACAAGTCGCCAGTAGTCAGCAGCCTGGCCGCGCGGACTGCTGAACGTCTCGACGGTGCTTGGCGGCTGCCGCCCGATCCTGCATTCGGGTAATGGTTTATGGCCGCCGCGGGCCAGCTGCTCGGTGTTCAGCATTGCATCACGTGCCAAGTTCTGGTGAGCCGCCCCCTGGTGGTCCCGAAATGGGGCTGGTCAACGTCTTGCCGTTCTCAAGTTCGGCACTCAGAGATTCGAAAAGGTTGTGTCGAGCGCCGCAACTTGGTGTCGGCACGAGGCCAATGGAATCTGTCAACGAGATCAAGGAAGCGCTGTCGGCGCGTTCGCGTACTGCGACACTCGACCAGTTGCGCAGTGAGGGGCGCAAGCGCGTTCGTCTGATCCGCGCCGAACACGTCGCGCAAATGATCAGCGAGGCCGTGCATGCTGCCATCGAGCACTCTGGCTTGCTGGGCCAGGAGGAAGTGGACCACCTTGTCGAGAAGAGTCGGCAGGAGTTCAAGAACATCCTTCGGGAGCGCGAGCAGGAAATGCAGCATTCGCGGGAAACCGAAGAGCAGCTCGAGCAAAAGCAACACGAGCTGGACGAGATCAAGACGCGCTTCACCGAGCTGAGCAAATCGCTTGCTGCAACGCGCGCCGAACTGGAGCAAACCAGCAACGAACTCGAAGCGATTCGCGAGTTGCCGGCGCCAGTTCAGGCTGCACCAGCTCAGCCAGAAGCAGCGGCAGCGGCGCAGCCTGCCGTGCCCAACGACATGATGATGTCGATGTTGCAGGAGCTGGCCAACTTGAAGGCGACGATGGCGGCGCAACAAGCGCAGCCCGCACCGCAACAAGCTCCACAGACCGCCGCGCCAGACTTCTCGGCAGCGCTCGAGAAACTGACTGGCTCACTCAATGACCGTCTCGAAAACATCGGTCGCAAGATGGGCGTGAGCTCCGCAGTTGAGAGCGACAAGCCGCTCGACTTCGGCGGCATGTTCGGCGACGACCAGCAAGTCGAGCTCGAGTCGAACATGGACAACATCAAGGTCAAGCAGAAGTCCGCGGGAGGCATCGCGGCCAACTTGGCCAAGCTAAAGAAACTCAAGGGCGGCGGTTAATAACCGATCAACTCGCCAACGAACTGCTGAACAGGGGAACAGAAGGTAGGTAGCTATGACTGAGCAAGACGATAACGATCCAAACATTGATTCGACGACTGAGACGACTGTCGGACTGGGCAAGGGCCTGGATGTCGGCACCGCCAACCTCGCTGCTGCCGTGCAGAATGAGGAAGGTGGCATCACCGTCAATGTCGAGCGCAACGCGTTCCTGGACATTCCTAGTGATGTCTACTCCAAAAACATGCTGACCAAGCTGAAGGTGCCCTACGTAGTGCACAACGGCAAGCTGGTCGTGATCGGCGAGGCTGCTTTTGAGCTCGCCAACGTGTTCGGTCGCGAGACGCGTCGTCCCATGGCGGACGGCCTCGTCAGCCCGAATGAGCAAGACGCCCTGCCGATGATGAAGATGATCATCCAGAAGATTCTGGGTGAGCCGCAGGTCCCAGGTGAGAACTGCTACTTCTGTGTGCCGGCCGAGTCCCTCGACGTCGACAACAACGTTGTCTACCACCAGGGCCTGTTTGAAAGCATGGTTTCGAAGCTTGGCTACACGGCCCACGCGATCAACGAAGCCCACGCAGTGGTGTTCTCCGAACTCGCGGAGAACGACTTTACTGGCATTGGCTTGTCGTTCGGTGGTGGCATGGCCAACGCCTGCATCGCCTACAAGTCGATCCCGTGCCTGTCCTTCTCGGTTGCCCGCGGTGGCGATTGGATCGACAAGAACGTGGCCAGCGTGCTCGGTGTGCCGCGCAGCAAGGCGACGCACATCAAGGAACGCGGTATCGATATCCGCGATCCGAAGAGCCGCGAAGAAGAAGCGGTTTCGATCTACTACCGCAGCTTGATCAACTACGTGTTGTCGAACATCAAGACGCGCTTCGAGTCCGGCCAGAACATGCCGAGCTTCAATGACCCGATCGACATCGCCTGCGCTGGCGGCACGTCGATGGTCGGAGGCTTCATCGAAGTCTTCCGCGAAGAGTTCGCCAAGATCGACTTCCCGCTGCCCGTCGGTCGCATCTTCCGAAGTGAAGAAGCCCTGACGGCGGTCGCGAAGGGCTGCCTGGTGGCCGCTGCGATCGGCGAAGAGTAGACCTCTTCGTCCTTGAGCTACGCGAACGGGCGTGACCTTGGCCGGGCGGTCAAAGGTCACGCCCGTTTTGCGTGTCGTGCGGCATCTTGGATGCTGCTGGATGCTGCTAGATCGACACGATCACCCGGATCCAATTGCTCAACTTGCGTTCGATCGGCAGCACCGGCGACATCGTGAAGCCGGCGGCGTAGAGCGGCAGGCCGTTAAGGAACGGCAGGTTCGGCAGGACCAGCGTCGGGACCGCCGCGCCAGCTGCGTCCAGCGTGCCGCTGAAGTTGACGAAGAACGGGCTACCGGGCGTGATGCTCGCTTGCAGGATTGGTCCGACGTCCAGCGGAAACAGGTTGCCGAGCGGCAGCACCGCGCCGGTCTGGATACCTTCGCTGATTGCCACCAGATACGGGAATCCAGCTTCGCCGCTCATCGATAGCGCCCACGCATTGGCTTGGCCGAGCGTCGCGATTGCGGGGCCACGCAGAGCCAGGTCGTCGTCGAGCAAGAACAGCAGACTCTGTTGCAGCAATTGCGCACGGGCATCGTTGTTGAGGATCGTCTCGATGGGCAGGCCGAAGGTGACGACGCGAGCGCCGGTTACCGGGTTGTGCATCTGCACTCCGGCGCCGAGGCCGTTGCCGTAGCGAAGGCACAGCTGGCCAAAGCCGTTGGTCGGGGTCAACACGTCGGCGTAGTCGACGTTGTAGGTCGGGCCAGTTCCGTTGTCGAACGGCGCAGCAGGTACACCTTCGCTCAGAGTGCCCGCGATTCCAGGCTGTAGCGAGTAGATGTTGGCGTCGTCGGCGACGTAGGTTGCGCCGAGCGTGTTGCGGAAGAACGCGCGGTCGCTCGCGGATCCTTGCGCATCGAGATCCCAGCCGACTTCGGCGCCGCTAACCAGCAGGCTGCCACTGCCATTCAAGTAGTTCTGAACCAGTGCTTGCTCGGCGTTGCTGAACGACTCGTCGGCCGTGCTCTCTTCCCCGAGGGACCAGACCACGGCGTCGTAGTTGGTGAGCACGACTCGTCCGAGCTGCACCGCTTCATTGCTGGCGGCATCAAAGCCCAGCGAGAAGTTCGCTGCGCGGCGGCACGCATCGCCGAAGTGGTGCAAGTAGTCGCGCGTGTTCTCGGGCCCCTTGACGGTTCGGCTCAAGCGGTCGAAACCCTGCACGAGCAAGGCCTGCGCAGTTGCCAGGTGGTCGGTGCCCGCGGTCAGCACTTCGGTCGGGAACGAGCGGCCAGTTGTATTCCAGGCGCGCACGCGGAACGAAGCCCACGAGTGGTGGGGCAGCGGCCCGGTCGACCAACTGTTGGCCGTGACGGTCGCGACCTCGGTGAAGCCTTTGCCGTCGGGTGACTGCTCGATCGTGTAGTGCGTTGCTCCTGGCGCCGGATCCCACGCAACGCGCAGCCCGCGCGCTCCGTCCTGTTGGATGCGCAACGCGACCGGAGCCTCCGGTGGCAAGGCGGCGAGTGGCGCGAAGTAGCGCAGCACGCCACGGGCGTAGGCGCGGGCGACCAGGTAGCGCCACTTTGGATCGTGTATCGAGGTGTGGTCGAGCGAACCGGGGCTGTCGTGGAACGCGAGTTCCACCAGGATGCCAGGCATCGTGCTGAGCAAGCGCAGTTCGCCAAAGTTGGCGGACAACTGGCCACGGTCGGTCCAAGATGCATTCCACTGGCTTTGCAAGTCACTGATGATCTGCGTGTGTACCGCGTTGCTTAGCGCTGTCGATCCCGCGGTTGCGCCGCCGCTGTAGGTGAACGTCGACGTGCCAGAGCCACCGCCAGCGTTGGTGTGAATCGACAAGAACGCATCGGCGCCGCGCCATTCGGCGAATCGCGGTCGTGCCGTGACATCGTCACTGTTGTCCTGGCCGCTACCGACGGAGTTGTAGACCGTGCTGGGGGCGCCCGAAAACTGCGCCCAGTAGCGCGCGCATTCGCGCCACCGCGCTTGGTTGCTGGTGGTGCCGCCGCGTGGGATCGAACCGACTCCGCCACCGAGTCGCATCGCATCGGCGATGACGACGCCTGGGCTCGGCGAGTAGTTGCTGAGTTCGATATGGGCACCGGTCGCCGCCGAGAACCAATAGGTGCCGAGGTGTGCCCATGTCAGATTGTCACGCGTCTGGTCGACGACGACCGTTTCGATGCCACCGGTATGGTGGACGCGGTAGTTGGCCTCGGGCGTGCGGTTGCCGCTCGCGCGGAACCACGCGAAGACTGGATAGAGCCCGTCCTTGGCAATCGGAATCTGCCAACTGGCGGTGGCAGTTTCGAGCGACGAGTTGCTGCCGGCAAAGCGATAGGTGGAGTTCAGGTAGCCCGAAGATGCCGAGGTCGACCAGCCGCCAGTTTCGTTGTAGGCCGGCGCCCCCAAATCGTTGTCGATGATGGCGTCGACATCTTGCTCGCCATGTTCGCGACACATGACAATGTCGGCGCCCATGTTTTGCAGTAGAGGGATCAGGTAGCGGTTACAGATCTCGGCGTTGTGGATGTCTTCGATGAGCCCGTCGATGACGCCACGTTGCGTGGTCCAACCGAGGCTGCTGTGCCAGTAGTAGCCGTGCCCAGGGGACACGGCGATGCGCTTGCCTTGCAGCGTTCCAAATGAGGCGACCAGGCTTGCCGGTGGCGAGTTCGTGCTTGCGGCGCCGACGCCGGTGAGCGGTGGCTGTTGGTTCGTCTGTTGCAGCGCAAGACCGAGCTCTTGGCGTATGCCCCCCGGTCGCTCGACATGGATCCTCACCTGCTGCACGCCGGGCACCGCCAATGCGGTCTTGTCGATCTGTTCGATCGCGTCTTCGAGATGCTCGCTTGGACCAAGCAAGGTGTCGGAGAACACAATCGTGGCGACGTTGCCTTGCACGGTCGCAGCCAGGCAGCTGGTGCCATTTGGCAGGCAACTGACAAACCCTTGCGCGGCTTCCGTCGCGGTTGGCCCGGCGCACAAGTGACGCATGGCGTCTAGCAGCGTCGCATGCGTGGGCGGCACCGTGGCCAGGTTGCGGTCGTGATACCACCTCACCTCTTGGCCGCGTAGGTCAGCCAAGCAGGTCAGGGTAGCAATTGCGATGGTGCAGGCGGAGGTCAGCAGGCGCATGCAAACAGGATAGCGTGAATCGCGCCGTGGTTCCTTGCATGCAGTTCGTTACCGCTGCGATCGCCGGCCGAATTCCTGCGCGCCGAACCGCGCGTGGTTCCGTAGACTTGATGGCATGGAATCGTTGCGCGAACGCTTTGATCGGGACGGTTTCGTTGGTCCCGTCGATGTGTTGACGCTGGCAGAGGTCGCCGAACTACAGGCCGCTGTCTCGGACGTTATTGCCAACCTCGACGACCACCGGGAGCGACTCTACGAAGTCGAGCAGGCCTTCACCGATCGCCCCGGCGAAGTCGTGTGCCACTTCCTCGGCGGCTTTCGCGTCCATCAGGCGCTGCGTCGGTTGATTGCACACGAGCGCATCACCGCGCGCTGCGCCGAATTGCTCGGCGTGGATCGCTTGCGCTTCTGGCACGACCAGGTGTTTGCCAAGCCGCCGGGCCATCCCGGTGTGGTGCCGTGGCATCAGGACTATTCGTACTGGACGCGCACCGAGCCCGCGTGCCACATCACCTGCAATTTGCTGCTCGATGACAGCGACCAACAGAGTGGCTGTTTGCAGTTTGTTCCGGGTAGCCATCGATGGCCCCTGTTGCCGTCGTTGCCGTTCGACTCACCGTTGGAAGCGATCCGCGAACACCTGCCGGCGGGGGCGGCGTTCGAACCCGTAGCTGTGCCGGTGCGCGCCGGTCAGGCGACGTTTCACCACAGCCATACGTTGCACGGCAGCGATCAGAACCGCAGCAGCCGTTGGCGACGCGCGGTCGTCTGCAACTACATGGGGGCCGAGGTGCGGGTTGCCGATGGCAGTCGGCCGTTGCTGCGCGGCGTGCCGTTGTTGGCGACTGGCGAACGGGTGACTGGGGCTGACTTTCCGATCGTGTTCGGACAACCGGACGAGTAGTGCCGCTGGTTCGGTTGCCCTTGATGCGATTGCCGCTGTCTTGCGGGCTAGTCGTTCGGGGCAGCCACGAGGTCGCGAGAGGCCGCGAACACCGCTCGCAAGATCGACGTCAGAGCGGCTTCGGAGAACCCGTCCGGCGGTAGTTCGCGCAGCAGCCTGGCGAGCATCTCTTGCTCACGGGCCGGGTCGATGACCGTCAGTGCTTTGGTCTGCTTGCGGGCACCGATGCGGCGCGACAAGCGGGCACGCTCGTGGAGCACGTGCACCAAGCGAAGGTTGACGTCGTCCATCTGCTCGCGCATGCGGAGGAGTTCGGGGTCGCTGGTCATGGCTACTTGGCGAGCACGCCGCGGGTGATCAGCCAACGGTGGCACAACGATGGCCATCGTTCGGCTGCGTGGCCTTTGGCCAAGCCAATGCCATGGCGGCCCTTCTCGAACACGTGCAGTTCGCACGGCACTTGGTGTTCTTGCAGCGCCAGGTAGTAGGCGATGCTGTTCTCGGCCGGCACCACACGGTCTGCAGTGGTGTGCCACAAGAACGCCGGTGGCGTGGTCTTGGTGATTTGACGATCGCTCGACATCTTGGCGACGAGTTCTTCGGATGGTTGCTTGCCAAGTAGATTGCGTTGCGAACCCTTGTGGGTGAACGGCTGGCCGAACGCGAGCACGGCATAACACAGCACCGAGAAGTCGGGTCGACACGACTGTTGCTCAATCGCGTCCAGTGCCTCTGGGTTGCCTTGGTCGTGGTGCACGCTGACACTCGAGGCGAGGTGGCCACCGGCGGAGAAGCCGATCACGCCAACCTTGTTTGCGTCGATGCGCCAATTCTTGGCGTGGTGGCGCACGAGGCGCATCGCACGTTGCACGTCTTGCAGTGGTGCGGGATGACCGTAGCCCTTGCCGCGGTGGCGGTATTCGAGGATCACGCCGGTCACGCCAAGGCTGTTGCACCAGGCGGCGATCTGGTGGCCTTCGTGGTCCATGGCGAGATGGCCGTAGCCGCCGCCGGGGCAGATCACGATCGCCGGCGTTGGGGAATCGTTGGCGCCAGTTGGCTTGCCAGCGGCTCGATAGACGATCACGCGCGGCTTGTCCTTGGCTTCCGTGCCAAGTGCGCCCGGTGCTCCATCAGGCCACAACAGAACCGACTCTGGTGGATGCTCGTTGGCAGCAGGTTCCTGCGTTGGTGCTACGTCGGGTGCCTGCACGAGTCCAAGCGGCAACATGACAGACAGCAACAGGCTTGCGAGCATGAGATCAGGATCCCGTTGTGTGTCCAGCACCGCAAGCCTTTCGCGAATAGCGCCTGTTGAAGATCTCCTGAAGATCTCATCTGGCTCGGCCTGAGCGTGCCTTGCGCGCAGCTGCGCAACGACCGGCTAGGTCTGCGGCAGGTGCCCGGTCTTGACGAAGATGATCGTCTCCTCGGTGACGAACGGATGGTGCGCGCTCAAGTGTGGGCTCAGCAGCCACGTGCCTGTTGGGTAGCTGCCGTGTTCGTCTTCGAACTTGCCGGACAACACGAAGATCTCTTCGCCGCCCCAATGACGATGTGGCTGGAAGCGTTCACCTGCTGGCCAGTGGACCAGCGCCGTGCCGGAGTCGCCGCTCGAATGCAGCGGTTGCACGCGCAGGTTGCCCTGGCCGGGCAGCCAGGGTTGCTGATCCGACTGGACCTGGACCCCGTTGGTGTCGCCACTAGCGAACGGGCCGGCGCGCACCAGCAGTGTGGCGCCGTTGGTGGTCGTGTTCTCGAGCACGGCACCGTCCGTGAAGACCCCTGGAGGCGTGCGGACGTAGCTGTTCTTGCGCAATGAGGTCAGGCCCGCGTCGGCTGCGCGCAGTTGCCACGTTCCGTCGCAGACCAGCACCTCGATGCCGCGGCCCGGGGGCGGCGCCGGTAGGCTGCAGCCAGCGGCGAGCCGCACCAGCGAAATCTGCCAGCCAGGATCGCCATCCCCATGACTGCCAACGCCTTCGGCCAACTCCATGCGGTCGACTCCCGGCGCCTGGGGTTGCCACGGCATCGAGGCTGTGTCGAACCGCTGGTGGTTGGGTTGTGTCATTTCGAGCACTCTACCAGTCCGTTGGCGCAGCTCCTGGCCCAAGGTGCGCTTGCCGTTGCTGGCGATCCGGTTGAAGATGAATTCTTGCCGCGAATCGGAAACGCTCCGGACCGCTCAGGCGCACCTCGTTTGATGACTCCCACCGACACCCCAGAGCAGCTCTTCCAGCGCTTCCAACAGGCCGGAGATCCAGCCGATCTTGCCAAGGTCTTTGACGCCACGGCGCCGCAGCTGCTGTTGCTGGCCGCGCACGTCTCGCCCGATGGCGGCGCTGCCGAAGACCTGCTGCAGGAGACCTTCCTGCAAGCGATGCAGCGAGCCGAGCAGTGGGATGCCGCGCGGCCGTTGCTGCCGTGGCTTGCCGGGATCTTGCGTCACCGGGCGCAGGATCTCGCCCGCAAGCTACGGTTGCGGCGGCCGAAGGCGGAACTCTCGGATCTGGTCGTGGCCGCTGACGGTGCTGGGCCGCTCGCCGAAGCGGAGAGCAACGAACTGCTGCGGCGGGTGCAGGCGGCGCTCGATTCGCTGCAGTCCCCGTTCCGCGAGGCTCTCGTGTTGCGGTTGGTGCACGGGTTGCAGCCAACGGAAATTGCCCACGCGCTGGGCCGGCCACCGGCCACCGTGCGCGGCCAACTGAAGCGTGGCCTCGAAGTGTTGCGCGGCGTCTTGCCAGCCTCGCTTGCTTCCGGATTGGCGATGCTATTGTTGCCGGGGCGTGGTGTGGCGGCGACGCGCGCCGCGCTGCTCGCGGCGACGGGCAGAGAAAAGGTCACCGCGGTCGCGCTCGGTGGTAGCAGTCGATCGGCTGTTTGGGTGACGTCGATCGCTTGCATGCTGGGCGTGTTCGTTGGCGGCTACTTCTTGTTCTTCAACACGGTTCCGGTCGCGCCACCGAGCGGCACCGTCGAAGCCGCGGAGGCCGCCGAACAACCATCGTCCGAGTCCGACAAGACGGTCGCAGAGTTGGTGGAACCGCGACGGGAGGTCACGGTCGTGACCAAGGCGGCCGACCAACAAGACACGTCGACGTTGCGCGGGCGGTGTGTTCGTGTGACGGATGGCCTGCCACTCGAGGGCGGCACGGCGACCGTTTCCTTTGGTCGCGGGCGGTTCATGACTCAGGACGAGGAGTTCCGCAACTGGCCGGATCCGATCGAAGTCCGGATTGGCGCCGGTGGTTTGTTCGCGATCGAGTGGCAGCCGAAGAAGTTGCAGCGCGTGTATCTCGAGGTTGCGACCCCAGGACACTCGACGGCGACCGAAGAGTGGATCTCGCTGCGTTCTGGCATCGATGTCGATCTTGGCGACATCGCGTTGTTGCCCGGTTGTTTGCTACAGGCGCGAGTGGTCGACGAACAAGGCGCGCCGGTTCCTAGGGCCTGGATCTCGATCGAACGGCGGTCAGGCGGGGTCGCGGATGCGAGCTTCCAGATGTGGCGTTCGATCGATCGCAAGAGTGACGAACAAGGCTTGCTCGGGGATGAGTTGCTGCCGCCGGGCACGTATGGCGTGGCTTCGAGGCACGATGAAGCTCTCTACAAGGTCCTTCGCCCGACGCATATCGAACTCGACGGTGTCACGCCACGGACGATCGATATCGTGGTTCGCCGGACCGGCGTGGAAAGAAGTATCGCCGGGCGCGTTACGGATCAGAGCGGCCAGGCGGTGGCGGGCTTGATCGTCTGTTTGGATCCGGACTATGTCGATCTGGGCAAGACCGTGACCGAGGCGGATGGCTCCTTCTATCTGCCCATCCAATATCCACGAAAGACCCAGCCGTTGGGGATACCGGCTACCGAGCAGCGCTACCGGTTGCTGGGCGAGCCGCGTGAATACACCGTCGGCGATCAAGATGTGCAGTTGCGCGTGCAACGCCAGCCTGCGGTTGATGTGCCAGTCGTCGTCGTCGATGCGCGCACCGGCAAGCCGGTCGAACAGTTTGGCATCGCGCACGAACTCGACTACTGGTCCGGGGAACATCGCTTGGTGATTCCGCCGGATCGCTTATACCGCCCGGTGGCACCGGCGCGCTATACCGGTGGTCGCACGGTCCTGCAGGTGTATCCAGGTCAGCATCGATTGATGGTCTGGCCTGAGGACAAGAACCTGGCGACGGCCTACATGATCCCGTTCACGGTTGGTGCCGCCGGCGCCGAACCGATCCGCGTCGAGCTGCAGGGCTATGCAGAAGCGAAGTTGCTGCTGAAGGATGAGAGTGGCCAGCCGATGCCCGGTGTCGAAGTTCGGCTGACGCATTCGCTAGCCTCCGGTCCCCATTTCGGTTCGATGTGGTCGGTCGAGGAGTTTGCGCTCGGGGTTGGCGGCGGACGTTCGACCGGCGTCGCGCTGCAAACACAGACCACGGATGCCGAAGGCCGCGCGGTGTTTCGGGCGCCAATCGCCGAACAGCGACTTGGGCTGCAACTCAGCGGCACTTGGGTTCGCTGGCAGCGCCGGCCGATCGGTGTGGTGGGGCGTGAAGGCGCGACGTGGGAGATCACGTTGCCGGCGCTGGCACGCGTTCATGGCACGGTTGGTCCTGATGCGTTCTTACAGCGCACCGGGCCGTCGCCGGAAGAGATTCTGGCCGACTCGATGGTGCGCAGCGAGAACTCCGAGCTGCACTATAGCTGTGCGTCGATCTGGTTGGAGAGCAAGAGCGGCGAGCACGGTGGCCGTGGCTTCGTCAGGCCCGACGGTTCCTTCGTGATCGATGCGGCCAAACCTGGCAACTACCAAATCCGGATCGAGGATGACCACATCGGACAAGTGACCGTTGGCGAGTTGCAGCTGCAGGCTGGGGAAGATCGTGAGATCGCCGTCGACGCAAGTAAGTTCGTGCCAGCCAGGCTGACGGCATCAGTGTTCGTTGATGGGGCGCCGTGGTTGCGCGGCGAGTTTGGCTTGATCGCTGTGGACAACCGCGACACCGTCGACGTGAATCTGGGCTCCGACGGTCGCGGCACCGTGTTGACACGGCCTGCGCGGTACTTGCCGTACGTGTCCTGGCAAGACGATGCCGGCACGCACAAGCTGTTCGCTGCTGACCGCACTTCGTTGGCGAGCGGTTCCGATGCCACGCAGTCCTTCTTCTTCGAGCATCGGGTGTTGCGATTGCAGGTCGTGAACTCCGACGGAACGCCAGCGAAAGATCAGTTGTTGTTCGCCTCGTTGGTGGACTACCCCGAGGCCTATCGCATGATCCGTGGCGCTGTCAGGGCGGATGCGGATGGCATGGTCACGTGGGATCCGGCACTGCCCGGCCGTGTCGAGTTGCGGCTGACCAGAGACGGTGGCAGCGTGGTGGCGACCGTCGCTTCGGAGCCGCGGCCGACAACCGAAGTGCGCGTGGTGTTGCCCAAGTAGTCCGCAGCTCGTCAACTGGTCCGCCGGCCAACTTGCACGAGCCTTACACGACTCGCGCCGCACTTGCTCTAGCATGTGGGCATGGTTCACGGCGCACTGCGGTTGTCGATAGTTGTCGGTGTCACGGCGGCGGCTGTGCTGTGCCAAACGTCTGGCCCAACACCTAGCCAAACATCTAGCGCTGGGGCCTCGGACTGGCAGCAATGGCGAGGTCCAAATGCGACCGGCGTCGCAGTCGATGCCGACCCGCCGACCAAATGGAGTGAGCAGCAGAACATTCGTTTCAAGCTGGCCTTGCCAGGCATTGGCTATGGCTCGCCGATTGTCGTCGGTAACCGCATCTACCTGACCGCGGCGATCGAGGTCGGTCCGAAGGGTAAGGCCGTTCCCGATGACGCACCCGGCGCGCACGACAATGCGCCCGTTACCAGGCGGCATCAGTTCGTCGCGCTGGCCATCGATCGTCAGAAGGGGGAGATCGTCTGGCAGAAGAAGCTGCACGAGCAGTTGCCGCACGCGGGCTTCCACAAGAGCAGCGCCCTCGCGTCCGCGTCGGTGGTGACCGACGGGGAGTTCGTGCTCGCCTACTTTGGCTCCTACGGTCTATATTGCCTCAACACCGACGGCGAACTGCAGTGGCAGAAGGACTTCGGCGACATGCAGATCAAGCATGGCCACGGCGAAGGTTGCACGCCGGTCCTGCACGGCGACACGGTCGTCGTCAACTGGGATCACGAAGGCCAGTCGTTCATCGTGGCGCTCGACAAGCGCACCGGCGAACAGCTGTGGCGCAAGGATCGCGACGAGGTCACGTCGTGGGCGACGCCGATCGTCGTGGCGGTTGATGGCAAGCAGCAGTTGATCGTCAGTGGCACCAAGCAGATCCGCGCCTACGACCTCAGCAATGGCGAGGTTATCTGGTCGTGTCGCGGCTTGTCGAACAACGTCGTGGCGTCGCCGGTGTCTTCGCACGGCATGCTCTACGCTGGCAGCAGCTACGTGAAGAAGCGCATGCTGGCGGTGCGCCTGGCCGGGGCCAAGGGCGACATCACCAATACCGACCACGTGGTCTGGCGGCGCAGTGCGCGCACGCCCTACGTGCCGTCACCGCTCTTGTATGGCGAGTGGCTCTACTTCCTCAATCACTACCAAGGCTTCCTGGCGCGCGTGCATGCCAAGACCGGCGAAGAACCGAGTCGGCCGATGCGCTTGCCGGGCATGCGTGAGATCTACGCTTCGCCGGTCGGCGCGGCGGGTCGCATCTACATCACCGATCGCGAAGGCGCGACGTTGGTGATCAGCCACGGCAAGCAGCAGCCCAAGCTGCTCGCGCACAACCTGCTTGAGGACAGCTTCAGTGCTTCGGCCGCAATTGTCGGGTCGGAGATCTACTTGCGCGGCATGCGCTACCTGTATTGCATCGCAAAACCGGCGAAGGGGCAGTGACAAATTGCAGGTGGGTCTCCGGCCGGTTACGACCGCTGGTCAGCAATGACCGATCGCCCGCACAAACCAGAAGTTCTCGCGCCCGCTGGCTCGATCGAGTCGTTGCGTGCCGCGCTCTGGAACGGTGCGGACTCGGTCTACTTTGGCCTGCAGGATGGCTTCAACGCGCGCGCTCGCGCCGCCAACTTTTCGCTGCGTTCGCTGCTGGAGACCGTGGCCCGCATCCATCGCGCCGGCGCCCGCGCCTACGTGACGTTGAACACGTTGGTGTTCGAACCCGAATTGCCGGCGCTCGAACGGGTCGTGCGCGCCATCGCGGAGTCGGGCGTTGATGCGTTGATCGTGCAGGATCCCGCAGTGTGTCTGATCGCCCACGAGATCTGTCCGCAACTCGAGCTGCACGCGAGCACCCAGATGACGATCGCCGAACCAAAGGCGGCGGCGTTTGCGACCGGGCTCGGGGTGACGCGCATCGTCGTGCCGCGCGAACTGTCGGTTGCGGAAATCGAAACGTTTGCTGCCGGCACGGATGCCGAACTTGAAGTGTTCGTGCACGGCGCCCTGTGCGTTTCGTGGAGCGGGCAATGCCTGACCAGTGAGGCGTGGGGTGGCCGTTCGGCCAACCGCGGCCAGTGCGCGCAGAGCTGCCGCATGCCGTACGAGTTGGTGGTCGATGGCGAGGTGCGACCATTGGGTGATGTCGAGTATCTGCTGAGTCCCAAGGACCTGTCCGGCGCGCGCGCCGTGCCGGAGTTGCTCAAGATTCCGGTGCATGGCCTGAAGATCGAAGGCCGGCAGAAGGGACCGCAATACGTCGCGACCGCGACCGGTGGCTACCGGCGTTGGGTGGATGGCCTGAGCGATGGCAGTGATCGCAAGGCTGTCGAGCGACAGCTCGCTGATGACCTGTTGAAGATGTCGCTGTCGTACACCCGCGGCTTCTCCGATGGCTTCTTCGGCGGTAGCGATCATCAAACGCTGGTGGAAGGTCGGTTCCCGAAGCATCGCGGCGTTTTCGTGGGCCGCGTCGTCAGCGTCGATGGCTCTGCGGTCGTCGTGCGCGATCACGGCGACGGTCGGCCGTGGACCGGTGGCGCGGGCCTTGCAGATCGGCCCAAGGCTCCGTTTGGCGAGCGCTCCCAGGAGTTGCCCGATGCCGGCGATGCCGCGCCGTTGTCGTTGGTTGCTGGCATGGGTGTCGTGTTTGACCAAGGGCATCCCGAGGACAAGTTCGAGCCGGGTGGCCCACTGTTCTCGGCCAAGCAGCGTGGCGACGAGTGGCACCTGGGCTTCGGCCGGCCGGGCCCCGACTTGTCGCGGGTCATGGTTGGCGATCGGGTGTTCGCGACCAATGATCCGGCGCTCGCCAGTGCCGCAGTTCGCCCGAGTCGCGAGGGCTCGGAAGAACCAGATGGTCGCAACCCGGTCGATCTGTTGGTTGCCGGCTCTCTCGGCAACGTGCTGACGGTGACAGCGCGATGCGGTCCACACGAGGCCATGGCGAGCACGGTGTCGACGTTGCAGGCAGCGCGGCGTGGCGGCCTCGATGCCGAGATCTTGGCGGACAAGCTAGCTGGCTTTGGCGGCACGCCGTTTCGGCTGGGGCAGCTCGATGTCACGGGGTTGGCCACCGGCATGCATGTGCCAGCAAGCGAGTTGAAAGACGTGCGTCGCCGGTTGGTCGCCGAACTGCAGCCGCAGCTTGAGCGCGGGCCGGTGCGCGAGGTCTCCGCTGTCCCTGCAATCGACCGGGTCGCGGCGAAGTTCGCCGATGTCCGGGAGCCCGATGCCACGAGAACTCCTGCCGAGGACCTTCCCGAAGGTGGGCCGGTGGTCGTGCCGTTGCTGCGCAGCGACGAACAACTCGATGCCGCGATCGTCGCTGGCGTTCCCGAGGTCGAACTCGACTGGATGGAGTTTGTCGGCCTCGGCAAAGCGTTCGAACGTGCCCGTGCGGCCGGGCTGCGCGTCACGGTGGCCACGACGCGAATCGGCAAGCCGGGCGAAGATGCGCTGGTCGAACGCATCTTCAAGCTGGAGCCGGATGGCATCTTGGTGCGGCACTTCGGTGCCTTGATGCGTTGCCTCGAGCAGCGTCAGCGCGGCCTGGGTGCGGTGCTGCATGGCGACTTCTCGTTGAACGCCAGCAACTCGCTGACGGCGCGCTACCTGTTGCAGTTGGGTCTCGAAACCATCACGGCTTCGTTCGATCTCGATGAGACGCAGTTGTTCGCGATGTTGCAGAACACTCCCGGTCATCGCTTGGCCGTGGTCGCACACCATCGCATTCCGACCTTCCACACCGAGCACTGCGTCTACTCGCACTTGCTGAGCAACGGTCGCGACTACCGTTCGTGTGGCCGGCCATGCGAGCAGCATCACGTGGCGCTGCGCGATCACATGGATCGCGAGCACCCGGTGATCGTTGACGTCGGTTGCCGCAACACCGTCTTCCATCACGCGCCGCAGCAGAGTGCTTCGTGGACCGATCGACTGATGCAGGCGGGTGTGCGACGCTATCGCGTCGAGTTTGTGCGCGAGACAGCTGCCGAGGTCACTCAGGTGCTGGCTGCCTGGCAGGAACTGTTGGCCGGTCGCATGGATGCCGACGAATTGATGAGGCGAACCGGAGCCAGCGGCCAGATTGGCGTGGCCCAAGGTGGCATGAAGTTGCTGGCGGAGTGATCGTCTCGCAGTTGCGTGCCGTTCAGGCCGGCAGCACGCGCAGCAGTCGCTGCAAGAACGCACAGTAGACGGCGCCAAACGCGCAGCCCGCGTGCCACAGCACGCGCAGGCCCCAGGCGACGTCGCTTGGGAAGTAGCTCTGGGCAACCGCTTCGAGGATTCCGCCGACCACGCTCGCCATCACCGCGACGATGGTTGCGATCAACGCCGAGAGCTGCACGGCCCGGGCGCCTTCGGGGAGCGGCGGCAGGGGACGGCGGTACCACGTCAGCCGCGAGATCACGTGCAGCGCGAAGCCTCCGGCGACCAGCACCAGCCACTCGGTCGGTTGCAGCTCGCGGCCTCGGAACAGCGCGACGCCAGCCGCCCACAGGATGCAGATCGCGAGCGGGCACAAGCCGAGCAGGCGGTCCATCCACAGCGCGGCAGCCGAATGCTTCGGCGGCTTGCCGGGAGTTGCCGGTTTGGCGGCCATTACGCGGACGGCTCCGATCCCGTGAGGCCTGTGGAAAACTGGATTCGATGCATAGCGGGATCGTGCCCGGCGACGGAGCTTGGTGAAAGCCTTTCCCCGAGCGAGGCGGTGTCCTAACCTGTTCGCCTCGATGAAAGTCCTCGTTGTCGGCCAAGGCGGCCGTGAACACGCCCTCGCTTGGAAGATCCAACAATCGCCTCTGGTCGACCGCGTTTACGTGGCACCTGGCAACCCCGGTACCGCGCAGGTCGGCGAGAACGTCGACATCGCTGTCGATGACCTCAACGGCCTGGCACAGTTCGCGGTCGACAATGAGATCGACCTGACGGTGGTGGGGCCCGAGGCGCCGCTGTGCGATGGCATTGTGGACCTGTTCCGCGAAAAGGGCCGCTTGTGCTTCGGGCCGGACAAGGCGGCCGCAGAGATCGAAGGATCGAAGTTGTTCGCCCGCGACTTGTGCAAGGACCATCGGATCCCAGGTCCGGCCTACTGGCACTTTGAGAACATGGCGACCGCGCGTGCGTTCCTCGAAGGCAGGCCCGATGGGCCGATCGTCGTCAAGGCGTCCGGGCTCGCTGCCGGCAAAGGCGTCGCGGTCTGCAAGGACAACGAAGAAGCGCGTGCTGCCGTGAGCCACTGTCTCGAGCAAGTGCGTCCCGGGGAAGGTCGTGGTTCGATCGTCTTCGAAGAGTTTCTCGAAGGACCCGAGCTGTCGCTGATCACCCTGACCGATGGTGAGACGATCGTGCCGCTCGAGCCGGCACGCGACCACAAGCCGGTTGGTGAGGGCGGCACGGGGCCGAACACCGGGGGCATGGGCGTGGTCACGCCGGTGTCGTTGTTGCCGCGCATTTCGCAGCAGATCGAAACCCAGATCGTATTCCCGACCGTGCATGCGATGAATCGCGAGAAGCGCCGCTACCGCGGCTTCCTCTACGCGGGTCTGATGCTGACGCAGAACGGGCCGCGTGTGCTCGAATACAACTGCCGCTTGGGCGATCCCGAGACGCAGCCGCTGATGATGCGGTTGAAGACCGATCTCGTGCCGCTGCTGATGGCGACCGCTCAGGACAAGCTCGAGAGCGTGGACGCTCCCGAGTGGGATCCGCGAGTTGCCGTCTGCGTCGTCGCGTGCAGTGGTGGCTACCCAGGCAACTATCGGAAGGGCGTGCCGATCTTTGGCTTGGATCGCATCGAGACCGGACCGGACCTACAGGTGTTCCACGCCGGCACACGCATGGCTGGCCGTGACCTGGTCACGGACGGCGGCCGCGTGTTCGCGGTGACGGCGCTCGGTGCCGATGTGCACGAAGCGCGCAAGCGCTGCTACGACGCCCTCAAGCTCGTCGAGTTCGAAGGCATGCACTTCCGCGACGATATCGGGATTTCGCAGGCCGAGACCCGCGCCTGATCGATATCAATGGGTGCTCATCCGGAACGTGCGGGAAAGTCCGAGAGCGAGGCAGACATCGTCGAGCGAGCTCTGCGCGAAAGTGGTTTTCGTTGGACCACCCAGCGTGCGTTGATCGTGTGTGAGGCCCTGGCGACGCACGACCACTTCACTGCCGAAGAGTTGCTCGACTTGTGCCGCAAGACCGACCCCAAGGTTTCGCGCGCCACGGTGTATCGCACTTTGTCCGTGCTTGAGGACGCCGGGTTCGTCGAAGGCCTGGAGACCGGTGATGGCGGCCGCCGCTTCGAACACGTTTTGGGCCACGAGCACCACGACCACATGGTGTGCACGGTGTGCGAGAAGATCCTCGAGTTTCGTGATGACGAATTGGAGCGCCGGCAAGAGCTGGCGGCGAAGCGGGTTGGCTTCAAGATCAAGCGCCACAGCTTGCGCCTCTATGGCACGTGCAAGCAGTGTCAGCAGGAGCAGCGCAGCAAGTGACGGTGAGCCGCGAACGCGTTCTCGTGGTCGATGATGAGCCCGACCTGGCGGAGTCGTGCGCCTACTTCCTGGAGCGCGCCGGCTACGAAGCGCGTTGTGCCGAGTCGGCGCCCCAAGCGCTGGAGATGCTGGAGAAGGAAGCGTTCTCGGTGGTGGTGAGCGACGTGCGCATGCCGCGCATGAGTGGCATGGAGTTGCTAACAGCGATTCGCGAGCGCGATCCGGATATCGAAGTGTTGCTGCTGACGGGCTACCCGGACTTGCAGATGGCAGTGTCGGCGATCAAGCAGGGGGCGTTCGACTATCTGGCCAAGCCCTACGGCGAAGAAGATCTGATCGAGCGCGTTGCCAAGGCGATGGCGCACCGGCGGGTCAAGGACCAGAACGAAGGCCTGCGCGAACGACTGCGGTCCGGCGTCTCCGGCCGTCGCCTGATCCACACGTCGCAGACGTTCCGGGATGCCGTGGCGATGTTGGAGCGCGCGGCACGCACTGCGGCATCGGTGTTGCTGATCGGCGAGAGCGGCACTGGCAAAGAACTGCTTGCGCACCATCTGCACGATTCGAGTGATCGTGCCGACAAGCCGTTCGTGCCGGTCGACTGCGCGTCGATACCTGCGGATTTGTTTGAGAGCGAACTGTTCGGCCACAAGAAAGGCGCGTTCACCGGAGCCTCCTCGGACAAGCTTGGACTGTTCCAGGTCGCGGATGGCGGCACGCTGTTCTTGGACGAGCTAGGTGAGCTGCCGCTTGAGTTCCAGTCGAAGCTGCTGCGCACGATCCAAGAACGCACCGTTCGCCAGATCGGCAGCAGCACGCAGCGCGACGTCGATGTGCGCATCGTTGCTGCGACCAATCGAGACCTGCAGAAGGAAGTCGAGGAGGGCAAGTTCCGCTCCGATTTGTTCTACCGGCTGGACGTGGTGCGCATTGCCGTGCCGCCGTTGCGCGATCGGCAAGGCGATGTCGACATCCTGGCGACGCACTTCCTGAAGCGCTTCGGCAAGGAGCCCGGCATCACCAGCATTTCTAGCGAGGCGGCGGAAACGCTGCGTGCCTACCACTGGCCCGGCAACGTGCGGCAGCTACGCAACGCGATCGAGCGGGCTTGTGCGCTCGGCAATGCGCCCGAACTTGGGCTGGACGATTTGCCGCCAGAACTGTTGTCCAACGAGCCGACGTCGCGCCCGGAAGTGGTCGACTCCGAAGTCGGCACCTTCCAAGAAATGAAGGCGCGCCGCATCGCTGCGATGGAGCAGAGCTATGTCGAAAGCCTGCTGAAGAAGCACAAGGGCAACGTCACGCACTGCTCGGAAGAGTCTGGCATGGCGCGCAGCGCCTTCCAGAAATTGATGCAGAAGTACGCGATTCGCTCAGCGGACTATCGCGAGTAGCCCGCCGCGAGCGGCGCGTGTCTCTACTTGTAGCTGCTGCTGGTCTCGCTGCTGCTGGGGCTGGCGTCGGGCACGTTCTTGTTAGGCACGGCTGCGGCTGGGGCTGCGACGAACGGGTGCACGTAGGTGATGTTACGATTCGGCCAGATCCGCCGGGCAGCGGCGCGGCGATCGGCCTCGTCTTCGCTGGAGAGCTGTTGCCACTGCTTCGCGTCGATGCGGCGCCCGAAGATGTAGCTGATGTGGATCTGCGGTACCAGGGTCGCGACCGGGGTCATGGCAGCGAGCCAACCGACCGGGCCGCCGGCGATGTCGTGGTCCGGATCGAACATCGCGTCGACGGCGACGACGGTGCTGGCGATCAGGTCGACCGGTTCGAGCAAGACTGCGAATACGGTTTGCGGCAGCCAGCAGGCGACGGACTCGTCGAAGTTGGGTTGCAGCAGTCCGGATTCGGGTCGCTGCACGACGACAATGCTGTGCCTGGCACCGTCCGGCAACTTGACGTGCAGCTTCTGTTGCACGATGGAGAGGTTGACGCCGCACGAAGTCAGCAGCAGCAACCCCAACAGCATCGACGCCGCGCGCATCAGCTCTCGGCCTTCGCGGTCTTGACCATCTCGCGGAACACCACCATGCCGTCGCCATCGAGCGGCAGTTCGCCGTTGTCGAGTTGCGTGCGGCGCCAGTTCGGCATGTGGATCGGCAAGTAGCTGCGATCCGGGTGCGGCATGACGCCGAGCACGCGACCGTTGTGGTTGGTCAAGCCGGCAATGCCGAGCGGCGCGCCGTTCGGGTTGGCTGGGTAGTCTTCGGTGGCCTGGCCATTTTGATCGACATAGACCACCGCGGCGAAGCCTTCGTCGACGAGGGTTTGCTGCGCTTGGGGACTGGTGGCGACCAGACGGCCTTCGCCGTGCGCGGCGGGCCAGCGCAGGGTCAGGCCTTCGGGCAAGAACGAGCAGCGCGACTTCTGCGTCTGCACGGTGACCCAGCGGCATTCGTAGTGGTTGCTGAGGTTGTGCGTCAGCGTCACTTCTTCTTCGAGTGTGCCCTTGGTGCACGGCAGCAGGCCGAGGCGGACGAGCACCTGGAAGCCGTTGCAGATGCCGAGCACCAAGCCGCCGCGGTCGACGAACTTGAGGATGCGCTCGCCGAGCTTCGCCTTCATCTCCTGGGCGAGCACCCGGCCGGAACTGATGTCGTCGCCGTAGGAGAAGCCACCGGGCACGGCGAGGATCTGGAACTGGTCCAGTTGCTCGGGGTTTTCGAGCAGCTTCCTGATGTGCAGATACTCGCTCTTGCCGCCGGCGCGTTCGAAGGCGTGGTGGGTTTCGCGTTCGCAGTTGATACCGGGAGCGCGCAGGATCAGGGCCTTTGGGTTGCTCATCGCTTTGCCTCCGCGGTCAGCGTGCCGTCAAGGTCGAGCGGGTGCTTCCACGCGTATTCGGCTTCGGAGATCGTCAAGCTTGCGACCGCCTGGCTGTTGTTGGTGAACGCGATTTGCTCGTCGTTGCGAACTTCGCCGATGACCGCGAACGGAACCTCGTGCAGGTTCGCCTTGAGGTCGTCGAGTCGATCCGGTGGGATCTCGAGCAAGAAGCGGCTCTGCGACTCGCTGAACATGCGTTTGGTGGCATCGAGGTTGCCTTCGGTCCGCATCGCATCGAGTTGCAGGTCGGCGCCGAGGCGCCCGCCGATGGACATTTCGGTGGCTGCTGCGGCGACTCCGCCTTCGCTGAGATCGTGCGCCGAGAGCACGCAGCCCGCTTGGATCGCGCGGTGCACGCCGTTGAGCGTCGCGAGCGCTGCGTCCTTCTGGACGCGCGGAGCGTTCACGCCGAGCTCGCCCTTGGTCTTGTAGTAGACACTGCCGCCGAGTTCGTCCTTGGTCGTGCCGACCAGGACAATCTTGCTGCCGGCGCGCTTGAAGTCGCTGGTCATCGTGCGGCGAACGTCGGGAATGACACTCATCGCCGTGACCAAGATGCAGCCGGGGATGCGGATGGTCTTGGTGCCGCCCTCGGGAAGGGTCGCCCGGAACTCGTTGTGCAGCGAATCCTTGCCGGACACGAATGGCGTGCGGTAGGTCATCGCCAGATCGCACAGCGCTTCGGTTGCGCGCACCAGTTCGCCGAGGCACTGCGGGTCACGCGTATTGCCCCAGCAGTAGTTGTCGAGGATGACGGTGTAGTCAGGGTCGCCACCAGCGGCGACCGAGTTGCGCATCGCTTCGTCGAGTGCGCACTCGGCCATCGAGGCTGGATCGATCTTGCTGTAGCGCGGGTTGAGCCCGTTGGACAACACCACGCCGCGCATCGAGCCGAGTTTCGGTGCCAGCACGGCAGCGTCGGCAGGGCCGTCTTCGCGCACGCCACACAGCGGCTTGCCGGCGGACGCTGCCTGCACCTCGTGATCGTATTGGCGAATGATCCACTCCTTGCTGCAAACGCCGAAGTCGGCCATGACGTCGAGCAGCGCCTGCTTGTGGTCGCCCTCGGCTGGCAGCGTGGGCTCCTGCAACGCCGGGGCTTGGTAGCTGGCTTCGAGCACGCGCGAGGGCAAGCCGTCGTGCAGGAACGCGAGGTCCATGTCACAGTGCACGTCGTCGTTGTGCTTGACGATCAGGCGGTTGTCCCCGGTGAACCTGCCGAGCACGAAGGCTTCCGAGGCTTCTGCTTCACAAACGGCGAGCACGCGGTCGAGCTTTTCGGGCGGAACCGCGAGCACCATGCGTTCTTGAGCTTCGCTGATCCAGATCTCCCACGGCGTCAAGCCCGCATACTTGAGCGGTGCCGCTTCGAGGGTCACGATCGCGCCGAGGCCCTCGGCCATCTCGCCAACCGCCGAGCTGAAGCCGCCCGCACCGCAGTCGGTGATCGCGGAGAACAGGTCTTCTTCGGCGCAGGCCATGACCGCGTCCATCGCCTTGCGTTCGGTGATCGGGTCGCCGATTTGCACGGCGCCGCCACTGAGCGATTCACTCTTGGTGTTGAGCTCAAGCGAGCTGAACGTTGCGCCGTGGATGCCATCGCGGCCGGTGCGGCCACCGAGGGCGACAATGATGTCGCCAGGGTTGGCCTTTTTGAGGCCGCGCGCCGTTGGCAGGATGCCGACGTTGCCGACGTAGACGAGCGGGTTGCCGACGAAGTTGTCGTCGAAGTGCACGCTGCCGTTGACCGTCGGGATGCCCATCGGGTTGCCGTAGTCACGCACGCCGGAGACGACGCCTTTCATGACGGTCAGCGGGTGCAGGCAGCCTTGCGGCAGGTCTTCGTTCTTGAGGTCCGGCGGCGCGAAGCAGAACACGTCCGAATTGGCGATCGGCCGCGCGCCGAGGCCGGTGCCGATGATGTCGCGGATGACGCCACCAATGCCGGTACCGGCGCCACCGAATGGTTCGATGGCGGACGGGCGGTTGTGGGTCTCGACCTTGATGCAGACCGAGTCGACGTCGTCAAACTTGATGATGCCGGCGTTGTCGACGAACACGCTGACGCAGAAGTCGCGGTCGAGCGTGTGGGTGACGTTGGCGATCGTGCTCTTCAGCAGGTTGTCGATGATGCGACCTTCGAACCGGACCGTGCCGGTCAACGTCTTGTGCTTGCAGTGTTCACTCCAAGTCTGCGCCAACGTCTCGAGTTCGAGTCGCGTCGGTTCGCGCTGCAGCGTTGCGAAGTGCGCTTGGATGGTCTTCATCTCATGCCCGTCGAGCGCGAGACCACCGTCCTGTGATAGCGCGACCAGAGCGGCTTCGTCGAGCCCAGTTAGCGGCACTTCATGCACCGACATGTCCGGCGTTGGCGACTCGGCCGGCAAGCCAGCCGGCAGTGCATCGACGAGGATCTGTTGCACGATGTCGTTGGCGAGATCCTTCTTGGCGATCGCCAGCAGTTGTTCGCTGGCAACATCGCCGTGCACATCGAAGGTCTGGTAGGTGCCGGCTGCGACCACGGGCAGGAACATGTCGGCCAGGGACTTCTGCACCGAGTGGGCGACCGGGTCGGTCACGCCGGGTTTGGGCACGATCGTCAACGTGTGCACTTCGGGTGCGTTGTGCACGTTGGTATCCGGTGCGTGCACGACGAACTCTTCGATCACAGGATCGCACAACACGGCCCGGGCAAACCCGTCGACCTGTTGCTTTGAGAGTTCGGCACTCAGTAGGTATCCGCGCCTCGAGCGAACATCCGTGACACCGTGAAGTCCGGCGGCCGTCAGCGTTCGCTGTGCGGCATCACCGATAGGGTCCAATTGGCCTTGTTTGGCCAGAACGTCGATTCGCCACGCCTGCATTGTTGGCGACCACGATGCCGGTCTGGCCGGAGGCTTGCAATAGCGGACGAACGCCTAGGCACGTTACGTTTGCGCTGTTTGCGCTTATTGTGGCCATCGTCAACATCTTTCCACAGTGGACCGCCACCATGCGAACCCTTCAGATCCTGTCCGCCAGCCTGCTCCTGAGCACCTTCGCCGCCGCTCAATGTGCCTTCTCGAGCGTCAGCGTCAGTAGTTATGGCCAGCCGTGCTCCGTGTTCACGGGCAACCCGACCACTATCGGGGCTCTGCTGGATGTCACGAATTGCTCGCTGGGCATCGAAGTGCACGCCTTCCCGGGATGCTGCAACACCTACCTGGTGGGGCGTGTTTTGGTGCTGGGTCTGCAGCCCAACACCCAACCGTTGCCGCAGTTCAACTGCACGCTGCTGACCTCGCCCGACGTGGTCCTGTTCCAGACCACAGGTTCGGCATTCCCGCTGTCCATGCCGAACGCGCCATTCCCGGCGACGACGCTGTTCGCGCAGGGCGCTGCGATCTACTTCACGACGATTGGGTTCAGCACCGATTGGGCGTTCAGCAGTGGCGCCCAGATCACCCTGCAGTAGCCAACCCAGCCAGCCACGCGTCTAGTAGCTTTCGTCGTCGTTCGGGAACGCGCCGTTGCGCACGTCGTCGCAGTAGCCCTCGACGGCGGTGCTGATATCCTTGGCGAGTTCCAAATAACGGCGCACGAAGCGTGGCTTGAAGCGCGTGAACATGCCGAGCATGTCGTGGGTGACCAGGATCTGGCCGTCCGTGTGTGGGCCCGCGCCAATGCCGATGATCGGCACGCTGGTCGCTTCGGACATGCGCTTGCCGAGGTCGCTGGGCACCTTTTCGAGCACGATGGCAAACGCGCCTGCTTGCTCGAGGGCCTTGGCGTCGTCGATCATCTGTTGCTGCTCCGCCGCGTCAGTGCCGCGCGTCTTGTAGGAGCCGAACTGGTTGATGCTCTGTGGGGTCAAACCGAGGTGGCCCATGACTGGGATGCCCGCCGCAACCAACCGCTGCACGGTTGGCACGAACTCACGGCCGCCTTCGAGCTTGACCGCTTCGACGTGTCCTTCCTTCAGCAAGCGGCCGGCATTGCGCAGCGCGTCTTCGATGCCGACCTGGTAGCTGAGGAACGGTAGATCGCCGACCAGCAGTGCGCGTTTGCAGCCTCGGCTGACCAGTTCGCAGTGGTAGACCATCTGGTCCATCGTCACCGGCACGGTCGTGTCGCGCCCTTGCATGACCGTGGCGACGGAGTCACCGATCAGCATGACATCGATACCCGCTTGGTCGAGCAGGGTGGCGAACAAGTGGTCGTAGGCAGTCAGGGCGGCAATTCGTTTGCCGTCCTGTTTGCGCTGTCGCAGGGTCGCCGTTGTGACCTTGCTGGAGCCGACCATTACCAGTCTCCGAACGTATCGGGACCGTCCGCGGACGGTGCCGGCGGCGGCGAATCCGGTCGCTTGCCATCACTGCCAGGCGGCGGTGGTGGTCGGTAGCTGTCGGCTTCGCCGTCCGGAACCCGAGGGCCCTTGCGTTTCGGTCGGCCCTTGCCTTCGACGATGCTGCCGAACGTCGGTACGCGCTTTGGATCCAGTTCGACGTCGAACGCCGACAAGTCGAGGCTCGGCGGTTCGATCACTTCGACCTTGCCACGGCGGTCGCGGTAGCGCGGGACAACATCGACGTCGCGGCCGCCGGACGGGCGAGCGGGGCGCTTGCCGCGCTTGCCGTCACGTTTGCCGTCGCGCTTGCCTTCTCGCCGGCCGTCGCGGTTCGACGTGCGGTTGCCATCGCGTTGGTCGCGATCGCGACCGTCGCCCGGCTTCTTGTCCTTGAGGCGCGAACGGCCGCGGCGCGGCCGCCCCTTCTCATTCCTATCGCCGGAGTCGCGGTTGCCTTGGCTACGGTTAGCTTGGCTACGGGCGCTTTGATTGCGGCCACCTTGGCCACGGCCGCTTGAGGCGCGGGCGCCTTGGTCCCGGTCGCCCTGGTCCCGATCACCCTGGTCCCGATCACCCTGGTCCCGATCGCCCTGGTCCCGATCGCCCTGGCCGCGGTCTGCAGCGTCGCGGTCGCGTGCTTCACGATCGTCGCGAGCGCCGGCTACGCGGTCGCCGCGTGCTTCGCCGCGATCGTCGCCACGGTCATCATCGGCACGGGGGCGGCCTCGGCGGCCACGGCGTCGACGCGGACGTGGGGAAGCTCCATCACGGTCGTTGCCGTCGTCGCGTTCCCCTTCATCACGAGCCCGGTCATCACGAGCCCGGTCATCACCAGATTGCTCGTCGCGCTCAGCAGTTGCCTCGTCATCGTGAAGGTCTTCGCCTCGGGGCGCTTCGTCACGGTGATCGCCATCGCGAGCATCGTCTCCGCGTTGCGTATCTCGGGCGTCGTCGTCGTCTTGTCCAGACCTGCGCCGTGAACCACCGCGGCGCGATCGCGGGGCGCGTGGGCGGCGCGGTTCGTCGGCCCGTTCGTCGGCGGTCGACGCGTCACTCGTTTTCGCTTCGCGGGACTCGTCGTCGTGCCGATCCCGATTCTGGCCGTCACGATCACGGCTATCCCGATTCCGGTCGTCCCGATCACCCCGATCGTCCCGATCACGGCTATCCCGACGTCGGCTGTGCCGGTCCGTGTCGCCTCGGGATTCTTCGTGTGCTTCTTCGGTGTCGTTGCCACGGTCCTTCGGGAAGGCCGGTTGCGCGCGACCGCGCTCCGCAGTCGTTGGTTGCTCCGATTTCGAGCGTGAATGCATCGGATCGCCGTGCGGCGATGGCTCGTCGCTGCTCGGGAAGGTGACGTCGCTGAGGTCCTCTTCTTCGGTGCGCGGCTTCTTGCGTGCTGGAGCCTTTCGAGTTGCCGGCTTCTTTGCGGCCACCTTCTTCGCGGCCTTCTTGCGGGTCGCCTTCTTCTTGGGGGCGGGGGCTGTGTCGTCGTCAGCTGCGTAGTCGTTCACGTTCTCTTCGGCCGTGTCTTGCTGGAATGTGTTTTGCTCCAGCGTGTCTCGCTCCTGCGTGTCTCGCTCCAACGAGTGCGCATCGACACTGCTCGGTTCGGCAGGGTTGTCAGCCGCTTCGGAACTGGGCGCCGCTTGCTCGCGGTCCGCTGTTTCTCGATCGCGATCGTCTTCCGAACGGCGGCGGCGGCGACGACGCTTCTTGCGCGGTGCCGCGTCCTTGTCATCCTCGTCATTGGCCACTTCGTGAGCTACTGCGCGAGCCTCTTCGCGAGAGCTGGGCGCTTCGCTGGAGCCGCGGGCTTGTTCGTCGTCTTCGAGCGGATGCGTGCCGGCCAGGTCATACCAGTGGTCGACGTTCGTGCGTTCGTTGCCCGCGGCAGCAGTGCGCAGCGCATAGAGCTGCAGCGCTTCTTCGAAGTAGGGACTGTGGAGAAAGGCTTCGACGCCGAAGCGGCGCTTGTTCTCCGCTTGTTCGAATCGGTGTTGCACGCCACAGACGCGCTTCAAGCAGCCCGAGTCGCGCCGTGGCAGGCGCAGGTCGATGGCCAGCGAGCCGAGCAGACGTTCGGCGATCGACGACGCGCTGCGCGTCGGCTGTCGTTCGCGTTCGGCCTCGACGGCGCCATACATCATGACGGCTAGCAACACGCCATTTGGCGGCGGCTCACTGCCGTCTGGCTGGGATTGCACGCGGCGGTCGAGTGCGTCGAGCAGGCCCCAGAAGGTCTCCTGTTGCTCGTCGCTGGCCTTCTTCAAGAACGTGCCAACGACGGGGATCAGGTGCTCGATAGCGCCGACATCGCGCAGCAGTTCGAAGCTGCTGTGGGCGTGGCCCGAACGCAGCAGTCGTAGGATCTCTTCGAGCACCCTCGGTGGCGCGGCGCGCTTGAGATCTTCGGCGGTCTCGCCCATCGCGGCGAGCGTGTGCTTCTCGACGGTAAAGCCGAGGCGGCCTGCGAACTTCGCCGCGCGCAGGATGCGCACCGGGTCTTCGCGGAAGCGCACCACGGGGTCGCCGATCGTGCGGATGACCTTGGCCTCGATGTCTTCGAGTCCATTGCAGTGGTCGACGATCAAGTCGCGGGTTGGGTCGAGGAACAGCGCGTTGACCGTGAAGTCACGCCGCACTGCATCCTCTTCTGCGGTACCGAACTCGTTGTCGCGGGTAATCAGCAGATCCGCGTCATCACCATCGCCCTCGGGGCGCTCCTGAGGCGTGCGACGGAACGTCGAGCACTCAAGGATCTTGGTGTTGCCGTGGAAGTGCAAGTGCGCCAGCTTGAAGCGGCGACCGATGATGCGGCAATTGCGAGGGAACGTTCGCTTGACCTGAGGCGGGCGGGCCTCAGTTGCGATGTCGTAGTCCTTCGGCGTGCGGTCCAGCAGAAGGTCGCGTACGCAACCGCCCACTAGATAGGCTTCGAACCCCTTGTCAATGAGGCGCGTTACCGCGCGCACAGCGTCGACGTCCAAGACGGACAAGTCGTGGCCGGTAGGGGATAGGATCGTAGGTTCGATCGTTGTGGTCCTGGTTAGATAACCGTTATGGAAGACAACGGTTTACCTTCGCGCCCGGGGGCCTGACAAGGCGATTCTGCGCGCCGTCAAAGCCTCTTTTGCCGAGGCGGGGGCAAATGGGGGCTCAGGCCTGCAGTCCGCCGTCGACCGTGAGCACCTGGCCGGTGACGTAGCTAGCTTCTGCGGAAAGGAGATAGCGCACCATGGCGGTGACGTCTTGGGGGTGGCCGAGGCGCCCGGCGGGCACCTTGGCAAGCATCCGGGCTTGGCTCTCCCGATGGCTGTGATCGTGGTGGATCAGGCCCGGTGCGATGACGTTGACGGTGATGCCGGAGCCGGCGATTTCGGCCGCTAGCGACCGTGCGAGCTGGATGACCGCGGCTTTGGCGGCGAAATAGACGGGGGCGCGCAGCATCGCACGCTGCTTGTCGGCGCCGGCGGCGGCGAACAGGATGACCCGGCCGATGCCTCGTTTGACCATGCTGGGAACTACCGCCTGGATCGTCTGGAAGACGGTGTCGACGTTGCTCGCAAACAGGTGGTGGTAGGTGAAATCGGTGGTCTCGAGCAGCGGTTGCTCGGCGAAGTCCCCGATCGTGTGGATCAGTGCGTAGGGAGCACCATATTTATCCTCGAAGGTCGCGAAAGCATCGCGAACAGCCGCCTCGTCGGTGGTGTCGACGCCGCTCTTGCGCGTCCAGATGGTGCTGCGCTCGGGAAACTCGGCCGCGATGGCCCGGCCGATGCCCTGGCCACCGCCGACGAGCAGCAGCTGCCCGTCGGGGATGTAGGGACCGGCGTTGCTCAGGTCATCGGTCACGATTCTTCGCTCACTGTGCTTTGCTCACGGTGCTTCGCTTACGATTGGCGCAGCCAGCCGAAGATCTCCTTCAGCTTGGGCGGTTTGCCGGTCATCAGCACCCCGACCCGGAAGATCTTGCCCGCGGCTCGGAAGGCGAAGATGACCGTCGCCAGCAAAAGGATGCCAGTGATCACGTATTCGTACGTCTCCGGTGGGCCACCTGCACGGTTCATCATCGTGAATGGCGTGAACAGCGGGATGTAGCTCATCACCTTGGCGACCAGACCGTTGGGTTCTTGCACGATGAACATCATCGCGATCAACGGAACGATCAGGATGATGATGACCGGCTGCATCAGGTTCTGGGCTTCCTTGAGGGTGTTGCACACCGATCCGATCGCGACCAACACCGCCGCGTAGAGCAGGTAGCCGGCCATGAAGTAGGCGACGAACGAGATCAGATACCGCGGGTCGCCGATGACCGCCATCAGCGGGAAGTCGAAATCACCGATGATCATCGGTGCCAGCCACACCCCGATCAGCGCGAACGCGACCCACGACAGCACCATGGTCATGCCGGTGGCAGCAATCCCCCAGATCTTGCCGGACATCAGTTGGTTGGGGCTGACCGACGACAGCAAGACCTCCATGATCCGGATGCTCTTCTCTTCGACGGTGTTGGTGAGCAGCATCTGGGCAATCGAGAAGACCGCGATCCACAGCAGATAGACGAAGGCGACTGGGGCGTACTTGTTGGCCTTCTCGCCGACCTTGACGTCCGAGGTGGCGCCAGTTTCGTCGATTCGCTTTTCTCGAAACTTCACCTTCTCCTGCAAGCGCTGCGCGACGTCTCGCGGGATCTTGGCGTCGCGGATGCGCAGGCTTTGCACGACGCGAGTTGCGGCTGATTCGTACCAGTCGCGAAGATCGTTGTCGGTCAGGTTGTTGGAGACGTAATTGAACCCGTCCAGGTTGTTGGTCGGATCCTTGCCGAGCGTGAAGAATGCGAACAGCTTCTCTTCTTCCACGAGCTTGGCCAGCGCCTTCTCTTGCTCGGCAGGTTCGAGGTGATCGAGTTCCAGCTCGGACAGGCTTTTCAGCTCATACTTCTTGGCCTTGTCGAAGTCCTTGCTGGCTTCGACCATCGCCTGCATGTCCGTCGACGGCATTTCCAACATGGCTTGGTAGAGCCTGTCGGTGTCCTGGTTGTCCGGCAATTCCCCTTCTGGCAACGCGGCGAAGGTTTCGCCCGCTTTGCTCATCGCCTTCTGGAAGGCGCGTAGGTCACCTTGTCGTGCGGTCATCTCGACGCGCCGGCCGATCGACGGTTCGCTGTTGTCGACGACGGCGTAGGTCTTGACCTCTTTGAGCTTGCTGAGAACCCAGCCGGCTCCGAGCGAAATGATGATCAGGACCGGTACCGCGAGGATGCCCAGCCAGAACGTCTTGGTGCGCACGTTCTCAAGGTATTCACGTTGCGCGACGAGCAGTGTCTTGTTGGCCATCAGGACTTCCCTCCAGTCGCAGCGAGTCCGGCCGCGTTCTCTTCGGCGTCGCGCGCTTCGACCGTGCGTACGAATACTTCGTGAAGCGATGGCTCGCTGATGTCGAAGCTGCGAATGGTCAGGCGGTCGACCAGCCAGCGAAGCGCGTCTTGTGGGTCGCTCCCGGGCTTCAGGAAGATCTCGGCTGATTTGTTGTTGTCGTTGATGCGCTCGTGGTGCGGCAGCTGTTGCAGCACGGAACCGTCGCCGTCGTAATCAATGCGAATGCCCTTATCGAGGCCCTGTTTGATCTCGGCAACCGTACCTTCAAACGCTAGCTCGCTCTTGTGAAGCATCATCATCGCATCGCACAGCTGCTCGGCTTGCTCCATGACGTGGGTTGAGAAGATCACCGTGCGGCCTTCTCGCTTCATGTTCAGAATGGTGTCGCGCATCATGTCGCGATTGACCGGGTCGAGGCCGCTGAACGGCTCGTCGAGGATCACCAGATCCGGGTTGTGGATGATCGTCCCGAGGATCTGGACCTTCTGGCCCATGCCCTTCGACATCGCTTCGCACTTCTTGTCCATCCAATCCCCGAGGCCGTACTGCTGCAGCAGTTCCCTTGCCTTCAGGTTGGCGGTGGACGTATCCATGCCCTTCAGCTTGCCGAAGTAGGCGACGATCTCCGCCGTCTTCATTTTCTTGTAGAGACCCTTCTCCTCCGGCAGGTAGCCGAGGCGGTCCTTAACTTGGGCGGCATCAGAATGGCCGAGCACCGAAATCGTGCCCTCGTCCTGATGAAAGATGCTCATCACCATGCGGATGGTGGTCGTTTTGCCGGCGCCGTTCTGGCCGAGGAACCCGTAGATGCAACCCTTGGGAACCTTCAGCGAGAGATCGGAGACTGCCGTAAACTGACCAAACCGCTTGGTGACGCCGTCGAGAGTGAGAGCGTGATCCATATGCGAGTGCGGCTGGTGGCCGCGTGGCGGGCAAGATTGTCATTGCCCCGGGAGTGAGGCAAGGCGCGCCTCGAATAACGCGGCAACGATCTTTGTCCGGTCAAGGCGATCGAGCGGTTCTTCGAGTGAACGGGCGTTGGCCTAAATGACAGACGGCGAACACCTGGATAGGTGCTCGCCGTCTGCATGCTGGCGCGGATGGCGCCAGTTTGTGCGCCGCGCTAAGGCGGTGCCGTGCAGCCGTTCTAGAAGCCGCCGTTCTAGAAGCCGATGACTAGTTCGACGCCGTTGCTGGAGGCGACTCCGAGCGTGGTGGCACCCGAGAGCGCAATGCCTTGGGTCGAGAATGACGAGCCGACCAGGATCGGGCAGTTCGGCATCGACAGCGCGAACGAGCCGGTACCGCCGGCAACCGTGGCGGTCGCGAACAGGCCAATGTTCAGGGTCGTGTAGCCAAAGCAACCGGCCATGCCAACTGCAGTCAGGTCGACGCCTGGGTTGACAACGGTGGTGCCGAAGCCAACGAAGGCTGCCGGGATCGTGACGTTGTTGACTTCCAACGAGAACGACGTGTTGCCGATGGCCGGCACGCCGGTCGTGGTCAACGTCAGGCCGTCACAGCCAGTGCCATAGGCGTTGGCCTGGGCGGCGCCCGACCCATCCGTGAGCAGGAAGTCGAACGTGAACGGGCGGGCGCCAAGCGTGCCCGTTGCAATGCCTTCGCGGTAGCCGACGTACAGGCCGCGCTCGGCACTGGCGATGGTTGCGTTGAATAGCGTGCCGTCCGCGGCGCCGAAGGTGCCGCCGAAGCGGGCGTCGGCGTTGGTGCCGTTGATCTCGATCAGCACCCGCTGCCAGCCGTCGTTGGTGCCGGGAACGATCGGGATCGAGCCGACGACGATCGGGCCGGTCAGCGCGTTCGGGCCCATGCCGCCATCGTTGCGGTCCATCAGGTAGATCGTGCCGCCGAAGTCGTCGCGAACGTAGGTCCAGACGAGGCCGGTGTCACCGTTGGCTGCGAAGCCGAGCGTGCCGGTCGGATCGGGGAAGTTGTAGAACGTGCCGGAGGTGCCGTAGCCGAACGACCACATCTCCAGTTCGCCGGTGGCGAGGGGCGTGGCGTCAATGTAGACGTAGGCTTCGGCGCGCACGTCGAATCCCGGGTTGCTGAGCTGCATCGCGTGGTTGCCGCCACCGGAGGGGTCCCAGACGACTGCGGCCAGGCCGCCTTGAGGCGAGGCGGGAATGGACGCGGGGTTGTTGGCATCGACCAGGGCTGGGTCGATGACCTTCGGGCTGACGAACGAGCCGTGCCAGTTCGCGATGTCGTTGCCGACAACCTGACCGTCAAAGGGCTCGAGGATCTGCGGCAGCAACGGCAGCGTGTTGCTGGCGCCAGGCGACCACGGCTGGATCCGGAAGTCGTTGCCGTTGTTGTTGGTGTCGTAGCCGTCGCGCAGGCGGCTCCAGGAAGTCTCGAGACCTTCGACCAGCGTGAAGTTGCCCCAGATGCCTTCGCCTTCGGCAAGCAGCGGGTTGAACACGCCCTTGTTGGCTTCGTAGATCAGCGTGTCGATGATGTTGGTGCCGGTCGTGTCGAACAGGGTGATCGACTCGTTGCTGTTTTGGAGGAAGCCCGACGGCCGAATGATGTCGACGTTGGGCACGTTGGCGTCACCGATGACGAGGTAGTCACACGAGGCGAGGATCGTTCCTGCAGGCAGCACTTCGGTAAAGTTGACGCCGTTCGAGTCGTCGCCGACGATGGACCAGCCACTGATGTCGATGGCGGCACCGGTGCGGTTGTAGAGCTCGACGTACTCGAAATCGTCAGTGCTAGAGTCGTCGTAATTGAACTCGTTGATGACGACGGGAACGGTGGAGGTGCCCTGTCCGCCTTGCGGCAGGAGGGCCATGGTGTTGAGCAGAATGGTGCTAAGCATGGATATTGGCTAGGTTGGAGCGAGGTGTTGTGATTGCCGCCGACACAATGAAGTCGTTGCGGGCCATTCGCCGTCGCTCCGTCGGCGGCGAGTGCCTCAGAGGCTAGCAACCGCATGCACTGGTGCCAGTGTTCATCACCTAAGCTGGGTGAGCTGCCTGCTCGGCGATGCGGCGTTCAGTACATCGCTTTCGCCGCGCGGAGTCAGCAGCAGGCGACTGGCTACGCCGCTGCTGGTTGCGGATCGAACCGCTCTGCAGTTTGCGGCGCCTGCTGCTGGAGGCCTGCACGGCGGCCGCGGCGGACTTGTTGTGCAGCGTGCCGCAGCCTGCGCGGCTACGGCACGTTCCCATCCGGTACAACTGCGAAGTCGGTACGATGCAGCTACTGCAACTGCACGACGACTGGCGAACTAAGTTGGAAGCCAGTCGGGTCGAGGCCGACCCCTTGCACCATCAACGTGAACCCCATGAAGGCGCCGGTGTTCGGGTTGGGGGTTGAGATCGTCGTATAGCCAAATGCATCGGAGACCCCAAATCCGAGCGTGATCGGCGTGGTCTGGTGGAACAGGTCGGGCCAACTGTTGGCGGCGAACGTCAGGGGCAGCACGCCGATGTCGAGCGACGGCACCGTCGGGTTCGGGGCTTGCGGGCCGAGTGACAGCAGCCCGAAGACGGCTGTGTTGCTGGCGCCATGGAAATCGATGTCCCAGTTCGCAGCGGTCGTGTTGTCGGGCAGGCTGCCGAAGTTGTCCATGTCGGCGATCAGCGTTTCCTGCGGCCACGGGATGATGGTCATGCCGAGCAACGTCGGCTGGAAGTTGCCAACGTCGAGTTGCACGCCGAGCCACGCGCCGTCGGCGGGAATGCCCGGGGTCTTGCTGCCGCACAACACGCCGATTCCGGGCGTGCCAAAGTTGTTGATTTCGAAGACGTCGCCGTTATTCGCCGTCGTCCAGATGGTGCCGCCGTATGAGCCCGCGTTGCTGCAGAACACCAGGTTGGGCTCGGCTGGGAAGGCACCCGTCGCATCGGGGAACATCGGCAGCCAGGTGCCGCCGTTCGCATCGATTCCAAGTCCGCCGGTCTTGCCATAGACGCCCGCGGTGACGATCGGGGCACCGGTTCGGTCGTACGAACCGGCGTTGTCGACAAGTTGGCGAACGTTGACCGTGCCGCCGGGGCCCGAACCGATCTCGTTGATCAGCAAGCGCGCCGAATCGGGTGCCAGGTTGGCGATGTTGCCGTTGGCGTCGTAGGTGATGTTGGCGGCGTCAATCTTGCAGATGGCACCGTCGTAGCAGAACACCTGGCCGGATTGGTTGCCGTTGACCCAGTGGCCACCGTCGTGCGGGCAGTAGTAGAGGTCGCCGTTGCTTGCTTGCGCCAGCGAGCCAGCTGCCGGCACGTCGTTGTTGGGTTGCAAGCCGGCGGCGATCGCGAGTTGGGCTTGCGTCAGGAAGAACTCGACGTTGCCGTTTGGCAGGAAGCGTACCCAATCGCCTTCGGCCAGTGCGACCGGCGTGCCGTTGTTGGTCAGGACTTCCATGGGATCGGCCGCCGCATCGAGGCGCGGAGTCCAGTAGACGTCTTGCCAGGAAGGCGCAGTGACGCTGTTCTTCACGAACACCCCATCGATGCCGATGTTGGTGAAGTAGGACGGCTTCCAGTTGGAGAACTTCAGGTAGTTGCCGTTGGCATCACCATCGCCGAGGTAGCACTGCATTGCGGTGGCGGGCATCAAGGTGCGGCCGATGCTTTGGCCTGGCAACGCCAGCGAGTAGCTGAAGTCGAACTCGCTCATCTCGACGACGGCACCGCTGTGGTTGCTGGCGTCGAGACTGACGAACGGGAAGCGCCCGGTGAACAGGATGGCTTGCTGGGCTTCGGCGTAGGCCGACAGACAAGTCAGGGCGGCGAGAGGGAGCAGGGACTTGATCATGTTGGGTCAGGGAGTGTCTAGTGGAGTTGGCGAGTGTAAGTTTTCGTCGCCGCTTTGGTTGTTCCGACATCGTAATTCCATGCTCCCAATGTCATGTCGCGCGCTGACCAGCTTCTTGGCTGGCTGCCTGCTTTCGGTCTCACTCGGTGCGCAGAATCCATCCTCGGATGTGTCGGTTGGCGTCTTCCCCTTTCTGGTCGGCAACATGGACGCGCGGATCGGAGAAATCGTCAGCAACTGCCAAGGCAACGGAGTCGACACGGTCTACGTCAGTGTGTTTCGCACCACCGGACCTTCGACTGGCAGTCTTTGGATCGATGACAGCGCCGGAGATTGGTTGCCTTCTTGGGGGAGCGTGCGACCTGGTGGGGCTGGCATCCACTTGCCGAACCTGATTGCTGGCTGTCATGCGCAGAACATTCGGGTAGTTGCGGTCCTCAAGTGCTTCGACAACACGGTTCAGCCAAGCGATGCCGCCCATCGTGGCTACCTGTTGGACGTGATCGACTACTTGGCGGACTCGTTTGCGCCAAGCGGGGCGCCGACCTACGACCTCGACGGGATCGCGCTCGACTACGTGCGCTACGTCGGGTCGACGGGTGCCAATGCGAACGTGGTGACGTCGTTCGTGGCCGACGTGCGGGACCGGATCGCAGGCATGTCGCTACACGCCTACTTGATCGCCAATCGCTACACGTTCGATGGGCCGGTCTACAACTCGCAGTTCTCGAGCTACGCGTCGGTGCGCAGTTCGCTGGCCTCGCAATACGGTCAGGATTGGGAACAGCTCGCGCAATTGCTCGATGTGTTGCTGCCGATGGCCTACACCGCCGATGGCTCGATCTACTCGACCTATGCCGGCCACCAAAGCTACGTCGCCAAGACCGCCGAATACGCGCGGCTTGCCTGCATCATGGCCGGCGTGCCGACGCGTCGTGTGGTGCCGGTTGTCAAGACCTACACCAGCACTGGCGAGACGACTTCGGTGCAGACCATTGCGGCATCGATCACGGGCGCGCTCAACGGTGGCGGCAATGGCTACCAGTCGTTTCGGTATCAGTACTTGGTCAACGATCCGACGTGGTGGGGGCCGATGGCGCAATACGCCGTGCCCGGTTGCAACTGGCCGCGTCCAAGCGTGACCGTGTCCTGTCCAAAGCTGACCTCGACCAGTGATGCGATTGGCTCGTCGGATGCCGAGCAAACCAGCGCGTCGTTGTTGGCTCGCTACGACTTTGACAGCGACGGGGTCTTTGATACGCCGTGGCAAAGCAACGTGCCGACGAGTGACCTTGCGCCCTATCCCGGGCTGTGGACGCAGACGGTGCAGGTTCGCGATGCCGACAACCATGTCGCGACAACCCGGCGCCGCTTCTCGACGGGGTCGCCGTTGACGTTGTTTCCATCGAGCATCAGCACGATCAACGGTGGCCAGATCAACGCGTTTGTCGATGCCGGACCGGCTGCTGCCGGCCATACGTATCTGGTTTTGGCATCCCTCTCGGGAGGCTCGCCGGGATTCCTATGGGGGCCGGGCTATCCCGTGCCGCTCAATATCGACGCGCTCACCAACTACTTCGTAACGTCGCCCAACGGCGGCTTGCTCAGCAACGGCCTCGGCACGCTCAATGGGCTCGGTCGCGCAACCGCGACGCTGCAGTGGCCGCCACAAGTGCTCTCGTTCTTGGCTGGCTTACCGATGCAGTGGTCGTTTGTTGCCCAGGACATCGCCGGCACCGCGAGTTGCGTTGGTGACCAAGCTGTTCTGCAATTGCAGTAGGCCGCCAAGATGGCTACGTGTCGGCACCTGATTCCTAGCCATTCCTAGCCCGCCATCGTTACGCGTTCTGACGCGCTGACCCATCTTCTGTAGTGACATCGAACTCCATCTCTCTAACGACCCGCATCCAATGACTCACCTCTCACGTTCTCTGTTGCTTGCTCTCGCCGTGTCCGCGTCGCTATCGGCGCAATCGGTGCTCTCCGACTTTACCGGCCCGTCGTCCGATGGCTGGAGCGGCGCCATCAATGGCGTGACCACATTCCCGAACGGGTCGACCATCGCGTCCGGCGTCACCGAGTCGGGCAATGATGTGCTCAACCTCAGCGACGGCGGATTTGGCGGTGGCGCCGTTCGCACCTACTCGGGGCTGCCAGTCGGCGGCTTCGTAACGATCAGTGCGAAGGCTCGTATCGTGACGGATCCAGGCACCTTGAATCCCGATCCCAACTCCAACCCAGGCACGTTCGGATCGTCCTTTGGGCTGGCGGCTGGCAGCACCGGACTCGAGGATCAGAGCTTTGGCTATGGTCGCAGCCTGTCGACCACGGCGGACGACAGTGGCCAGTCGTTCGTGCACTACGCTGCCACGGTGCGAGCCGACGGTTCCGGGGACTTCACGGCGTTCTTCACGCCGGACCAGCACGACCACGCGGTTGGGCTCGGCGGTTGGGTCGTGCAGCTCGATGATGTCACCCACGAAAACTGCTTCGGCGCCCCGGTGACGCTCTCGGACTTCGCTTCGGGAACGGATGGTTGGGCCTCGATCACTCCGACCACGGCACCCTTCGGCAGTGGCTTTACGTCAGTGTCGCAAGCCGCTGGCGAGTTGGTGATGACGGACGGTGGCTTCGCCGGCGGCGCGTTCAACACCTACGTTGGCGCCGCGCCGAGTGCCGGCGTGCACACGGTCATGGTCGACGTGCGGATCGTTACCGATTCGGGCAGCGTCGACCGCGCGCGCATTGCCGCAGCGGTCGGCGGTGTGACGACGGACTACTGGGACCTTTCGTTCTCGCAGTCGTTCGCGACCGCGGGTGACGACACTGGCCAGCCGCTGCAGACGGTGGCGGTGCCAGTCATCACCAATGGACCTGCGGACATCACGCTCTACGTCTTGTCCGACTATGACGCCAGCATCGGCGGCGGCGCCTGGGAGATCCACATCGACAACGTGCGTGTCGCGAGCCCGACCACGGCGACGACGTCGCTCTCGGCAGCTTGTGGCCCCGGCCATCACAGTCTTGCTGGCCCCGTGCTGAGCTTTCCTGGGCTGCCGACGCTCGGCGCCAACTTCGCGATCGACGGCGGCAACATGGCGGGCGTGCTGAGTGTTCTGTTTGTCGGGACCGAGGTTGCTCCCGTCAGCTTGTCGCCGTTTGGATCGATTGTGGGATCGCAGGCGTGCATCAGTCCGCTTGGCACGTTGACGGCAGTTCCTGGGGCGACCGCTTCGGTCAACATCCTGATTCCGAACAACGCGGTGTTGTGCGGGCAGGGGCTGAGCACCCAATGGGTGGACCTCGATCTCAGCATGCCGTTCGCGCTGCCGTTGGGAACGTCACGCGCCGGCACCTTCCAAGTCGGTCTGTAGGCTCTACGACCTGAAGTTCTGCGACCCGAGGTCTTGCTACCCGAGTTTCTGCGACCCGATGCGCCTTGGACTCACGTTGACGATGACTGGTTGCGGGGCTCCGGGGCCGAACAAGCGTGTCGGTCGCGTCCAGCCACAGCCGCGCGTTCGGGTGGGCTGTTGCCAGCCAGCGTCGGCCTTTGCCACTGGCCGCAGGGATGCCTGAACCATGCTCGCGGCCACAGCGGCTTGCGGTCGCGCATGAACGCGGACGGGCGAGCAGCGAGCCGTGATCGCGCACGTTACGCCGTTGCGTCGCAGGCTAGCTGGCGGCCGTTGCGCCCGCTCCGAGCGATGGCAATTCATGCACCGGCGCTGGGTGCGAGGCGATGGCCGCAAGCCAGAGGCCCAGACGCCAGAGTCGCAGACCCCCGAGTCGCAGATCAACGTCGCGTGAAGTGGCCCGGAGGCCGGGGGACCGAATCCATCATTCGGTCGGCACTCATCCGGCGTCGCGCTGGGAGCGCGGCGTCCAGGATCTAGGAGTTCAGGCCCAGGAGTTCAGACCTGAGTGTTCAGGCCTCTTAAGTGTTCAGGCCTCTTAAGTGTTCAGGCCTAGGTGTTCAACAGGGCCAGCAGGCAGAGCATGCCGATCGCGAGCAGGGTGAGTGCTACCGACGTGCGGTTCAGGCCTGCGGTCGAGGTGGTGGTGGTGGTTCCGTCTCGCATGGTCTTGTGGGGGATAAGGGGCCAAGAAGAGTCGGTGGTGGTGAGACTCTTCGAGGGCGACGTAGTGTCTAGTAGTCTGAAATCGCGGTGTGGTTGCAACAACCACGTAGGAACAGTCAGAAAAGTTCCGACTTGCTGTGGGAGGTTCTACTGAGAGAGGACGAAAGCCAGCCGATCCGCACGCGGAGTTTCAAAGTGCTTTTCTGCCCGGCACCGCTACAGTGCTTGGCCAAAACTGAGGAATCGGCGGACTTGCTGCCGATCCACGCGCTCGGGTTTCGCCGACGCGTAAGCAAAAACGTTAGCCCTCCAGCGTGCCATGAGCAAGGAACTGCGACTCTTCACCAGCGAATCTGTCAGCGAAGGACACCCGGACAAGGTCTGTGACCAGATCTCCGACGCTGTCCTCGACGCCATTCTGGCCCAGGACCCGGAATCCCGAGTCGCCTGTGAGACCATGGTCTCTCGTGGCTTCGCAGTGGTTGCTGGCGAAATTACGACCAAGGCGTACGTCGACTTCCAAGAGACGGCCCGGAACGTCATCAAGGAGATCGGCTACGACGATCCCGAAATCGGCTTCGACTCCAACTCCTGTGCGGTGTTGACGTCGATCCAGGCGCAGTCCGCTGACATTGCTCTCGGGGTCGATGAGACCACGTCGCAGGGCAAGCAGCAGGGCGCCGGTGACCAAGGCATGATGTTCGGCTACGCGTGCAACGAGACCGACGTGCTGATGCCGTTCCCGATCCACTACAGCCACCGGATCCTCGAGAAGCTGGCGCACGTGCGCAAGGACGGCACGTTCCCGTTCCTCCGCCCGGACTCGAAGAGCCAGCTGACCGTCGAATACGACGCCGACGGCAACGCCAAGCGCGTGCACACGGTCGTCATCTCGCACCAGCACCGCGCCGATGTTTCGACCGAAGACCTTGCCGCAGCGCTGAAGAGCACCGCGCTGGAGGTTCTGCCGGAGAACATGGTCGACGCCGATACGCGCTGGTTCCTCAACCCGACTGGTCGATTCGTTGAAGGTGGCCCGAAGGCTGACTGTGGCCTGACTGGCCGCAAGATCATCGTCGACACCTACGGCGGCATGGGCCGTCACGGGGGTGGCGCGTTCTCGGGTAAGGATCCGAGCAAGGTGGACCGCTCGGCTGCCTACGCCGGCCGTTGGGTTGCCAAGAACGTCGTTGCGGCCGGCTACGCCGACCGCTGCGAAGTGCAACTTGCGTACGCGATTGGTGTCGCCGACCCGGTCAGCATCCGTTGCGACTTGTTTGGCACCGGCAAGGTCGCGGACGACGCGTTGACTGCGGCGATCCGCGAGGTCTTCGACCTGCGTCCGGCCGGCATCATCAGCGCCCTCGAACTCAAGCGTCCGGTCTTCCGCCAGACCGCCGCCTACGGCCACTTCGGCCGCCCGGAGTTCACCTGGGAGCGCACCGACCGCGTCGACGCGCTGCGCAAGATCCTCGGCTGATAACCTCGTCTTGATGGATCCTGGCCGGATACATTTTCGGCTGGGACGGTCTGCGGGCGCCGCCTCGGGATCGCCTCGGGATCCCCTCGGGATGGTTGCCCCATTCGGAATCCGAGTCCGGTGCAGCCAGCTCCTCGGGAGCACCGGGGGATGGCGCAGTGCCTCCCCGAAGCCGGTCCCGCTGCGAAAAGCTCCGGAAAAACGCGCGCCAAGCCTAGCGGGCTACGGGGAATGGTCTAGGTCACATTGCCGGTGATCCGGCAGTTTCGGATTCGCTCGCGCTTTTCTCGGCTGAGACCTGACGTTCGTAGAGAAGCTCGGGTCCCGCCAGTGCGGCTTCCGATATGTCGGATTCCGGCTGGAAGTTGGTTTCGCGACCGTGGTTCGCGACTATGGATAAGCGAACCCTGGCGATACCAGGCGAGGTGGTCATGCAAGAGCAAGAAGTCGAAGTCTCCTTTTGTGATCTCTGCGGCACGTCCGTGCCAGCTGGAGATATTGAAGCGCAATCTGCCGTTCTGCATCAGGGCAAGACGATCGGCAGTTGTTGTCTTGGCACGTTGCGTGCGGCTACGGCTGCAAGCCCGTCGACTGGCGCGGCTGACACCGCCAAGGTCGCTCCGGCTCCGGTCCCTGCTTCAGGCGGGTCGGGATCGGGTGGCGACTCGAGCCGAATCCTGACGGTCGCGATCGTCATGATGATGGCGTTCGCTGGCGGCGTGATGTTCCTCGATAGTCGGTTGTCGCGGCTTGAGGACGCGTTCGTCAAGGCTTCCGATGGCGCCGCCATTCGCCAAAAGGCCGACAGTGAGGCGCTACAGGCGCTGTCGGTCAAGGCCGACGGGTTTGCGGCTCGCTCCGACCTTGCGGCGATCGCGACCAAGCAAACCGAGTTGGCCGGCACGATGGCGACGCTGCGCGATGGCACGGCGCAACGCCAGACGGTCCTGCAACAGGAGGTTGGCGGCTTGCGAACGCAGGTCAGCGAGACGATGGCCAAAATCGTCGACTACCGCCCGTTGTTTGAAGACCTGCGGCAACGGCACACGCGCGCCCTTGCAGCTCTCGAGGGCATGCGCTTGGAAGTGGCTGCGGCGCCGGCTTCGGCAACGCCCGTGCCCGGTCCGGGCCCGGCGATCCGTGAGCCAGTGATCGACTTGCCGTCGGATTTGGCCGATCAGGTCCGCAAGCTGTCGGCTGCCGATCCAGCGGTTCGCTTTGAGGCCGTCGACATGCTGGCCGAGAGCAAGAACCTGAAGGTCTTGCCCTACCTGCTACCTCTCACCAAGGATCCGGATGCGTTCGTTCGCCGGTTGACGGTCGAAGGTCTGCGCGAGTTTCAAAAGCCAGAGGCGGTCGATGCGTTGATTGATGCCCTGCGCGACGAAGACGAGAACGTCTGCGATACCGCGTGGCGATCGCTGCGTGACTTGACCGGTCAGAAGTTCAAGTTTGAGGCTTCTGCGAGCAAGGAAGCTCGCGGCCGTTCGGCACAAGCGTGGCAAGACTGGTGGGTAAAGGCGCGCGCGACGTTCGGCACCTAGTCGATTGATGTCGGTGCGTAGCGGCTGCAGTAGCCATTGCAAACCATCGCCGGCGGCGGCTACGCGGCGTCGTTTGGGCGTAACGATATTCCCGTCTCGCGAAGATTGCGTGCGAGCAGTCTTGCGCTGGAGACCTCGCTACGGCTTGTTAGTTCGTCCGAAGGTCGCGCTGGTGAACGTCACCGAGCGCCCGAACGCCCACTAGCAAATTCATGGCTTGGCATAACCGCACGAAGATCGTCGCCACTCTCGGTCCCGCATCCGACACCGACGAAGTTGTCTCCGATCTGATCCGCAATGGAGTGGACGTGTTTCGCATCAACTGCGCGCACGCCAGCCACGAGACGATCCGCGTGGTCGTCAACCGGGTGCGCCGTCTGGCCAAGCGCCTTGATTCCGCGGTGGGGATCCTGGCCGACCTGCAGGGGCCAAAGATCCGGGTCGGCAAGCTGAAGAACGCAGAGCCGATCTACCTCAAGCGCGGCGACACCGTCATCATCGATGTCACGCCAGGCGTCATTGGTGAGGTTGAGAAGGATGGCACGATTCGGATTGGCACTGGCTACGAGCAGTTGGCCAAGGATGTTTCCAAGGGCGAGCGCATCCTGCTCGACGACGGCAATCTCGAGGTCAAAGTCACCAGTGTGGACGGGCCGTGCATTCGTACGCGAGTCGTCTACGGCGGCATCCTCATTCAGTCCAAGGGCATCAACCTGCCCGGCACCAACGTGTCGGCGAGCTGCCTGTCGAAAAAGGACCTGGCCGACCTGGCCTGCATCCTCAAGAACGAGGTCGACTTCGTGGCGTTGTCGTTCGTTCGTGAGGCTTCCGATGTCGTCGAGCTGCGCAGGCACATCAAGAAGCTCGGCGGCAACGTGCAAGTCATTGCGAAGATCGAGCGCCCCGAAGCAGTGAAGAACCTGCCGGCGATTCTCGAAGAGTCGGACGCGTTGATGGTCGCGCGCGGCGATATGGGCGTCGAGATGGGGCCGGAAGCTGTTCCGCCGGTGCAGAAGCGCATCATTGCCCTGGCCAACCAAGCCAAGAAGCCGGTGATCACGGCGACCCAGATGTTGGAGTCGATGATCGTCAACCCGCGTCCGACCCGGGCCGAGGCGTCGGATGTAGCCAATGCCATCTACGATGGCACGTCGGCGGTCATGCTGTCCGGCGAGACGGCGTCGGGCAAATACCCGGTGCGCACGGTCAAGACGATGGAGAAGATCATTCGGTCTGCCGAGCGCGAAGCCTATTCGGACATGGGGCAACGGGCGCGTCGCGTCAAGCGGCCGATGGCACTCGTGGAAGCGACCGTTCGGGCAGCTGCCCACGCGGCATTCAATACCGGCGCCAAATTGATCGTCTGTTACACCGAGACCGGTTCGACCGCGCAGCAACTGGCCGGCGAGCGTCCGCCGACCCACGTTGTGAGCTTCACCCCGTCGCGGCGCACCGTGCAGCGGCTGACGTTGGTTTGGGGGGTGATTCCTCACAAGATCGCGGCCGGCCGGACCAGTTCCCAGCTGATTCTGCATGGTGACCGGGCCTTGCGCAAAGGCGACCTCGTCAAGCCGGGGGATTGCATCGTCCAGATCGCTGGAACCCTGCGTCAGGCGGGTTTGACCAACACCATGACCATCCGGACGATGTAGTCCGGAGATGCCTTTCGGAGATGCCTTTTGCGACCTCGCCGGCGCGACTCCTGGGGCAACCGGCCTCAGGGGCCATGTCAGGGCCGATTCCAGCGGGCGTCAGATCCCGCAGTAACGGGTTCGGTTCGGCGTTGACACCGGGGGGGATCTCGGTAGTCTGTTCGCCCCTTATCCGGTGTTGCCAGCCATGGCTGGGGACACCACGTCGATGTAATTGACCATGACCAAGACCACTTTCGCGACCGTCGACAAGAGCCACGAAGCCATGAACACATGGCACGTGATCGATGCGGCGGGCCAGACCCTGGGCCATCTGGCGACGCAAGTTGCCACGATCCTGATGGGTAAGCACCGTCCGGACTACACCCCGCACATCCTGGTGGGCGAAGGCGTCATTGTCATCAACGCCGGCAAGATCAGGCTTTCGGGCAACAAGGCCAACACACGCGAATACACGTTCTACACGGGTCACCCCGGTGGTCTGCGTAAGCGTCTGCTCGGCGAATACCTCGAGGCCGCTCCGGATGAGGTCGTGCGTTTGGCCGTGCGTCGCATGCTGCCGAAGAACCGCATCGCGCGCCGCATGATCGCCCGTCTGAAGACCTACCGTGACGATGCCCACAAGCACGCCGCGCAAAAACCGGACACGGTCGATATTTCGGCTTCCTAGCACGTCACCACCGCAG
>CAXBFC010000005.1:0-45305 GCA_963974725.1 uncultured bacterium | reverse complement strand
GATCGTCGAAAAGAAGGGCCTGCACCTGATGCCGGAAGCGCTCGCCCAACTGCAACGTGACGGCACCGAGTTTTCGTGGCGCGTCATCGGCGACGGCCCCGAGCTCGAACGCATCCGGCAACTGTGCGAACAACTTGGCATTGCCCAGCACGTCGTGTTCTTGGGAGCCCAAGACAACACTGCTGTGCGCGACGCGTTGATGCATGCAGACGCCGCGGTGCTGCCGTGCATCGTCGCCGAAGACGGCGAACGAGACGGCATTCCGATCTTCTTCGTCGAAGCGATGGCGCTCGGCGTGCCCGTGGTGACGACACCGATATCCGGCATTCCCGAACTGGTGCGCGATGGCGACACCGGGTTCTTGCACGCGACTGCGGATGTGCAAGCCCTCGCCGCCAAACTGACTCTGGTATTGCGCGATCCCGAGCTGGCGCAAACCGTCGGCGCGCGTGGCCGTGACGAGGTCCACCGCACTCTCGACGTGCACGCTTCGGCGACCCAGTTGATCGCCCAAATCGAAGCTGGCCAAATCGCCACAGGCCAAAACCCCACAGGCCAGCCCCCACCAGGCCCGCTCGCACCATGAACGGCCCAGCCCGCATCTTGCTGACGCTGCTGCTGCCGATCGTGGCCGTGTTCGCAATCGTGCTCGCGGTGCTCGTGCTGCTGCTCGACTTGGTAGCGCTCCCGTTTGTGCTGGCGATGCGGCAAACGCCCCGCGACGAACGCCCAGCCACGCGCAACGCATCGATCCTGGTGCTCAACTGGAACGGTATCGAGTTCCTCCGCGACTTGATGCCGTCGCTGCGCATCGCAGTCGATCGCTGCCCGGGCGACCACGAAGTGATCGTGATCGACAACGGCAGTGACGATGACTCCGTCGCTTGGCTGCAAGCAGAACACCCGTGGGCCAAGCTGGTGCTACTGCCCGAGAACCTGCACTTCATTCGCGGCAATGCCGCCGGTGCCAAGGTCGCCGACCGCGACATCCTGGTCTACCTCAACAACGACATGCGCGTCGAACCCGACTTCCTGGTCGAGTTGCTGCGCCCGTTCGAAGAAGACCAATCGGGCCAACTGTTCGCGAGCAGCGCCCGCATCGAAATGCAGGGCTATCGCTCGGAAACCGGCCTGGCACGCGCCTTCGTCAAGTACGGCGAACTGCGGTTGGTGCAAATCCCAGGCGAAGCAGGCAAGGACCAACCAGTGCTGTGGGCCGGCGGCGGCAGCAGCGCCTTCGACCGCAAGAAGCACGACGCAATCGGCGGCTTCGAGCAGCTCTACGTACCGTGCTACGTCGAAGACGTCAGCTTGTCGTGGCAAGCCCAGCGCCGCGGTTGGCGCTGCGTCTACGCGCACGACAGCGTCGTGCACCACGCCCACCGAGGCACCTCGTCGAAGGTGTTCGGCCGCGAAGCCCTCGAACGACTGAACTGGCGCAACAGCGAGCTGTTCTTCGTGCGCAGCGTCACCGACCCGAAGCTCTTGCTGACGCACGCAGTCATGCTCGCCTGGAATACGCGCAAGCGCGCAGCCCTGCTCGACATACCGATCGCGCACGGCGTACTGGCTCTGTTGACGACCGTTCCGCGGTTGCCGCAGGCACTGTGGCAGCGCGAGTGCTCGCGCCGGTTCTATCGGCGATCCGACCGCGCACTGCTTGCTCAAGTGACGGTTCCACCGCCTGGGACAAACCAAGGCGCAGTTCGTTGATAGCAAGTCGCGTCGCATCTGCTGAGAGCGGCCGCAAAAGTCGCTCAAGCGGCGTCGAATCAAGTTCCGATTGAGGACGATGTCGAGGGCTGAGCTGACACGCAAAGCCGCGGTGCCATCGCAAGCTCAACCCCAGCACGGGGAATAGCTGAGGGGCGGCAAGACTCTGTTCAATTCCCTAGAACCGAAATAGCCTACTCGGTCAGTTCTCCACTGTACGACCGCCGCCTCGACCGCAATCGCACCTGCCGCTCATGGATACGTTCTTCGAATTGCTTCAGAAGGAAGCTGCCGCCGTCGCCGGGCTCACCGAAGGCGGATGGTTTGGTCTGCTTTCGATCGCGGCTGTGCTGCTGGTCTCGTTCGCCCTGGCACTCGTCATCGGGAAGGTCTATCAGCTGACGCATAAGGGCATTTCGTACTCACAATCGAACGTCCAGACGTACGTGCTCATGTGCGTCGTGATCGCCGTGATCATGCTCGTGATCGGCTCCAACATCGCACGGGCCTTCTCGTTGGTCGGAGCCCTTTCCATCGTGCGATTTCGCAACGCGGTCAAGGAGAGTCGGGATGTTGGCTTCGTGTTCTGGGCCATGGCCATTGGCATGGCCGTCGGCACGCAATTCTACTTTGTCGCGTTCTTTGCCACGGCCGTGATCGCGATGTTTGTGCTCGTGATGCACTACTTCAACTTCTTCGCTCGCACGGTTCGCGAACGCATCCTGCTCGTGGAAGTTGATGAATCACAGAATCACGATTCCTTGTTTGAAGAGCTCTTCCGCAAGCAGTTTGCAGAACACTTCCTGATCAGCATGGAGTCGCTACCGGATGCTGGCACGGTGCAGCTGGTCTACAGCGTCACGGTCCCAGGTCGATTCGAGAGCGGCACAGTCCTGCAGCAAATCAGAGCGCTGACTGGCAACAAGAAGGTGAGCCTCATCGAAGGCCACCAGCAAATGGACCTCTAGGAGAGTGAGCCTTCTTGAACGTATTTGGCGCATCCCTCTGCGATACGCAATCGTCATCGCACTGCCGCTGCAGATCATTGTCTTGTGGACCGCTCTGCAGGGATATGCCGCATCGGCTCGGTTTCAGGCGTTCTGTGAGAGCAGCAGCGGCACCCCACCAATCGCACCGCAGATCGAGCAATGGCGGTACTTTGCCCGCGACCTGTTTCGCAAGGACCTCAATCGCCTCAAGATCCGACACTTCCCAGTTTCCGACGATCTCGAGACGATCTCACTCACACTCAAAGGTGCGGATCTAGCGGAGCTCAACTCCAACCTGCCTGAAAGTGGACGGGCGCGGTATTTCAAAGCCCAACTTGCGTTCGGCGACGACAAGCGCCAAGTCAAGGCCCGCTACATGGGCGACAACGAATGGCACTGGCTGTTCCCGCAGAAGTCCTGGCGCATCCAAACAAAGTCAGATGATCCGCTCCGCAATCGGCGAGCATTCCATCTGAAGAACTCGCCGTTCAAGATGGTTGTCAGTGAGACCGTAGTCACGCGTCTCGCCGCCGAACTAGGCGTGCTGACCCCGACCGTGCAACCCGTCAAGACGATGCTGAATGGGACCTACCAGGGTCTCTACCTGTTTTCGGATCTCGCGGACGAATCGCTGCTACGACGCGCACGCCGCATGCCCGGTAGCATCTACCGTGGCGACACCAGTGGCGTTGACGAAGACGGGGTCTGCAACCTGTTCCAGGTCGAAACCCTTTGGGAAAAGGAAGCCTCCCGCAACGCGCAGCAAGTCGCCAACCGCAGTGACATTCGCGCCTACATCGACGCGATCAATGCATCCCCGCTCGAGTTTTATGCCTTCGCCGAACAGCACATCCAGATGGCTGCGATGTCAGGATTCATCGCGATCGATCGGGCTCTCGGTGGTCAACACCACGACTATTGCCACAATCACAGAATCTACTTCGATCCCTACAAAGGGCGATGGGAACCCATCGAGTGGGACTTTGGGATTTGGCACTTGTGGCGCGATGCGCCGACGTTTGACACCAATGAGTACCCGATCCTCACCCGCCTCAAGCAACACCCCGAATACGCGCACCAACTTAGCAAGCGGCTCTACGACCTTCTGCAATGGCTGACGCCAAAGGAACTGGATCGGCGCATAGATGCCCTGGCCGCGCGCACCAAGACCCCACTAGCCGCTGACGGTATGCGCGACTATCGCGATGACCTGGCACAGAATAAACTGCAACTGAAGAAGGCTCCGTCGGTGACCTACTCGATGGCTGACCATCAAGAGGACATCGACCGTCGCAAGCGTGGCTTCCGCAGCCGCACCGAGAAACACCGCGAGAGGTTTGAAGACTGCCGTGTGCAGTACCGGCTCGAACCAGCAGCCGCTCAGCAGAACACACCGACCACGACGACCTTCGAGCTCGCCGTCAATGGGACTGCAGCTGCGACCCTGCGCAAACTCATCCTGGATGCTAGCGAGGAGGTCGCGATGTTCCGCGATTCCAACCTGAATGGCGTCTACGACTTGCAGGATGAGAGGATTGCGGTCAGCGTGCCAGATGCAGATGGTCAGGCTGAGATTGCGTTGCGCGAGATGCTATACCCCGGCCTGCGCAAGCAAGACCGACCGATCAGCTCCAAGGGCCTGCATGGCTTGTTCGAGTTGCAACCCACCCCGCTCCACTACCGATACTTCTTGAGATCGAACGGAGCAGTGCAGTCGGTCGCCGACGTGGAACTCCACAACAGCCTCACCGGCAAGTCTGTCATCGCGGCGAACGCGACAAGCCTTCCGCCCGCGACAGACGTCTACTCATTCCACCACTGGCTGCTCCCCCGCGACCAGCCTGCCACCGACGCCACCTTTGGCCCAGGAATTGTTGACGTCACCGAGACACAACGCATTCAGGCCCAGCACGTAGTCATCGCCGCCGGCACGACCTTCAGGCTCGCCGCCGACACCAGCCTACATTTCTTCGGCAAGGTCACCGCGCTCGGCACCGCGGATCAACCCATCCGGTTTGAGCAGCGCACTCCAGGGCAACCCTGGGGCGTAGTTTCGCTGCATGGCCGCGGAACCGAAGGAAGTCGATTTGCTCACTGCCGCTGGAGCGGTGGCTCCACCGCAGACCGTGACTTGATGACACGCACCGGCATGATGAGCGTCATCGATACAGCCGACATCGTTGTCGAAGACTCATTCATCGGGGCCAATTTCGTCGGCGACGATGCCATGCACTGGGGCTACGTCACGGGCGGGGTGATTCGCAACTGCCACTTCGAAGGAGCTCGCAGTGACGCGTTCGACCTCGATATCTGCGAAGACGTGAGCATCGAGGGCTGCACGTTTGTGAAAAGCGGCAACGACTCGATCGACTTGATGACCTCGCGAATCCAAATCGACCACTGCAACTTTACGGACGCGGGCGACAAAGGGGTATCCGTTGGCGAGGGCACGCATCTCAAGATCGCCAATTCGGTTTTCGAGAACTGCGCGATCGGGATCGAAATCAAGGACAGCAGCTCGGCAACGGTCGCCAACACGACCCGCTTTCGGCATTGCGGCATCGGCGTCAACCTCTACCGCAAGAACCTGCGCTACGGTGACGGTGGCACGTTGCAAGCAACAGACCTCGACATCGAAGGGTCGAAGGTTCAAGACATCAAGTGGGATAAGCGCTCCACGGTGCCCAAGCACTTGAAGCAACGCGTTCTGCAGAGGCAGAAGCTATGAGGTTTCGCCGCCCGTCAGCCGGACTGCTCTACCTACTCGTGACGGCAACCGGAGCGGTCGCGTTCTTCGACTATTTGACACAACCGTTCTTCTTTGAACACCCCACCCGATCGGCCGAGAACAACCTGGGCGAAGCTCGCTACTTGCTGAAACTGGCTCGCCAAAGCACGGGCGATACCGCCAACCGGTTCCTTGCAACCGCTCGCCAGCTGGCGGAGGTTCACAAGGACCAGGCGCTGATCCGCGAGATCGCCAAGCAGCAGGAAAAGCGCGCCCTGTCGCAAGATCTGACGACCTTTGCAGAAGTCCAGCCGGGCATCTCGCTGGCCGGCTTCGACAAGTCGGGCAAGACCAAGGGCGCCGCGATGGGCGCCGTCAGGCTCCACAATCCGACGGCTGCGGCACTGCGCATCCTGCTCAAGTTCGAGACAGACGGTGACGCCTTGGGCCAGTACGTCATTGCCGGCAACGCCAACACCTTTGCGTTCGTCGGCGACCAGCTCCCAAAGCACGGCAGCTTCTTGACGCCGGTGATTGGCGCGCGCCAAACCCTTGATCTGCAAGTGGGCATCCACGCAGCAGGCCCATACGACCTTCAGCTTCCCGGCCTGCAGTTCGCCGGAGCGGAGATTCGACAATGATCAAGCGCTTCAATCGATACGAGATCAAGTACTCGGTGCCGGTGCGCCAACTTCGTCATCTGGTACCGGACCTGGAACTCTTTCTCGAACCCGATCCACACGCCTCCGCATCCGGTTACTACAAAGTCTCCAGCCTCTACTTCGACACGCCGGACCTCGATTGCTATCGCAACAAGTTGGATGGCTTGCTGTACCGCCGCAAGCTCCGGATCCGGGTTTACCCAGACCGGCCCGATGACGTCGCGTTTGTCGAGATCAAGCAGCGGATCAACCGAACCGTGCAGAAGCGGCGCCTGGCAATGACGCTGAAAGATGCCTATCAGCTCTGCTCGGGACATCAACGCTATCATCTCAGCGACCCCGACGACCAAGAGGTTGCCGACGAGGTGCACTACCTGGTGCGATCGCTGCGGCTCGTGCCCCAATGCGTCATCTCCTACACGCGCAAGGCTTACCAGGGCTACTTCGTCGATCCAGGATTGCGGCTGACGTTCGACACGATGATCCGAACACGCCGGGCGGGGTTCGACCTGGAGAAGCCGCGCCGCGAAGTGCTAGCGTTCCCGGCAGGCATGACGGTCATGGAGGTCAAAGCAAACGAACGAGCCCCGCACTGGCTGACCACCCTGCTGGCTCGCCACGAATGCAACCTCGACCGGATCAGCAAATACTGCTATGGCATCAGCAAGATCATGGGCCAGGAGGTGATGAGATGGGAGAACGCACCTGCCACCAACATCGAGTGAGCGCCGCCTAGCAGGTCGTCGCACGTACCGCAGTTGCGCACCTCGCAAGCGCCTGCTGTCGCTCGACGAACACGGACGCGGACCAGTCGAGCAGCATGCTAACATCGATCAACAGCAAGGGATCCCAGCGAGCGGGCGTCCGGCAATCGACGCTGCCAGAAGCAGAACGATCACAGAAGCCCGTATTGAGTGGCGGGACCACCGCACCATACTTCGTCGAGCTGCGCGAGACCGAGGCAACCATTTGTTGGGTGAGCAGCAAGCCATCGCTCAAAAGCGTGGTCGTTCACGGGCCCCACGGCACGAAGACCTATTGCCAGACCGGCGCAGCATCACGCCTTCATCAGTTACTTCGTTTGCCGTGCCAGCAATTCACTGACCAGCTGGCGCAGACGCGCAATCGCGGCAGCGCGAGAAAACTGCGCATCCACGAGTTGGCGCGCGTTGTCTCGCAAGCTTGATCCGCCAGCGAGCACGGCACGCAGAGCATCGCAGCCTTGCTCGGGAGTATCGAACCGACGCAAGTGCACGCCGTCCTCGGCAGGTAGACCTTCGCACCCGACCGCGGTCGACAGCACCGGCACCCCGAGAGCCCATGCTTCCAAGATCTTGATGCGCGTGCCGCCGCCACTACGAATGGGCAGGTAGACGGCGTGCGTATCACGATAGTGCTCGACAACATCGTCGACCGGCCCAACTACCTCAACGCCTTCTACGCCGGCAAAACGTGCCCCGTGGCCGTCCGGATCCTTACCGACGAGCCGCACCGTCAACTCCGGAAACGCCCTTCGTAACACCGGCACGTGGCGCTCCACCAACTCGGTCACGGCTTCGAAGTTCGGCGGGTAATCGAGCGAACCAACGAACAACAGCCGCGGTGGCACGCTCGCAGCGGCTGCGGGCAACAGCCGCAGCTGCTCCAAGTCAACCGAGTTGGGCACGACCTCGACGTGCGCGGCCGGAACAAGACCCAACGCAAGATCGCGATCATGCTCGGACACCGTCACGGTCAGTGCTTGCCGCTGGATCGCCGACTTCTCCACGGACCGCAGGCCGCGGGCCTCCATGCGCCGCGTCATGCGATCCGACCAGCTGCGCGGTTCGTCGTCTTGGCGCGCATACATTGAGTATTCGAGGTTGTGCAAGAACAGCAAATGGCAGCCGCCGGTCACAACAGGGCTGGCGTAGGTGCTATCGATGACGCCGATGTCGTAGCCGATCGTTTCGAAGACGCGATGCACCTCCTTGGCAGCACCCTTCTGCCAACGCCGGCCGACCAGTTCCGAGCCACCCATCAACCACCGACCCAACTTGCCAAGCAAACTCGGTCTCGGCGCCTCGTGAGCCGGCAGCGGATGCACCGCAATGCCAGCCTCGCTCGCCAGGGCGTTCAAGTTCGCCAGATCCGCAGGGCTCGCCACCGCCGCCGCCAAGTGCACTTCGTGGTCGAGCCGCAGCGCATCAAGCAACATCCGCGAACGCATGGCCCCGCCATGTCGGGCGGGATGCGGAACATACGGAGCGATGACGACGACCTTGGCCATGCGAACAGGGAGGCTCGCACGGTATGCTGCCATGCGTGTCGAAGCCACCATCGGAACCCATCACCAGCGAACTGCAGGCCCTTCGCGCCAGCATCGATGCTCTTGGCGAGCGAGTCGGTGAACTCGCGGCCGACAACAAGCAACTACGCGAGCAGTTGGCACAGAGCCAGGCGGCGCGAACGGATCTAGTCTCACAGAGCGAGCACTTGCTCCACCTGCTGGACGCCGCGCGCAAGGAACTGCGCGAACTCAAGGGCAAGGACAGCTAGCAAGCCGCACCGGCCATCAGCCGATGCCGCGCTCGAGCCTCTTCCCCAGCCACCGGAATAACACCCCTTGCAACCCCGACGGGTTGGCGCCGGCCTTGGCACCAAGATACTGCCCCCAGCACTGCCACTTGCAGTAGGCCTTGGTCCACTCAAGCGCCGGGCCTTCCTGATCGGATGGCAAGTTTAGGCTCTTGACGTAGGCAACGTGCTCTTCGGCAGATTGCTTGAGCGCCTTCTTGAGCGCTTGGCGAGTAGGAATGCCGACCAGCCCGAAGAGTCCGCGCAGATTGCGGTGATCACAGAACGTGCGCTTGCCTTCGGACCAAGCCGTGCGATCGTGGCTGTGGATGACAGACGCCTCGCCTTGGTGCGCAATCGCAAGGCCGGCCTCGATGACGCGCTTGCCGAAGTAGATATCTTCGCCGAAGCGTCGCGGGCCGAGCTTGAAGCGCTGCCACATCGTGCGACGGACGGCTGAAGCAACATTGTCGAACGCCGAGTGCATCAGTTGGTCAAAGGGCTGCAAGTCCGACAGCTTCTGGCCAGGTTCCAACTGACGCTTGCTGACGACTTCGCCACGACCAGGCCAACCGCGGATGCGACGATCGAGTACATGCTGGCAGCCAGGCCGCGGAATCTGTCGGCACCAGACGCCAGCAACATCGGGATCGGAAAACGGCGCCACCATTTTCGCGAGCCAATCGGCTCCCTGTAGCGTCGCGTCCTGCACCAACAGCACGATAATGTCCCCCGTGCTCATCTCGATGCCGCGGTCCCGGGTCGCACCGTGATCGAACTCACTCTGCGGAATCGACTCGACGTGGAACCCAGCGGCACGCAAGCGTTCCTGCGTGCCGTCAGTCGAACCACTGTCGACGGCGATCAACTCGTCGAACACCGTGCCCTCGAGGGACGTGATGGCAGCGAGAACGTCGTCGAGCAGAGGGCCAGCGTTCCAGGTTGGCATGACCAGCGACACGCTGGGCCGCCCATCGTCCCTGCTAGCAGATTCCATCTGAGTGCCTAGCTATCGGACGGCTTGCGGCCGCCAAACACACCGATGGCGGATCGCATCAGACGATTGAGACCGGGGATCTTCTTCGACATGCGGGACATCCCGTCCACGATCTTGTAGCGCAAGGGCGGCGGTGGCATATCCATTGGGAGCGCCGACGAAGGCGACATGACCGGCGTAGGTAACGTGGCGGGCGCGGGCGGCGAGAGCGATTCTGCCGACGGAGGTGACTTCGCCGGCGAGGACGACTTGGCAGCCGGGGGCGCCGCCTGGGGGGCGGTCGGCGGCAAGTGGTCCGGATGCCCTTGCGACACGCGAGCAATCGACTGACCACAGTGCTGAAAGATCGTCGTCAGCAGATCCCGCTCGCTCGCGGTCGACTTGGGCAGGTGATGCTGGATCAACCAACCCACCAACGCGGGGTGATTGGGCAACGAATCGACCTTCATCATCGAATCGGCTCGCACCCGATAGTCGTACATCTCGCGCGGAATACGCTCGACTTGGATGTCACGATCGAACAGATCCATCCACAACGCCCAGTCCTCGTAACCCGTCGGGATCAGGTCGTAACGCAGGTTCTGATCGATCAGCATCGAACGGCGGAAGAACGCTCCAGCGTCTCCGAACCGATTGGTGAACAAGCAAGCAGTGCGGTCGAAGGGCAGCGCATTGTAGGTGCCACCAGCCTGACCAGTCGCATCATCAAAGTGACGGTTGTTGGGCACCGCGACGTGCGAGTTCGGATGGCGCACCAACACCTCAACACCGAGTTTGGCGTAGTCCGGCCGCAACAGGTTGTCGGCGTCGCAGAACAGCAGGAACTCACCGGTAGCTTGTTCGATGGCAAAGTTGCGCGCCGAGCCCAGACCACCGTTCGGCTTGCTCAATACCCGAACGCGCTCATCTCGCGCCGCCTGCTGCGCCAGCAGCTCGTCGGCATCGGCGAGCGGCGAACCATCATTGATGATCAGGATCTCCAGGTTGCGATGCGATTGACTGCAGACCGCTGCCATCGTCGCATCGATCGTGTCGCGATCGTTGTAGAACGGCACGGCGATCGTGACCTTGTGCGCCTCGTGATCGATTGGCGGCAACGGCGTGACCTGGCTCGCCGCGATGCGAGCCAACAGATCCTTGCAGTAGGTCTTCTGGTCCGAAAGCATGCGCATGCGAATCGCAGCCTGCTTGCCAAGCTCGTCAAGGCGACCGAGGCTGTCGGTCAGATCCTTGCGGAAAACGCGCACGATATCGGCACTCGAACGTCCATCTACATGGAAGCCGGAGACACCGTCTTCGATCATCTCGCCCATGCCACCATGCTTGCTGCCGATGACGACACGACCGGCAGACATCGCTTCGATGCAGGTGTTCGGCCAGTTCTCAAGTAGCGACGGGAAGATGCAGACGTCCGCAGTCTGGATGCGCTTGAGCAACTTCGGCCGCGGCATCGGATCGTGAAACGTCACGTTGGCCGGCGCCTTCTTCTTGAGGTAGTCCCGCAGTGACTTGCCGTATGGCGAGTAGTCGACGTCGCCACCGATCAGCGTGATCTTGCACTCCGGCAGTTCACGGAACGCTTCGATCAGCTCTTCGACACCTTTGCGGGGCTCGATGCGTCCGTAGTAGATGATCTCCAGATCGCTCAGACTCTTGCGCGGTGCCGGCGTTTCTGGCAACTGCGCATCCAACTCCATCGGGTAGCGAATGATCGCGACATCTCGCTCCAGCTTGAGGCGCGTCAAGACCTCGTCGCGCAAGCCGCGCGAAGGGCTATTGATCACCGGAGCGATGCGAATCGCCTCTTCTTCGATGTTGCACGTCTCGCGGATCTGCAGACTCGCGCGATGGGACTGCTTGTCGTAACCAAAGCACTCCCAGGTCGGCGAGTGGAATACGACGCTCATTACCGTCGTGCCGTACGTGCCGAAGAGCCGCTGCTCCTGGAATGGAATGAGCCCCTCCGCCTCGTAGTCCGCAAACTCGATGTAGTCGAAGGTCTCGTCCAGTGCTTGCAGCGTCAGGTGCACCAGGTGCGAGTATCCGTAGTGCGGATTGGCGTGGAAGAAACGCCGACGATCCTTCTGCGCAACACCCTCGCCAGCCACGACCACGCGATCGAACGGCAGCTTTTCAATCAGCTCGCGATCCGACTCGTTGTAGACCGTCGTGACGAGCCACGCTTCGTGACCATTGGCGCGCAGGGCTTTGCCGGCCTCGGCGATGTAGGTGCCGATACCGCCGCCGCGAAGACCCGCGCATTCCTTACTGACGAAACAGATTCTCATAGTGTCTTGGTCGCCCATCGGATCGTCAGATGGGGGCATTATTCGTTTACTGGAACATCCCTACATCGGCAAAACAATCACGCAATCCGGAGCCCACCCGAGCACCTGCGAGCCTTTTCGGGCCCGTAACGCTGCGTGCGCTCACGCTCCCAAACTGGGAAACGACTGGACTTGCGCCCGTCCGGGCAGCGACACTTCTCGCCCATGCCGAACAAGGACAATGTCACCCGGCCGATCCTCCTGATCGGTGCTGGCCGCACGTCTTCCAGCTACGTGCAAGACCGCCTGCAGCACGGCCTCGGGCTGTACCACACGGTGATCGAGAACGACCTGTACCGCGACACCTACCAGGTCCTCGCGAAGTCAGGATGGTGCTTCCGCTACAAGTATGTTGGCGACGAAGCCGAGGTCAAACGACGCATCATCAGCTCGATGCGCGACATGTTCTCGACGATATTCGCAAGTGACATGCCGGGATGGTCCATGAAGTGCATCTGGGACAACCACGACCCAGATTTGCTGCACGACTTGTTCCCCGACGCTCACTACATCCACCTGCTTCGCGACCCGCGCACCAACATTCCATCGATGATGGAGCGCCTCGACTACGGCGAAAACTACGGCTGCCAGGCGTACGTCGAAGGAAACAAGAACGCGCTGCAGTTTGAGAAGTTCGGCGACCGCTACATCCGCATTCGCCAAGAAGACTTCGTCGATTCGCGCAGCGAGACATGGGCCAAGATCTGCGCATTCCTTGGCACCCCGTTCGTTGATGGAGTTTGGGAGCGGGAACTGAACGCGTCCCAAAGCACTCAGGGCAAGGTCGGCGAGAAGCGCAGCCACGACCGGTGGACATGGCAGCGACTGCCCGAAGACGTCAAAGCGATGGCGCAGAGCCTCGGCTACACGGAGTGATTCGGGTCCCGACCGCCATCAGGCGTAGCGCCTCGCGCCGATCATTTGCCAGGCAATTGCGCGCCTAGCACGTTCCATCTAGCGCTTCACGGCGTTCACGGACCAGAGCCACCAACTCGGGGTCCTCAGCCGTCGGCCAGGTTTTGGTCTCTTGGGCGCTGGCAAGTCGCTCAGCGTCCACCACCGAGAGATCTTCTTCCAAGAACGCAAAGACGGACCGAATGACGTTGTCGAAGTCATCGATGAGATCTTCGTAGCGGAGCAACTTGCATCGATCCGGTTCGTCGGCAACGAACGGTTCAAACGCGGAGCGCTGCTTCGAAATCGATAGCAACCTCTCGTCAATGTAGCTCGCCACCTCTGCTCTCGGACGGGTTCGCCAACCATCCTGAACCCAACTCAACACCATGCTCCGGACGCACTCGTCCAGGTCTCGGGTCAGGAACAAGAAGCGACTACCAGGGAACATCGCAACCAGCATGTCGGCCATGTTGCGGCTGCCATAACGGATCTCCTTGAAGCCCCACCGAACGGACGAGGGCACTCCAGCCGTAAACATCGACAAGATGAACGTGCGCAGCCCAGCCTCAACATCCTTGCTCGCAAACGGACAGACCCATGCCGTCTTGAGCTTCAGATCGGCTAGGGGCGCCACCATTTGAGGAGCATCCGAGACTCCGGCTTCGACCAAACCCATGCGAGCTTCCTCGCGAGCAAAGCGCTGCCAGGCGTTGGCAATTGGCCCCAAGAAGCCGTGATGCTCCCCCCAAATCACGATGTTCGGATGAAGGCAGAGCACCTTCTGCAACCAGGTGCTGCCACTCCGACCGTGGGTAAAGATGAAGATTGGGCGGTCGTGCTGATCCATGGGAACGATGACGGATCGTAAGGGAAGATGTGCTCAGCGGCCCGTGCGATCCGCAAGGTAATGACCGTCGATCGGCGCCACAACCACTAGGCGCCGCCCTTGCTGGCGGCCGACGCAAGCACCCGCTCGATGCACTGATGCAACCGGGACTCACAGACGCGGACATCAAACTTCGCAGCAACGGTTTCGGCCGCAGCCGCACCGATTCGCCGACACAACTCGTCGTCATCGATCAGCGACTCGATCGCAGACGCGATCGCCGCACCATCGCGCTGCTTGACCACCAGCCCGTCGACGCCATCGGTCACCACCTCAAGCATCGAGCCAGCGTCCGTCACAATGGTCGGGATACCGGTCGCCAACGCCTCGAGCAGTGCCGTCGGAATGCCATCCTTGTCACCGGTATCCGTCTCCACAAACGGCGCCACGAATGCATGGCTGCGCTCCAGAAACCCGCGCACCTCGGTCTGCGATTGCCGGCCTTCCAAGTGCACACGATCCGAGATGCCATGCTGCTCACAGAACTGCAGCAACTCGCGATAGCACTCCTGGCCGGCTTCGTCCTTGGGGTCGGCCTCGCCAATCAAGTGCACTTCCACATTCCGGCCACGATCTTGGCTCAGGATCTGCACCGCCTGCATCAGATGGAGCAGGCCCTTCTTTGGCTCGATGCGTGCGACGCACACCAGCCGAAACGGTTCGCCCTCGGCCGGCGACTTGCGCTGCACAATCGGAAAGTGCTGCGAGTCGATCGCGTTGGGCTTGACGACAATCTTGTCGGGATCGATGTCCGGCGCCAGCGACAGCAGTTCTTCTTTGATCCGCGCTGAGGTAGCGACGACCACGTCACAGAGTCGCAACTGCAGCGGCACGAGCTTGAGTTCGTAATCCTTCAGCAGGTGGTCCGCGTACGAACTGACTCCGCGTGGGATCTCCAGAACCCAACCCGCGATCAGTGAGTAGAGCGAGCGCTCGTAGAAGAAGTACGAATGCAACCAGGTCGGCCGCCAAGCCTCGACCATGCGCGTATACGTGAAGCCACGCAAGAAGTCGTGGTGATGGGTCAACTCACCTTGAGACATTCCCGATGCCGCGGCAACTTCTTCCACCAACGCCTTCACGCGCTCCGGAAAACGCTCGCGGTAGTATTCGAAGTCCCGCTGATGACGCCCGTAATCGTGGGCAAGCAGCAGTTTGCGTGACCACAAAGCGGAGAATGCCTGGTGCAGGTCCGAGCGCGGCAGCGAGAAGGAAAAGGCATGGCGAACCTCAAACCCGTATGCCTGGAGCTGCACCAATTCTTGGTAGACGAACGTCTGCGAGTAGATCGGGAAATTGCCGCAGATCGACGCCATCAGTCGGCGACCGGGGTGCAACCGACGGCTCAGGGCCAACTTGGCAAGCCGCCAGCGATACGAAGCATCGCCCCACAACCGCGCCAACTTGGCACCAAGACGCCGTTCCCTGCCCTCAGAAGTCACGCTGAAATCCTGTTTCGCTACCGCAAGTCATCAGTGCCAGATGGTCGTTGGCGCCGGCCTCGAACACAAGCCCGAGCCAGCAACTCCTATCGACGCGGCGGGCACCAAACTACAACTACGGCGCCACCGCGCATGGAGTCCGAAAGACGGCATACTTGTTAGCCACGTTTCGTCCGATAATCTGGATACGAATGGCTCCTGTGGACAAGCAACAGAGCACGGGCGCCAAGTCCACTCCAGCCGCCCAGGTTGAGCGTGCGCAGCTGGAAGCCGCGCGATGGCGCGCAGGCCTGGCAGCAGCAGCCGAAGATGAGCCCTGGACCGCTTGCCGGGCCCCCACCAACCTGCTGGTGATCGACACCAACGGCTCCTTGCGAGCCTGCGACTATGGCACCGCGGCAACTGCGCCCGCACAGGAAGCGCCGCCGGCACTACTGTCGAGCTGGACCAGCGACGCGTTCGCTACGCTTCGCAGAGAACTGGCAGACGGCTTGCTGCCACTGCCACACTGCGAAGCCTGCGCCCACTGGTGCCACGACGACCTGTATGCGACCGCGCCCCCCATTCGAGACTACGGCGCGCTAGCGACCAAGCCGGCGAGTGATTCGCCACGGCACTTGGTGGTTCGCTTGCCATCGGATGGCACGCTGCCGCGCGCCAGTTTGCTGGAGGAGATCCTCAGTCTGGGCTCACGACTCGAGACCCTGACACTGCATGGGCAAGCGGTGTTCACCAATGCTGCGGCTGCCCAGATCCTCGACACGCTTCGAGCGACGACTAGCTCCGCGCAGTTGCGGATTCACACCGCAGCCGTCGACGACGCCGAACAAGCCACCCAGAGTCTGGCGGGTCTCAAGCTCGAGCAACTGGAACTGCACTTGCAGACGGCCGATGCCGCAACCCTCGCGACGGCGGCCACGATTGCCGAGCGCTGTGCGGCAAGCCTGCACGTGCGATTCGTTTTCGATCCCAAAACCTGGTTCGCCTTCGCCGACGTCGTGCTGCTCGGCGCCGAACACGGAGCGACCGTCAATCTGCACGTGCTGGATCACGACGGTGCCGTACCACTCCAGCCTCTCGACACCACCGAGCTCGGTTTTCTGCGCGGTGCCGTCGTCGACTTCTGGGAGCAGTTCAACGGCCCCAACCACCCATCGTCACTGAGCGACGGCGCATTCAGCAACCTGTGCAGTGAGCTACTGCAACTGGAGCGCCATCACAGCGAACTCGATCAACAGGCAGATGCTGCGCAGCAGCCAACCGCGACGTTGCAGCTGCCACCGGTGGATCACGATTGGTGCCAGGGCAAGGACTCGACCCGGTGGCAGCAACGCGTTTTCCAACACGCCGACACGACGGCGCTGCGCACCTGGTTGTTAGCGATTGACGAGGACACCGTTCGCGAACATAGCTGGCTCCGAGCGCTCTGCCACCGTATCGCCACCGACCAACAGCAACCAGAACTGCTCGAACGTCTACGACGTATCTACAGCCACAAGGATGCCAACAAGGTCGTACAGGCGGATCAGGCCTTTGCCGAAAGGTTCGATCTGACGCCCTTCGGCGGTCCTTGGGCGGACCAGCTAGGACTGTTGCAACGACCTGCGCAGCGAGCCTACGCCTTCTCGATCGGACCGGCAATCGCACCAACCAGTGAGTCCTCTCCCGACATCACGGTGCTGATCCCATCGTATCGACACGAGCAGTTCCTCGACGCGACGATCCGCAGTGTGCTTGCCCAGAGCCACTCCGACTTTGCTCTGCTGGTTGCGGACGATCGCTCCCCGGATGACACCGTCGCTCGCGCAACGGCGATCGAGGACCCGAGGATCGTCGTCCGGGTAAACGAGCAGAACCTGGGCTTGGGCAATTCGGTGCTGCAAGCGCTTGAGTCGGTCACGACACCGTTCGTGGCGCTGCTCAACTCCGACGATCTACTACACCCCGATCACCTGAAAACCTGCCGCGATGCACTGATCGGCAACCCGGGCGCGCAGCTTGTCGTCACGGACATCCAACCCATCGACAGTCACGACGGCGTGCTGACGAGTGACACCGTGAGCTTGGTGCTCGACGGCAAACAGGTCTTTGATTGGGTTCACTGGTTTGAGCGCATCCGACCGGACCACGACGTTGCGCCGGAGCAGGCATTTGGAGAACTGCTGGAGCGCAACTACCTGGTTACCAGCAGCAACCTGGTCGTGAGAACGGACTGGCTTCGCGCGCAAGCCGAGTCGCTGCGGAGCCTCAAATACTGCCTCGACTGGCGCCTGTTCCTGCAAGCCGCTCTCGAGGGCGCGCTGCTACACATCCGGCAGCCACTCGTCGCCTACCGCCTGCATGCATCCAATACGGTCTGGTTCGAGCACGAACGGCGCGACGGCTACTATCTCGAAGTCAACCGGGTCGCGACCGAAGCCGTGCAGAGATGGGCCGAACGCAATCCTGCCGCCGACGACAGCCAGATCGCCTCGGTGCTTGAGGCGGTGGCTTCCCACCTGAGTGAGAATCACGAAGCCGATGGGTTTGCGCTGTTTCTGAATTCGGTCCTCAACCCGCTGGCACTCGATCGCAGCATCGCCAAGTCCCCTACATGCAAAGCGCTGCTGGGCAAGCTGCGGGTTGCAGCCGACCTGCGACGGCTTGGGCCCGAAGGGTCCAGCGACGCCAACCGCTTGCTGGCGACAACGCGCCAGAATGCGCAGATCCAACGTCAGGTAGCAGACGCCGAGCGCGGCCAACGCCGTTGGCTTCAAGTCGCCACGAGCAACCAGGCTGCTCGCATCCAAGAGCAAGACCAACTCATCAACAACGTCTGGGCCCAGAAGCAAACGCTGGAGCAGCGCATCCAAGACGTACGCGCAGAGCTCGAACAACGCCTCAAGAGCGCCCGAGAAACACTGGAAGCCAGGGTCCAGAAGCTGGTGGAACGAAGCGCGCAACAGGAACAGACCCGAGTATTCCTGCGCAAAGAACTCGACGACAGCAACGCACGACTCAAACAACGAGGGCAACAGCTTGAGGAAGAATCGCGCAAGCATCGCAAGAGTCACGAGAAGCTCCAGCAAACGCAGGCGAAGCTGGACGCGCGCAATGCCGAGTTCCGTGAGGCACGAGTTCGGATGCGCGATCTCGAAGCGCAGCTTGAAGCGAACCGCGAACAGCAGGCTAGCGAGATTGCCAGACTCCAGTCGGAACTCGCGGCCACAACCGAACAGCTCGCTGGCGAGATTGCCAAACTGCAGTCGGAACTCGCGACCACAACCGAACAGTTAGTGGCGACCGAGGAGCAGGTTCGCGACCGGCAGCGCCGCATTGCGTCCCTGACGCGCGAGCGTCAACAGCTACGAGTAACGCTGCAAGGCCGCGAGTTCCGCACCGGCAACTTCATCTGGAACAAGCTGCCGCTGGGCTGGCTCGCTGGCCGCATCAAGAAGTGGTACCGACGCTTGCTGGATTTCAAGACTCGCGTGTCGATGCGCAGTCTGCGACGGCGCTCAGCGGGCAAGCAGGGACCAGGCACGGCCATCGTCACGGCCACCCGCAACTGGCCGAACTGCTATCACACCTTTGCCTACCAAGAGATGCTCGGCCTGGCCGACATGGGGCTCAGCGCTCGGCTGTTCTACTGGGACAAGAGCGACCAGAGCAATCTGCACCACGCCTTCCACCGACTTCGCGAGCAAAGCACCCAGCTGCAGCACGACTGGGGCAACCACAAGTCCGACCTCAAGCACTTCGAGAAAACCAAACCACAACGACTACGCGCCTTCCTGGAACGGATCTCGGCACTGTCGGGCAAGAGCACCGAGCAGCTAGCCAACGAAGGCGTTGTCCTGCAGGGCTGCACGTTCGCCCGCATGGTCGAGCTATCAGGAGCGCGCTACCTGCACAGCTACTTCTTCTACGATCAGTCGTTCATGGCAATGATGGCGGCGTGGCTGCTGGAGCTGCCGCGAGGCATCTCCTGCTACGCGGACCACATGCTGGACGACTACCAATGGAAGTTCGTGCCCCTTCAAATCGAGCTTGCCGATGTGGTCGTCGCAACCAGTGACCGCATCAAGCAAGAGTTGTCGGAACTGTCCGGCGGCCAATACGACGACAAGATCCTGGTCAAGCCCAACGGCGTCGATGGCACCCGCTTCCCCGCGGTTGCCCGACAACCACACGCACCAGGCCAACCATTTGAAGTGCTTTCCGTCTCGCGCATCGAACCAAAGAAGGGCCTTACCTACCTGGTCGAAGCGGTCGCCGAACTGCAGCGACGTGGCCACACGGTGACCGTTCACGTGATTGGTAGCGAGGATCCTGAAAGCGGCAACAGCATCGAATACGCGGATCTGTTTCGCCGCCGCATCGAGCAACTCGGCATGCAAAAGCAAATCGTGCTCCATGGCATGCTGCGCCAAGAAGAGATGGCGCCAATCATCGCCAAGTGCCATGCGTTCGTTGCCCCTTACATCGAAACCGAAATCGGTGACAAGGACGGCATCCCGACCGCAATGCTGGAGGCAATGGCGTCCAGCCTGCCCGTCATCACCACCGACAGTGGCTCCATCCGGGAAGTCATCGAGGATGACGTCGAAGGGTTCATCGTGCCGCAACGCAAGAGCACCGCGCTGGCAGATGCAATGCAACGCGTGCTGTCGGATCCCGCCCTCGAACAGCGGCTGGCACAAGCGGCACGAGCGCGCTTCGAGAAGCAGTTCGATATCCGCGTCACCGAGCAGCAACTGCACGACCGAATTGCCACCGCCATCAACAGGGTGCCCTGATGCGCCTGCTCTACGTCATCCACCAGTTCTTCCCAGACTGCCACTCCGGCACCGAGCAGCACTGCCTGGCTGCCGCACGCGAGGCCCAACGACGCGGCGCCGAAGTCACTGTGCTGTCGCTGCACTGGCAGCACGATCGCCAACAGCCAACGATCGAACTGTTTGATCAGCCGATCGAGGGCTTGCGAGTCATTCGCCTCAACCACTGGCGTGGCATCAATCCCAATGACGTGCTGCGCGACTACGAGAACCTGCATCTCGAAGGGTGGTTCCAGCGCGTGCTCGATGACGTGCAACCGCATGTGGTGCACAGCTTCCACCTTCGGCAACTGGGATCCAACTTGCTGCGAGTCGCCAAGCAGTTCGGCGCCCGCGTCGTCGTCAGCCTGACGGACTTTTGGTTTCTGTGCCCACGTTTCACGCTGCTGCGTTCGGATGGCACGGTATGCGACGGGCCACCCGATGGAGGCCTTGGCTGTGTTCCTTGCCACCACCCCGAACTCATCGACGTCGAAGCCGACGCAGCGACGCCCGCGTTGACCGACAAGGAGCCAGCGCGCGCGCACGCGCTCCTGACGCGCAAGCAACGACAGTTCGACAATCTGCAACTCGCCGACGTCATCTTTGCGCCGTCGCAGTTTCTGGCCGACATGTTCTTGGCCAACGGCCTGCAGCACGAGGGATTCCGAATCGTGCCCTACGGATTGGAGCCTGGCCGCATCCAAGCAATCGCCACGACGCGGCCACGAACGCCGTTGCGCCTCGGGTTTTGCGGCGTGCTATCGCCTTGGAAGGGTGCCCATCTGCTGATCGAAGCCGTGCGCAAGTCATCGGCACCAGTGCAACTGACGCTTCACGGGCGCACCGAGGAAGCGATGTTCCAGGACTACATCGACGAACTGCGTCGCCAAGCTGGCGATGACCCTCGCATCACCTTCGCAGGACCCTATGCAGAAGGCGATGCTGCTCGCGTCTTCGCCGAAATGGACGTACTGGTGGTGCCCAGCACTTGGTACGAAAACACTCCGTTCGTGATGCTCGAGGCGTTTGCGGCCGGCGTTCCGGTCATTGCGTCCGATCTTGGCGGCCTCAGCGAAATCATCCAAGACGGCAATGGCATGCTGTTTCGCGCCGGTGACCCAGTCGCCTTACAGCAACGCATCGAGCACATCGTCAACACCCCCACCTGGTGGTCCGGACTCGACATCCGCCCGTTGGACGAAATCGGCAAATGCTACGACGCATTCGCTTCCGCCTATTCGTCGTAGGCGCCCGCTCGAGTCACGTCACCTCGTCACCTCGCCACAAGTCACCTCGCCACGCGTCAAGTGCTTCGGTGTCAGGTTCGCTGCACGGTGAAGCGGACGATGCCCACCTCAAGATCGTCTTCGCTGAGGCTCGCATAGTACGGCGAGAAGTCCACCTGGCTTCGCTGCTCGGCATCAATGCGCAACAAGACGTCGGTCGACTTGATGACGAAGCCGTGCGCCTCGAACTCAGCCACGAAATGACTTTGACGCATCCGATTCGTGCCGAGAGCCATGCCTGGACCTGGCTCCGCCAAGAACTGCAGTGGATGGCAATCGCTGTTGTAACGGCGGTGGTCGGTGAGATCGATCACGTGCACGCCGACTCCACCTGGCTTGGTGATGCGAGCCAGCTCACGAATGACTTCGTCCGGCGCCGGGACGTGCTCAAGAAACGCGTTGCTGAAAACGAGGTCCGCCTCGGCATCGCCCAACTTGATCGAACTCGCAGACTGCTGCCAATAGGCAAGGCGATCTTCGGAGATGCCGGTGCGATCGCCTTTGGCCAGCTTGCCGAAATCAATGTCGGCGATGTTGTCCAGTATCGCATGGCGCGAGGGTGCCAAGTCGCCAACGATCGCTGTAGGGTCCAGCAACATCGCAGCGGCAAGATCGGCTAGTGCACGCAGCGCAATGTCGGGGTGTCGGATCTCGTCTAGGTCGATACCGATGCCGCGCTTTGCTCCCAGAATCAGCAGCAGAAACAGGAACGCGCCCGGGTTGGTGCCACCACATCCGACATCGATGACTGTTGCACCAGCCAGCGGTACGCGATCCTTCATTCGCGCATACATGCCGCCAAAAAGCTGCTTGTAGCGAGCGAGCCCGAAGCGGTTGTTGTGCAGGTTCGTCTGCTCACGCAGTCCGTGCGCCAGCTGGTTGCTGACCCACAACTGAACGCTGTTGTTTTCCCACGCCTGCCCTTCGTTCATTCGCGCAACTAGCTCGCGCGCAATCTGCAGCGTTGTGAATTCCGAGAGTTCCGGCGAACGGGAAGTCACAGCGCTTGGCAATTGCCCGCGCTGGCTCGGTGTGGTCCCCACCACGTCGTCCCCACTGGGTTGCTTCATCGATTGTTCCGGTGGAGGTAGTCAACGTTGGCTCGGACAAACCGCAGCCAGCTCGGTCACAATCCCATCCCCGAGGCACTCCGTCAAGGCATTCGCAGCACGCCTGGCTGCCTAGTGGCAAGGGGACATGGTGCGAAGCTGGGGCACTTGACCTTGGAACTCTGCCACCCTAGCTTCCAGCCCCGCGCTGGCCGTCTCGGAGCCATCCCGCAATGAGTTGATGGCACCATGAAGACGCTCTCCCTCTCACTCTCCCTCCTCGCGACCGCTGCTTCGCTTTCAAGCTCGCTCATTGGACAAGCGCCAAACGAGTTTGACTTCGACACTCACGAGTATGGGGTCACCCAGATCAGTCCAAACGGCCCCAACGGCACGACTCACGAAATCATCGGATTCGTTTCCTATGCCGATGCGCGTCTTGAGTTGCCGGCGGACCTGATCGTTCGCACTGGCGGCGAGCTCGTACTATCGAATTGCGAGCTCATCGTTGACGGTGCGGTGCTCCTCGAAGACGGCAGCCGGCTGACGGTTCTGGACTCAAGCTTCCTGATCCACAATGACTTTCAGCATCAGCACGAGATGACCAATCACGGCGGTCTGCTGCACACGGAGCGGTCGCTGTTTGGGTCACAGGGCAACAACGGCCTGATTCCACAGTGCCGATTCCGGCACCTGCGCGGCACTTGGGTTGCCAGGCACACCGTCTTGCAGGGCTTGATCACCCAACTCTCAGAAGGCAGGCACGGCTGGGGAGGAGATCCAAGCCTGCCGGGTGGCACACTATGGGCGGACGGTCTCTACTCAGGAAACCGAGCGGATGCGATCCACGTCGGTGGGCTCGGCGATGCCTTGCTTGCGAACGGCACCATGAACGTCGCGTTCTACTACGACGCAGAAGGTGCAACACAGCCCATCGCGGCGACGATTGACCTCGATTCGACCCAGCCGCTATCGGTCGTCTACGGAGACCCTGCGGTCCACGACGGCGTCACGGCATCGATTCCGAACTTTCCGCGCCGGCTTGAGCTGAGGAATCACCGATCCGTCACCTGGCAGTTCTTTGCGCTCAATGTGGCGCAAACTGGACCACTGCATTCGCTCACCCTTCAGAATGCAGACGACGTGATTGCGTCCTTCAAAGGCGAAGACCTTGCCGGCGCCCCGATATTGGCTGGCCCCTGGGGCACCCACTACTCGCAACTCCCGGGGCTGCCTTCGACCGGCAAGCCTGGCTTCCACTCGATTCCACCCGATTGCTCGGTGCAGCTTGGCAACGTCGAGTTCCGCTCGGGACCTGGTGTTGCCGACTGGAACCGAGTCTTGTCGTGGGGTGTCTACCTTGAAGGAACCGGCAGCAATCTGTCGATCACAGGGCCAACCCGAATCGCCGAGATCTACATGGACGGTGGCGCGCTCAGCCTGCAGGGCACCGGCAGCTACGACATGGGCGTCATCGCCAACACCGCCAGCCTCAAAGGTGGTGCCAACCTAACGGTATCCAATGGGGCGATCGGAGACTTCGCAGCCGACAGCACTCTCGTCGCGTTGATCCATGCCTCGGAAGACTCCTCGTGTTCGATCTCGCAGGTTCGTGCGGCGCCGCTTCGCCTGAAGACCAACGGCGGGCTTTCTGCGATCACCGCCGATGATGTGATCGGTGTTGAGAACGTCATCATCGACACGTCGGGTGGTGGCTCCGTGCAACTGCTGTCTGCAACGGCTGCACAAAACACGGATCTGCAAAACCTCGACATGGAGGCCGCGGGCAACGGGATCCCCTATTGGACGTCAACAGGACTCTCCGGCGTGCACAGTTCGAGCACGGCACCTGGCAGTCTCGGTTCCTGGTCGCGTGAACTCTCCACCCAGAGCCTTCCCGCATCGGTGGAGAAGTCGCTGAACCTGCCACCCGACACTTCGGTCGAGCTATACGGCAGCAGCAGCCTGCTCCAAGGGGCGGCGCCACAGGCGCGACTCGCACAGGGGCCGACTCAGACGTTCACCCCGCTGCCGAGCACGGGCCCTTCGTTCGAACGGTTCTTCGTGGCGCCGTTCCTGACCGGATCCAATGGCCCTTTGCTGATCGGACTGGACGCAGCCAGCACCAGCACTTTCGGTGTTGACGATCTTCACGTGCAGGTTGCCAGTTGGTGGGACAACCACAATCTAGCAAACCTATCGTTCGAAGCGGGCTTCCGCTTTACGGGCCGATCACCAGCGTTCTGGTCGGCTCCGGACTACTGGTCATCTACCCAAGCACAGAGTTTCGCCGATAGTGCGAACGTGCGACCCGGAGCAGCCGCCGGATCGACGTCTGCGCGCATCGTCATCGACGGAGCCACCGGCGCCATCTACAAGGACATCGACTACCTTCGCGCCGGAGACGAACTTGTATTGGAGGGCTGGATGAGGGGCATCATCGCCACAGGCCCTGGCTGGGTCAGGGCCGGCATCGGGGACGGACTGAGCTTCTGGCAACCGAGCGGCAACAACGTCTCTACCCAATTACCTGTCGACGGTTCCTGGCAGTGGTTCAGCCTGACCTATGTCGTACCGCCGAACCCGACCTTCACGCGCCTGAATCTCTCAGCCATTGGCAGTGCTGGAATGCAGGCTTGGTTTGATGACCTGACGGTGGTCCTGCAATGATGTCCTCTTCCTTTCCGTTCGTAGGTGCCTGCTTGTGGTTGTCCGGGGCCTTGTGTGCCCAGGTCTGGCCAGCTGGCTACGACACCTCTCCCGGCAACGCAGTGATGAACGCGCCGTTCTCGGTACGCGCTGGACATGCCACGACTTCAACGAGAATGGCGGTCGTCCTGGACGCCAGCACGCTGCCGTTTGCGCCGGGCACATCCATCTCACAGTTGTCGTTCCGACGCGATGTGAGTTATCAGTCGAACACGTACGGCTCGTCGAGCGGCAGGCTGCTGGTACGAATTGGAGCTGCGGCAAATCCTCCGGGCGAGACGCAGGACGTGCGGTTCTCGCGCCTTTACGACGGCGCACCAACGCTCGTCTACAACAGTTCACCCCAGAATCCATTCGTCGTCCCGTCGTCTGCCGCGCCGCCGACGGGCTCGGCTCCGTTCGATATTGTCGTCCCGCTGACCGCTCCATACACCTGGACGGGAGGCCCACTGATCATCGATATCGTGTGGACACCGGATGCTGGATCCTCGTTGTGGCGCTTGGACGCGGTTGCAGAACCCCGCCCGCATGGCAGCAGTCGCACGCTCGGTCTAGGCTGCGCGGGGAGTAACGGGATTGCGCCAACCCACTTTGCGGTACCAGAGTCGACCAACGCGGGCGGCGTGCTGGAACTGCAGCTCGAAGGTGTTCGCTACGCTCCCCCGGGATCGCCGGAAAACGTCGTCGTCCACGTCATCGGATTCACGAACGTGGGGCCAGCGCTGCCGCTTCCTCTAACGGTCATCGGCGGCCCCGCTGGCTGTGTTCTGCAAGTCCAACCGGCATTCACCCTGACGCTCTTCACGAGTAACCGGTCCCTGCTGTTCGGACGAGCCCTCAGTCAACTGACGCTACCGGCATTGCAAGCTCTCGTCGGAGCCGACATCTACAGTCAGTTCGCATGCTTTGACACGGCACTGGCCGTCGCGCTGCCGATGACGCTCTCCGACGTTCAGGTGGTGACGATCGGCCCGATCCTGCCACCTGCCACCAACTTTCGCTCGGCCCGCACCATTTGGAAGTACGGCGCTACCGGGCAGGGCAACGAGAGTGGGCGCATGGTGCCGGATTCCTACGGCCCCGTCATCCGCTTCAACTGAGCCCGACGCCGTTGACCAGCGAGCGGCAGACCGCTGGTGACACGAACTCCTGAATGATGGACGCGCGCGCCAGGCGAAGCCTGGCTAGCCGCGCGAACGGCTCGCACCCAGCGTGACAACGCTGAGAATCTTGCGACCCCAGCGGAACTCGCGGCTGATCTTCAACTCTTCTTCCCGACGCTTGGCTGTGTCGAGCTCGCCGGTGAGCTTGGCGATGCGTTGGCGTAGCTCGGCAACCTCGGCGACGGACGCGCCCTCAGCAGAAGCTGCCACGGCGGCGCGCGCGACTCGGTCCGCCTGCGATTCCACCGCGGGCGGATTGCCATCCAAAAAGCCCTGGTAGACGTCAATGCTTTGCTGGCCAATGTGCACGTCGGTCAAGCGCTTCTCGACTTCCGCGCGAGCTGCGGCACCACAACGCTCGGCGAGCTGATCGTCCTCGATCATCTCCTTGAGCGCTGCGACGAACGAATCGGGGTCGCCGTTCTTTGCCAACAGGCCCGTCTGGCGATCTACGATCAGTTCGGGCATGCCACCGCAATCCGATGACACGATGGCGCGACCAGCGGTCATCGCCTCGATGCACGAGTAGGGACAGTTCTCCCACAGACTCGGGATCAGGAAGATACTCGCCGCCTTGAGGCAAGCGCGCACCGACGGCAGGTCCAACTGGCCGAGGTAGAAGAAGCGGTCTTCCAAGCCACTTTCCTTGACCCACGGCAACAGCCGCTTCTCCATGTAGCCGAACAGGTCGCGACCGCCGAACACGAACGCGATGTCGGGGTATTCAGCCAACGTCTGCTGCACCATTTCCTGCAGGATGTGAACGCCCTTGCGCTCCTCCATGCGGTTGGCGAAGAAGATCAGCTTCTTGTTCTTGGGCAACCCGAACTTCTCGTAGACGTCGATGCCGTCGTCGTGATCGAACATCTCGAGGTCGATGCCGTTTTGGATCACGTGGATCGGCTTCGGCTCATTCATCTTCGTCGCCACTTCGTCGGCGAGGAAGCGACTGCACGAGGTCAATACTTCTGCTTGGTTGATGCCAAGCTGCTCGACGAACGCACACGCTTCCCGATCGATGCGCGGCGTGTCGTAGATGTTCATGATCAAGCGCGCCGGCGAGTGGAACTTGATCGCCGTTGGCACTTGCAGCAGCGTGCTGGTCATCATCGAATCGGCACCACATTCGGGCGCTTCGATGAAGTCGAACGGGTTCTTGTCGTGCACGTGACGGAACGCTTCGAACGCGCCGAAGCCCGTGTTCAGCCGGTTCTCAGCCCACCACGCGCGGCGGCCACGCATGCCCTCGAGCGAGCCGTGGAACCAACCTTCGCGTTTGATCCGGGTGATCTTCAAGCCATCGCGTTCGGTGTGCGTCAGTCCGTTCTCGGTGGAGCCAGCAAAGACGTGCACATCGTGGCCCAACTTGACCAGTGCTCGTGACTGGTAGTAGGAGTAGGTGCCAATGCCGCCAAAGCCGGTCTCGGGTGGATACTCGTAGCTGAAGATCGCGATGCGCATGGGTTCGGTCGGGTTGCAAGGGGTCGACGCCGAAGCGCCCGCACCCATTCAGGTAGGCGCCCATCAAGATAGCGCCACTTCCAATCGTTGGGCTAGGAACTGCTGCCAGCACGCGACGCCAACGCCTGTTGCCAGCGCCAGGCATCTGCCATTGACTGCGTCAACAGCAACTCCGCGCGCCAGCCGAGCGCTTCACTAGCCTTCTTGGTATCGGCAAAGGCCGCGACCACGTCGCCAGCGCGACGGCCAGCAAACTCCCACTTGAGTTCGACGCCAGTGGCTTCGGTAAACGCGTTGAGCACTTGCACCACGGTCGAGCCAGTGCCAGTGCCAAGGTTGAACACCTCGACCGGCTCTTCGACGCGACCAGCGACCAGGCGTTCCATCGCGAGGATGTGCGCCTTGGCGACATCGACGACGTGGATGTAGTCGCGCACGCAGGTGCCATCGAGCGTGTCGTAGTCGTTACCGAAGACCTTCAGCGCGCCGCGCAAGCCGGCGGCACTCTGGGTAATGAACGGCACGAGGTTTTGCGGCACGCCCAGCGGCAGTTCACCGATCTTCGCTGACGGGTGCGCGCCGACGGGATTGAAGTAGCGCAGCGCGATGGCCTTGAAGCCGTGCGCCTTGGCGCCGTCGCGAATGATCTCTTCACCGATCTGCTTGGTGTTGCCGTATGGCGACTCGGCCGGCTTGATCGGCGCGTCCTCGCGGATCGGCAGATCGTCAGCCTGACCGTAGACGGTGCACGACGAACTGAAGATGAACGCGCAGTCAGGCTTCTGCTTGGCGAACTGCAGCAGGTTGACCAGCGAGCCAAGGTTGTTGTGGTAGTAGTCGAGCGGTTGATCGACCGACTCCCCCACAGCCTTGTGGGCAGCAAAGTGGATGATGCCGTTCAGGTCCTGGTGTTTGGCCAGAAACTCTGCGCACGCCGCCTGGTCGGCGAGGTCGACGTTTTCCCACTCGGGGCGAACACCGCTGATCGACTCGATGCCATCCAGCACCTCCGCCCGCGTGTTCGCCAGGTTGTCCGCAATGACTACCTGGTGGCCACGCGCCAGCAGTTCGACTGCCGTGTGCGAACCGATATAGCCGAGACCGCCAGTGACGAGGACCTTGCTCATTGCTTACTTGCGCACGTAGTTTTCGAAGTCGCGATGCTCTTGCTTGTAGAGCTTGTCCTTCGGCAAAGCCTGGAACGCCTTGTAGGTGATCGCAAGGCCTTCCGCGCGCGACACCTTCGGCTCCCAGCCGAGGATCTCACGCGCCTTGGTGATGTTCGGCTGACGCTGCGTCGGGTCGTCCATCGGCAGCGGCTTGTAGATGACCTTCTGGTTGGTACCGGTCAGCTTGATGATCTCTTCGGCGAACTGCGCAATGGTGATCTCGTCGGGGTTGCCAATGTTGACCGGATGCGGGTAGTCGCTGTGCAGAAGGCGGTAAATGCCTTCGACGAGGTCATCGACGAAGCAGAACGAACGCGTCTGGCTGCCATCGCCGAACACGGTCAGGTCTTCACCACGCAACGCCTGGCCGATGAACGCCGGCAATACGCGGCCGTCGTTGAGACGCATGCGCGGGCCGTAAGTGTTGAAGATGCGGATGATGCGCGTCTCGACACCGTGGTAGGTGTGGTAGGCCATCGTCATCGCTTCCTGGAAGCGCTTGGCTTCGTCGTAGACGCCGCGCGGGCCGACCGGGTTGACGTTGCCCCAGTACTCTTCGGTCTGCGGATGCACGGTCGGATCGCCGTAGACCTCCGACGTCGACGCGACCAGGATGCGCGCACCTTTGGCCTTGGCGAGCCCCAGACAGTTGTGCGTGCCAAGCGAACCGACCTTCAGCGTCTGGATCGGGATCTTCAGGTAGTCGATCGGGCTCGCCGGCGAAGCGAAGTGCAGGATGTAGTCCAGCGGACCAGCGACGTGGATGTATGAGCTGACGTCCTGGTGGTAGAAGCTGAACTTCTCGAGCGGAAACAGGTGCTCAAGATTGCCCAGGTCCCCCGTGATCAGGTTGTCCATGCCAACCACTTCGTATCCCTCACGGATGAAGCGGTCGCAAAGGTGCGAGCCCAAGAAGCCGGCTGCGCCGGTGATGAGGATACGTGGCATGTGCTAGGTCCTAGATAGTGTGTCGCAGGCGGGGGTGACGCACGGGGGTGAGACTAGTTCGTTTGGGCCCAGGTTCGCTAGGGCACAGATTCGCTACGGTTCTGGTTCGCTACGGTTCTGGTTCGCTATGCTTCCGGCGAAGAGTCGGCAACGCCAATGCCGCTGTAGTGGAAGCCTAGTTTGGCCAATTCGGCGCCGCTGTAGATGTTGCGCCCATCGAAGACTGCCGGCGTCTTCAGTGCAGCCCGCAGGCGCTTCCAATCCGGCACGCGGAACTCGCGCCACTCGGTGACCAGCAACAGTGCGTCGGCACCTTCGAGGGCTCCGTAGGCATCGGCGGCGTAGTCGATCTTGTCGCCGATCATGTGCTTCGCCTCCGGCATCGAGACCGGATCGTAGGCACAGACGGTGGCGCCCGCAGCGAGCAATTGCTCACACAGCACCAACGCCGGGGCTTCCCGCATGTCGTCGGTCTCGGGCTTGAAACTCAGGCCCCACATTGCGAAGCGCATGCCGGTCAGGTCCCCGAAGTGCTTCTTGACCTTGTTGAACAACACCGACTTCTGGTCTTCGTTGACGTCTTCAACGGCCTGCAGAATGCGCAGGTTGTAGCCGCTCTCACTGCCGGTGCGGACGAGCGCCTTGACGTCCTTCGGGAAGCAGCTGCCGCCGTAACCAATGCCAGGGTAGATGAAGCGGTTGCCGATCCGCGGGTCGCTACCAATGCCCTTGCGCACCGCGTTGACGTCAGCGCCAAGCAGTTCACAAAGGTTGGCGATGTCGTTCATGAAGCTGATCTTCGTGGCGAGCATCGCGTTGGCTGCATACTTGGTCATCTCCGCGGACGGCACGTCCATGAAGTAGACCGGGTGGCCATTGAGCGTGAACGGCTTGTAGAGCCGCGACATGACTTCCTGCGAACGCTCCGAGGAGACGCCACAGACAATCCGGTCCGGCTTGGTGAAGTCTTCAATCGCCGCCCCTTCCTTCAAGAACTCGGGGTTGCTAGCGACATCGTAGGGAAGGTCCGACTTGCGAGCCTCGAGCGCCTTCTTCAGTTCTTTGCGAACCTTCTCGGCAGTGCCAACGGGCACCGTGCTCTTGGTGATGACGACGAGGTAGTCGGTCATCGCTTCGCCGATCTCCTTGGCAACGGCCAACACGTAGCGAAGGTCGGCGCTGCCGTCTTCGCCGGGCGGCGTGCCAACCGCGATGAACGCGGCCTCGGCGCCTTCGACGGCTTCACGCAACGTCGTCGTGAACTTCAGACGGCCAGCTTTCACGTTGCGCTCAACAATCTCATCGAGCCCAGGCTCATAGATTGGCAGGACGCCCTTGTGCAGATTGGCGATCTTCTTTGCATCGACGTCCACACAAGTGACGTCCATGCCAACATCGGCCAGGCAGGACCCTGTGACGAGGCCTACATAACCAGTTCCGACTACGGCGATTTTCATTACGAACTAAGGTTGGGGTTTCAGACAGAGCAGATGGCTCGCTGGCCTGAACTAGCACAATCGACCAGGGTCGAACGCTGGCACAAGGACGGAGCGATCTTCCCGACGCCACCGTGGCCAGAGGGACGAGAGCCCTGGCCGTAGAATCGGGGCAGAAGTTGTACCGACTCACTCCCGGCGGCACCAGATCGGGCTGTCCCAGTCGCGGTTGATTGTTGAGGCATTCGGTGTTGCCAGGCTCAACTTGCGACTGCCTCCCCCAACGATTCTGTCCATCGCATGGTCATTCCAACCACGTCCTCAGTAGATCCACTCGCTCCGGCTAGATAGCCTGCTCCCCGTGACTGCATCCGATCCGAAGAGTCTCGAGTCCCTCGCCCGCTTTGGCTACGACCATGAGCTGCAGCAAGAATGGCAGCGCAAGGTCAAGGATGGCACGTTTGCCGCGGCCAACAATCTGGTCACTGGCGAACTGAGCGCTCCCCCCCCAGACAGGATCCACGCGCTACCCGAGCCAGATTCCAAGGAGTGGCGCGAGCTGCACGAGCTCGGCACGGCGGCGATCAAGAACGGTGAGTTCGCCGTCTGCGTCTTGAATGGCGGCATGGCGACGCGCTTTGGTGGCGTCGTCAAGGGGGTCGTGCCGGTCCGCAACGGCCGCTCGTTTCTCGGCATGGCGCTCGACAATGCGCGCGAGACCGCGGCAGCAGCCAACGGCCGCATCCCGGTCTACTTGATGAACAGCTTCGCCACCGACGCTGCCACCAAGGAGCACTTCGCGGCCAACGACAACTTCGGCACCAAGGCCAGCGACATCGAACACTTCACCCAATACGTGGCGCTGCGCATGACACCGGATGGCGAACTGTTCCGCCTCGACAATGGTGAGACGTCTCCCTACGGCCCCGGGCACGGCGACTTCGCCGCGGCGTTCCGCGAGTCGGGTTGCTTGCAGCGCTTCCTGAACACCGGCGGCAAGTATGTGTTCGTTCGCAACGTCGACAATCTCGGCGCCCTCGCATGTCCGGTCGTACTCGGCCACCACATCAAGAGCGAACGACAGATGACCGTCGAACTCGCGCCGAAGTGGCAAGGAGACGCCGGCGGCGCGCCGTTCACCTACAACGGCCACATGCAACTCGTCGAGCAACTGCGCTACCCACCGGGGTTCGATAGCAGCATCGTCGACGTGTTCAACTGCAATACGATCACGTTCACCGCAGCTGCGCTCCAACAGCCGATTGAGCTCGGCCGATACTACGTCGAAAAGAAGGCCGAAGGCCGAACCGCCGTGCAGATCGAGCACCTGATTGGCGAACTGACCGCACACCTGGAGACCAACTACCTCAAGATCCCGCGCGAGGGTGCGCAATCACGCTTCTTGCCGATCAAGCAGCCCGACGACCTGGTCACGATGCGACCGGCGATCGACATCATCTACGATTCCTGATTCCGTTCTGCGCTTCCTGATCCATATCTAGGCTTCCTGACCCAACGACTCCCGGCCCACAGCTCCGGACTCTCAAGTTCTGGAGTTGGAGGTTCGAACCAGCATGCAACACGAAGTGCGCAGCATCCCACCCGCGCCGCGCCGCGCCCGCTGGCGGCCGATGCTGGCCCACCGCTGGCCACTACTGGTTGTCGGCGGCAGCCTGGTCGTACTCGGCAGCCTGATCGCATGGGCGATGTTCTTGCAGTCGAGCGGCACCTTCTCGTGGGGTCAGCGGCTAGACGCCGGCCCCACCACGGTGGTCGAAGGTATCGTGCAAAAGGTGCGGCCGGCGATCCGGTTTGACGATCAGAACTGGGAAGACGTGCACTACCTGGCACCGTGGACCCCACGGGAGTCTGGCAGCGACCTCCAAGAAGTGGACCTCTACGGCTGCAGCTTCGTTGCCGCCGGCAGCTACAACCTTGGCGACGTCGTGCCAGTCGAAGTCTTGACAGACTCGCCGAACATCCACCGCGTCCAGGGCGGGGTGATGCGAGCCGACCGCCGCTGGCTCTACGCGCAGTTCTGGATCGTGCTGATGGTCATTCCGGGCGCGTTAATTCTGCTGACCTGGTTGACCGCGATGTTCCAGCTGCGCCAAGTACTGATGTTTGGCGACGCATCGGTTGGCCGCGTGCTCGATGTGCGGCCGGTGCGCAACGTCTTGCCAGAGATGCTCACAGTTACCTATGAGTTCCGTGACCATCGCGCCCAGATGCGCAAGAATCGGCATTGGGTTCGTGCGCGCGGCGCGCTCGGCAGACGCCTGAAGGACTGGACCGTGAAGAGCCGCGACGAAGCACTACCTGTCTTGCACGACCGCAGGTTTCCTCAGTGGAACCGCCTGCTGTTGCCCGAAGACTTTCTCCACACACCTTTGACGCGCATCCAGGGCCTCCCCACCGGTGACTGATGACTCCCTCGACGTTCGCACGCTGCTCGGCCCAGACGGCCCGATTGCACGCCGCTTGCCGGACTTCGAGGTTCGCACGCAACAGCTGGACTTCAGCCAGGCAGTCGCCGACTCGCTCCGAGACAAGCGCCACCTGATCGCCGAAGCCGGCACCGGCACCGGCAAGTCGTTCGCTTACTTGCTGCCGGCGGCGGTGTATGCCGACAGCCATCAAGGCGAAGGACCGGTCGTCATTTCGACCCGAACGATCGCGTTGCAAGAGCAGCTGAATGGCAAGGACTTGCCGTTCTTGCACGCGGTGTTGCCGTTTGAGTGGTCGTCGGTGACGGCGATCGGCCGCAACAACTACGTGTGCTTGCGGCGCATGCACCAAGCCGAGCGTGAGAAGAGCCTGTTTGACGATCCCGAGCGCAGCAAGCAGCTGCAACGCATCGTCGACTGGTCGATGTCGACCAAGGACGGGACGCGCCAAGACCTCGACTTCCCGCCGCGGCCAGAGGTCTGGGAAGCGGTGCAGGCCGAACACGGCAACTGCCTGAATCGGGCCTGCAAGCACTACAACCAGTGTCATTGGCAACGAGCCCGCCGCCGCATGCAGACGGCGCAGGTGCTGATCGTCAACCACGCGCTCTACTTCGCCGACCTGGCGTTGCGCATTGCCGGCGCGTCGTATCTGCCGGCCCATCGCGTCGTCGTGTTTGACGAAGCCCACCACCTCGAACGCACGGCCACCGAAAGCCTCGGCATGCGCATCGGCCGCTCGTCGGTTGGCTGGCACCTTAGTCGCATCCACAAGCGCCGCAGTGACAAGTCGCTGTTGGCGAGGTATGTCAGCCCGGCCGGCCGGCTGCTGTGGGAAGAGGCGCACATGCTCAGTGAAGCGTTTTTCGATTCGCTGCAAGAACGACAGCGGGCTGGCGGCGCCAACGAAAGCCTCTCGCTGTACGATACCGACGTCGACGAGGGGCTCTCCCCCATTCTGCGCGCGTTGAGCGGCGAGCTGGCAACCGCGGCGATGCGCACCGAGAAGGTCGATGCGCAGATGGAACTGCAAGCGCGCGCCAACGGACTCGACGGCCTGTGCGCGATGCTGCGCGCCTTGTGCATTCCGAATCCAGCCGCGGAAACCCCGCTGGTTCGCTGGCTCGAGCCTTCGCGCAACGGCACGCTGTTGTGCGGTGCGCCGCTCGACGTCAGCGAAACGTTGCGCAAGAACCTGTTCCAAGGCGGTGTCACGGCAATCCTGACCAGCGCGACGCTGGCGACCGACGACGACAACGAGTTCTCGTGGCTGCGCGGCCAGCTCGGACTCGACCAGGCGAACACGCTGCGCGTCGGGTCGCCGTTCGACTATGACCGCGCCGTCGACTTCGTCATCGAAGAGGCGATGCCCGACCCGTCGCGCGAAGGCCACTCCTTCAAGCGCGAAGTCTCCGAACGCACTCGCGAGCACATCATCGCAAACGGTGGCCGAGCTCTCGTGCTGTGCACGTCTTGGGACTTTGTCCGCCACCTCGCGCAGGTGCTGCGTGGCCCCCTCAAGCACGAAGGCATCGAGTTGCTGGTGCAAGGTGAAGCGCCACTGTCGCGCCTGCTCGAACGCAAACGCGAAGAGCAAACGTCGGTGCTGATCGGCACCGACAGCCTGTGGGAAGGCATCGATGTGCGCGGCGAGGCGTTGTCGCTGTTGGTCGTGACCAAGTTGCCGTTTGCGAGCCCCGGCCACCCGCTGACCCAGGCGCGCATGAAGCTGCTCAAAGAACGCGGCAAGGATCCGTTCGGCGACCACTCCCTGCCGGAGGCGATCCTGAAGTTCCGACAGGGGTTCGGCCGGCTCATCCGGGGCAGCGCGGACCGCGGCAAAGTCGTCGTCATGGACCCGCGGGTGCGGACCAAGGGATACGGCCGCAAATTTGTCCGCGCGCTGCCGTTCTCAGACGATTACCAGACGGAACATTAGACCTGTAAGTGCTTTACGCCGCACCCTCGCGGCACCGCACGAGCAACAATCGACGTTTCCAGCGACAGGATCCAGCAACGAGCGGGCACTTGCTGCTATCGCAGTGATATCACTTCGATATACAAGTCAGGAGCCCAACACCATGAACACCACCTCCGTCGAACAACCGTATGCCGGCGCCGCCAGCGGCGTCCCGAAGCTGATTCTCGGCATCATCCTGCTACTGACCGTGATCGGGATCCCATTCGGCATCCTGATCCTGTGCGGGCTGGTGCTCGTCAACCCGAACCAGTCGAAGGTCGTCATCCTGTTCGGCAACTACAAGGGCACCCTGCGCGAAGCCGGCCTGTATTGGGTCAACCCGTTCTCCGTGCGCCGCCCAGTCAGCCTGCGCGCCCACAACTTCAACAGCGAGCACCTGAAGGTCAACGACCTGCGCGGCAACCCGATCGAGATCGGCGCCGTAGTGGTCTGGCGCGTGCGCGACACGGCGCAGGCCGCATTCGATGTCGAGGATTACCAGAGCTACGTCGAAGTGCAAACCGAGTCGGCGTTGCGCCACCTCGCCACCCTGCACCCCTACGACACACCGCACGACAATGAGACCTCGCTGCGCGGCAGCAGCGAAGCCGTCAACAAAGAACTTCAAGACGAACTCGAGTCGCGACTGGCGCGCGCTGGCATTGAAGTCCTCGAAGGTCGCCTGAGCCACCTGGCGTATGCCCCGGAGATCGCCGGTGCGATGCTGCAACGCCAGCAAGCCGACGCCATCATCGATGCACGCACGCAAATCGTCGAAGGCGCATGCGGCATGGTGCAGATGGCCTTGGACAAACTACAGGACAACGCGGTCGTCACGCTCGACGAAGAGCGCAAGGCGCAGATGGTCAGCAACCTGCTGGTCGTGCTTTGCTCCGAGCGCACGACTCCGGTGATCAACGCCGGCACGCTCTACAGCTAGCACCGACACCTTCCCGTGGCCAAACCCAACGCCAAGAAGGGCTTCCTGCTCCGCCTGCCACAACCGCTGTTCGACGAACTGCGGCGGTGGGCTGGGCAGGACATGCGCAGCATCAACGGCCAGATCGAGTGGATCCTGCGCGACGCGGTCAAGAAGCGTGGTCGGCGCGTTGACGATGTGCTCGAGGATGGTGAGCGAGTGGACAACGCGGTCGACGATGACCAACCGCGAGCTGACTAACCGCTAGTTCGCGAGCTTCTGGCACTCGGGGATCGGGCTGTTGGGTCCGTGGGTCAGAACCGGTTGACGAGGCTGCAACGGGCCCAGCCCGAAGCGCTTGGCCAAGTCGTCATGCGAGTACGTGCGAACACGCCCGCCGCAGAACAGCACGTTGACCTGGCCATCGGCAAACATCCACTGCCCTTCGTTGTCGGTGGCCATCCACGCCTCGTTTGCGGTCGCCTCCGCCGTCTCCAAGTGTTCCTTGGCGCGGCCGACGTAGTGCGTATCGCGAGTCGTCACACTCGCCAGGTCCGGCCAAGGATCCTCGCCCGCCGCCATGCGCGCCCGCATGGCGAGGTAGTGGTGATCGCGCTCACGCGCACCCGGACAGAAGTACATGCCCAGGTTCTCCTCGGTGTGATCGAAGATCTTCGTCGTCCACGTCGACAACACGAACTTGTGGCCGCCCCCACGCGGCAGCTCCCGACCATGCTTCCACTTGAATACTTCCATCCAAGTGAAGTGCGTGCGCATCTGCATAGCATCCGCAGCCGCATTGGCCGCGTGATTCGCGCGAGCTGCCACTGGTAATGCACACGCGGCCAGCAGGCCAATGCACCCCGCTAGCACGCACGCTTCGAGCAACGTGAATCCGGACTCTGTCTGCCGTTTCATAGGTATCTCCTTCCACGCAGCTTGAAGGAGATGCCACTACCAGGCAAGGCGGTCGTCACGCGACCGCTCTACGCATCATCATATGACAACCCAGGTATTACCGCGCTTGTACTCCTTGTTGGCCGCGTAGAGGTATTCGCTGTCATCGGCTGCGAACGCTGACAGCCCCACCAACGGCGCGTTGCCGCCGCCGTAGACCTCGTTCGCCATGTTGGTCGCCAACACGTCGCCATATTGACTGATGAAGAACGAACGATTGCCGGTCTTGCCAGGCTCCACCGGCCACGCGTAGCACATCCATGACACCTCCGCGGCCCCGGCATTCACTTCGGGGCCGCCCCCTCCTGTCGGCAGCTCCGTCGTCCAACCATCCTTGGTCTGCGGCAAGAACATCTGGTACCAGTAGCCGCCGCGCTGCACGCGCCCGCCCACCACGTTGCCAAACTTCTCGGACAAGACAGGCTGGGCAAGCGGCAACTTCGAACCGCGCAGAGGCAAAGTGCCGGCCATTTCGGCAAAGAAGGCATACTCGCCTTGGCCGTTGCCATTGACGTCGATGCTGCCACTCGCCTGCATCTGCGATTGGGCCGAGGAGATGTTCTTGAGCGCGGCGATGGCGGCCGATTCATTGGAGTTGAGCCCAGCTGCCTTGAAGTTTGGCTGCACGATTCCCATCACCAAGTAGGCAGCAGCGGACACCAATACGAGCGCGACGCCAAGGCGCCGGCGGCGGCGGCGAAGCAAGGCCCGAGAACGGACCAACGCCAACTCGGACTCGGCGTCATCAAGGGAAGGGGAAGAAGAAAGTGAATGAGTAGACTGTTCCATGATTCTGTTCGTGACCTGATCAAGCAAAGAAGGCGCGGCTTCGTGATGTGGTGTGGTGTGGTGTGGTCCGCGCTATTCGCTTTCCGCAGTCGCTTGCAGGAAGGCCACGATCGCGGCGATCTGCGACTGCGAGAGTTGCTTGCCCAGTTCGTGCCTGCCCATCAGCCGCACGACTTCCGCAAGTTCGTGAACGGATCCGTCGTGCAGGTAGGGCCCGGTGCGCGCCGCATGCCGCAGCATGGGCGCTTTGAACACGTAGCGATCGGCAGCAACCCCGGTCGCTTCGGCGCGGCCGAGATCCTCGGACTCATACGGCACCGCCAGCCCCATGACGTGCGCCGACGCGCCGCCAAGGTTGCGGCCGCGGTGACACGTCGCGCAGCCCACCTCGATGAACGTGCTCAGGCCTTCGAGTTCGAAACTCGACAGCGACGCGTCATCGCCTTCGACGTAGCGATCCCATCGGCCACGGGTTCTGCTCCGCGACAAGTGGGCGGCGATAGCCTGTGCGAAGCGTTCGAGGCTCGGTTGTTCGCCAGGAAACGCCGCCGCAAACGGATCGTGCAAGGCCGGATCGTCGCTGAGAGCCTGCCGCGCCGACTGGTTGGTGCGCAGCATCAAGCGCGCGTCGAGTTCGCGCTGCACCATCGCGCGCAAGCTGCGTTGCGAGCCATCCCAGCCGAACAGCAACTGCCGCGACACATCGGCTAGAGCTGGCGTGTTGCGACCGTGCGTGCGCCGATCCTGACCGAATTGCTCGGGGTCGTGGCACTGCACACAACTGCCACTGGCGGTGCCGTTCGCAAACAGTAGCTGTCCGAACTCGGCCTGGGCCGGCGTGCCAGCATCGTCATGGCCCACCCGCGCATCGACGAAGAACAGCGCGTCGACGTGCTCGCGTGAAGGCCCGCGCTTCGTCGGCGCAGAGCCCGGCAACGTCGCCGCGGCCACCGACCAGCACAAGACCGTGATCGCGCTCCACGCAAACCAGCCAGGACAATGGCGGTGCGCGCCCCGCACCGGCTGTGGCGATGGCGACGAAGCCCGCGCGGGCACCTGTCGCGGCGACGCGCGCGGGTCAGCCGAAGCAGGACCGCTCGCCGCCGGAAAGGCCCCAAATGCAGAGGCCGGCTGAGGAGAGTTCGGAGAAGAAGGATTCTGATCCACGTTCATGTTCGTTTCCCAATCGAAGAACGTGGCGTCGTGCGTGTGGTGGCCCGTGACAGGCTCACGTCGAGACGCAAGACTCAACCCGGTGGCGCTGTTGTCGACCAGATCGACACTCGGCTAGAGCGCAGGAGTGCTGTTCGGCCTCAGACTGGGACCCGCTATGCGGAGCACGGGACTAGCCGAATCTGGTCGGCGGTAAGTCGCACCAACAGGGAGGAGCCGGGCTGGGGTATCTGGCTGGGGTATCTGACTGGGGTATCTGACTGGGGCATCTCACCAGGGGAATCTCACCACCGGGGAATCTAGCCGCAACGAAATCGCGGCCTCAGTCGTTCTGTCCCGCCAACCAACGCCCATGACATTCCCAGACTTCGTTGCTCTCGCCCGCCGATTCGTCATTCGAGCCTTCACCGCGGACTTCCAGCGCGAACAGGCCAGCCCCAGCGAACGGGCCGAATTGCTTACTGGCACCCGGCCCATCGCCGACCCACTCGCCCATGACTACGTCGCTTGGAGGAGTGCCGCGCTGTGGGTCGCAGCGGTGCTGCTGTCACTCGGCGTGCTGATTGCCTTGGTGGACTACTCGTCGACGGCCTACCAATTGGCCTCGGCCTCGGATCAGGGCGCGACCACCGAGCAGCTGCGACAAGTCGAACAGCAGTTTGGTTCGGGCAACCTGAATCTGCTCGACGGACTGCAGATCTTCTTGCTGCTGGTCAAGATCGCGGTCGCCGGACTCGTGGTGTTCGCGGCCATGCGGTGGACCAAGGTGCAGAAGTCACGCTCCTTGACGCGCTGGGCCTGGCTGTCGGCGCTGATCATTCCACTCCTGATCTCGGCGTGGCCGTGGGGTCAGTATCTCGACTTCTCGCACCTCAACACGAGGAACTGGGGCGGTGCAAGCCAGCAAGGTGAGTTCGTCAAGCAACAAGTTTCGGTGGCGATCGGTGCGATGCTGCTGGTGACCGTCGCGCCGAAGTTGCTCGCGCTGTTCCCCGGCATCATGCGCAGCTCGCTCGCCTTGAAGACGCTGCTGCCGCAAGCCACCGCACCGGGTTGGCTGACGGTCGTGTTCGCGCCGTTCCTCGCGGGCTTCTTGTTGCTGGCATTGTGCTTCATGAGTCAGGTGCAAGGTAGCTGGGTGCTGATCGCTGGCGTGCTGTGTCTGGTCGTCGGTCCGTGCGTCTACGTGCGGCGAGCGAGCGACCTGGTGAGGCCGCATACGGATGCCGAAGTCGGCGACGTCGTGCGTGGCGTTCGACGCCAGGCGTTGACGTTCCATCTGGTCGGCGGCCTGCTGCTCTTCCTCTACTTCATTGATCTCGATGCCCTGCCGTGGACGACCGCGATCCACCTGCTACTCGAAGCAGCCGGCGGCATCCTGCTGACGATGGTCGCGATCAGCGACATCACCTTGGCCCTGCTGGCCTACAGCCACCGCCAGGGCTCGGCCTTCCATTCCTCCGAACTGGTGACTTCGCATGAGCAGCGGCTCGCGGCTTTGAGCACCGCGGGGTTGACCGATCTCGATGCCGCCCTCGGCATTCCAGGGACCAGCGAAGCAACCACGATTGTCGCCAGCAGCCCGGAGCCACCGAGGTCGATGCTCGAAACGATGGTGACCGCGATGCCGCGGCCGCAACTCAAGGGGCGCGAGTAGGACCTGCGGGTGGCGCGCTGCGGGTCGTGCTGCGACGGACGGCTAGCTCGGGAAGTGGCGCTTGAGGGCGAGGAACCACTTCTCGAACGCATGCCAGCTGACCACAGCGAGCAGCCAGGAACCCGCGCAGCATGTGATCGTGAATGCGATCACGACCAGCAGCGGCGGGTAGGTTCCGACTGGAACCCATTTCACGGCAAGCTTGGTGAACAACTCGATGACGAGTAGGTGCGTCAGGTAGATGCAGTAGCTGTATTTGCCAAGCGAGCGCAACGGCAACAGCGTGAACAACGGCTGTAGCACGCGACCCGTTCTGGCCAAGGTCAGCAAGCCGACTCCGAGCGCGAGCGCCGGGATCAAACCCCACATCTGCTGGCCGGGTGACAGCGGGCTCGAATCGCCCGTGGTGTAGGCCACCGCCAGCAAGCCGCCAATGCCCAGCAGAGTCGCGATGGCGCCGAAGCGTGCGCTCGGCGGCGGCACCAACGTCAACAGGGCCCCCACGGCCAAGGCGTCGATGCGGCAAGGAGTCAGGAAGTGCGTGTGGCTGAAGCCCGACTGGACTAGCACGAAGCGCAAGGCGATCGCACCGACAATCAACGCGATGCAGATCGCTCGCAAGGCGCGTTCGCTGGCGAACCAAACCAGCGCGGGCCAAACCAGGTAGAACTGTTCTTCGATCGCCAGGGACCAGGTCACCTGGCGGGCAAAGTCTGGTGACATGCCAACCGATGCGAACCAGATGTTCTGGTAGTAGAGCAGGTAGGACAGCTGCTCGCCGCCGCTCGCCACCGCGCGATTGGGCAGCACGTAGAGCAGCAGGATAATGACCAGGTAGTAGAGCGGGAAAATGCGGAGCGACCGCCGCATGTAGAAGTTGCGGAAGTAGGGTCCCGCCGGCTGGCCCTTGCCGCGCACCAGGATGCCGGTGATCAAGAACCCGCTCAGCACGAAGAACACGTCGACCCCGCTCCACCCCAGCATCGCGACGCGCCCGTAGGTATGCGTGGTGAGGAAACCGAGGTCATACCACGGCGCGATGTAGAGGCAGTGCATGCAGAGCACGAGCAGGATCGCCAGGCCGCGCACTCCATCGAGGGCGGCGATGCGTTCGGGCTGTGGCAGGGCAGTCATGCGGGAGTGATGTTGCGAGGCATGGCCTATTCACACAACAACCCCGCCGCAGGTTTGCGGCGGGGCTGCTGGGGACCCCGCCGCATTCGATGCGGCGGGGTTGTTGGGTGACCTCGCCGCAGGCAGTGCGGCTAGGCGGCTCGGTAACCTCGCCGCAGGTAGGGCGGCGAGGCGGCTGCGGACCCGATCTGTGGTTTGAACCGGGTACGGTACGCAGGTTCTTAGGCTCCGTACTTCTTGATGGCTGCGTCTAGCTTCGGTAGCACCGAGAGGATGTAGAGGGCGACGGCGCCGGCGGCACCGGCGATGACCAGGAAGAACATCGCGGGCGACATCGAGCCTTGGAGCACTCCGAGGAAGCCGGAGAACTTGTTGCCGACGGCAGTGGCAAAGAACCAGCCACCCATGGTTAGACCGACGAAGCGCTTGGGGCTCAGCTTGGTCACTAGCGACAGGGCCATTGGCGACAGGAATAGCTCGCCGACGGTGATGATGGCGTAGAAGCCCATCAGCCACATCCCGCTGACCTTCACCGCGCCATTGTCGGAGGTGAAGCCGGCGACGACCATGAGCAGGGCGGCAATGCCCGTGATGACCATGCCCGACAGGATCTTGCGGGCGGTGCTGAAGTCGACGCCCTTCTTTAGCAAGCGCGCGAAGAACAGCATGATCAGCGGCGTCATGAACACGACGAAGAACGCGTTCCACGACTGGTAGAGCTCCGCATTCGCGGTGCGCAGGTATTCGCCGCCTTGCTCAATCTGCGGCGGGTTGCCTTCGTAGAGCTTGTCGAAGGTCTCCTGGGAGACCAGGTAGGTCGCGTATTTGCTATCACCTTGCGTGCGCACGAACGCAACGCGCTGCTTCGCTTTGGCACCGTCGTCAACCTTGACGCTGGTCGTCTTCATGCCGTGCGAATCGGTGCCTTCTACGATCTCGACTTTATCGAAGATCTCGACACTGAACTTCTCCCACTTCTTTTGCTCCGGGGAGAGGTCGCCCTTGGTCAATTGCACAACGGCGACGCCCGTAGGTAGCTTGGCACTCAACTCGGCAAGACTCGCCGCGCCCATCTTCTTCTGACCAAACATCTTCTCTTGGTCACTCGAAGCGAGCGGCAACAGAGACAGTTGGTTTGGCCGCAGAATGTTCGCAGCAGCGTTGTCGTAGTAGCTGGGATACGCGTTGCCCGCGAACACCGGCTCGCCGTTGACCACAAACGCATCCGCGATCAGAACGATCGGATCGTTCTGGCCAAGATGACGCGCCGTGTTGTCATTGGCCCACGTCGTCATCGCACTGCCGTTGAGGTGCAGCACCATGAAGAACGTGCCACCTGCCAGGTAGATCGGCAGCAGCGCCTTGAGTCCCGGCTTCTCGTCTTCGTTGGCCTTGTTGGACAAGCGAGCGAAGAACAACAGGATCGGGATGGCACCGAGCAAGAAGCCAAAGTCCGTCGGCTTGACGAGCTTGGTCATCGCTTCCGGCAACAGGTTGCCAGCAACCCACCAACCTGCGACGCCAATGATCAGGGCCGGAGCGAGGATCTTGTTGAGAATCTCGCTGAACGGCGTGTCTTCAGGGTTGGTGCCAGGTGTGCGGTCGGCCTTGGCCAAGACCTTCCAACTGCTGAGCAAGATGACGACCGAGATCAACATGCCGCAACCCGCGGCGACGAAGATCGCGTACCAGCCTTCCGTGTTGCGCATGTAGGCGGCCAGGAAGTTGGCAAACAGCGCACCAAGGTTGATGCCCATGTAGAAGATGTTGAACCCGGCATCGCGCTTGGGGTCCCCCTTCTCGTAGAGGTTGCCAACCATCGCGGAAATCGTCGGCTTGAAGAAGCCGTTGCCGCAACACAGGAACACGAGTCCGACCGGGAACGCCCACGACTGCTTCGTCGCCAGCAAGAAGAAGCCGGTCGCAAACAACAGCCCCCCAATCAGCACCGACTTTCGATACCCGAGGAAGCGGTCGGCCAGCAGACCACCGACGTACGGCGTGAAGTAGACGAACGCGAGGTAGAGACCGTAGATCTCGTTGCCGTCATCCTGCGACCAGGCTAGGCCACCGTTTTCGTCATCCGTCGCGTAGAGCAACAGGACGCCGACCATCGTGTAGAACGCGAGGCGTTCCCACATCTCGATGAAGAACAGCCGGAAGAGACCTTTGGGGTGGCCAGTGAACATGGTTTCAGAGGGGGGACAGCGGGGAGATTGGAAATGGCGGCGGCCGTCAGATGACGGCCGCGTTGGGGTTCGGCTAGCTGCGCGTCACTTGACGCCGTGCTGCCACTTCTTGAGCAACGGCGACGAAAGCATCAGCAAGACGCCTGCGCCAACGGCAATCCAACACAGCATGTTGTAGACGCCCAAGTAGGTGACCAGCGTCTGCTGCGTGACTTCCTCGGCGGGGCTTTGCAGCAGGGTCGTGAGCTTGCTCGACATCTCGGCGTTGCCGTCCGACAGCTTGGCAATTTGCTCCGCCACAAAGGCCGCACCTTCGGTCGAACCGGCTGCGAGTTCCTTCTCTTCGAGGCCGTCAAAGACCTTCAGAGCGTTTGCGAACTCGGGCTTCGAACCGGCCAACGCGTTCACGAAGCCAGCGATCTTGTGGCCTGCCGAGATCGACAAGAACCAAGCGCCCATGACCATGCCAACGATCTTCTTCGGCGCTAGCTTGGTGACCGCGGACAGTCCAACCGGCGACAAGCAGAGTTCACCAGTCGTATGCAACAGGTAGCACATGACCAAGAAGATCAGCGGCACCACGCCACCGACACCCCACGACGCGCCGAGCACCAACAGGCCATAGCCGGCACCGAGCTGCACCAGCGCGAGGCCAAATTTGGCGGGGATCGATGGGTCGCGGCCCTTGCGGCCGAGATAGACCCAGAGGGCTGAGAAGACCGCGCCGAAGATGACGATGAAGGCGGGGTTGAAGAACTGGCCCCACGAAGTCGGCATGGTCCAGCCCATGATTTCGGTGTTCACGTTGCGGTCCGTGAACAGCGTCAGGGATGTGCCCGCCTGCTCAAAGAACGCCCAGAACA
>CAXBFC010000004.1:0-45308 GCA_963974725.1 uncultured bacterium | reverse complement strand
ATAGTGCTGCTCGTGTTCCAGATGGCACGCCAGCCACTGCCGACCGATCCGCAGCAACGCCAGACCCAGAAGATCATGCGCTTCATGCCGATGATGTTCGGTGTCATGCTCTACTCGTATGCGTCGGCCCTGTTGCTCTACATGGTGACGTCGATGCTGTGGTCGCTGGTCGAAAGCGCGATCGTCAAGAAGATCCTTGGTCCCGCCGATCCGAACTCCGGCATGATGCCGACGCCGATGTAGTCGCGCGCCGGTTCGCCAGTACGCCTGGCCGGTGCGCGTGTCGGCGGCGAACCTGCTGCAGCAACGCTCCGGCAGTACCGGCCCGTAGCGCCGTTCTCGCAGCGACAATCCGTAGCGGCTGGCTCGCTCGCTAGCGCGGCAGCAAGAAGTCGAGCTGCAGCGCGCCGTCTTGCAGGCGGCGCACGGTGGCCTGGCCGCGGTGGCCAAGCACTACGGTCTGCGCCAAGAACAAGCCGAGGCCGTTGCTGTGACTGCGCAGCAATCGTTGCGGGTAGAACGGCTCGAACGTGTTTGGCAGTTGCCACGTCGCCAAGCCTGCGCCGCGCGCGACCACGCGCAAGCGGTGGGCGTCGCCTTGGGCGGAAAGCTGCAAATGGCTCTCACTGACGGCCTGCGCCAGTTCGTCGGCAAAGCGCACGATCGCGGTGATCGCCAATGCCAGTTGCTCGCCGTCGCCCCGAACCAGTTGCGGACCCGGCGGCATGGTTACCGAAGCTGCTTCCGTTTCCGGTTGGCGTTCGGCAACCGCGTTCGCAATCAGGCTTGCGAGGTCGATCGATTCGTGTCGGTTGGGACCGTTGGCAGCTTGGGACAGCAGGCGCAAGCGCTCGACGGCTGTTTGGATGCGCCGCAACCCGTTCACCGCGGCGTCGACTTGATCGCGGCGAGTTTGTTCGTCAGGCCCGCTGAGGGTCGCGCGCAGCAACTGCAGATGGCCGGAGACGAACAGTAATGGGTTGTTGATCTCATCGGCGAGACCGTGGGCGAGGTCGACGAACAACTCCGGCCGCGGCCGATCGCCGCCGTGCAGCATCTGTTCGAGCACGGCAGCCATTTGCCCCGGCGTGTCCGGATAGACGATCAGTCGCGACGCCAACCGGTTGGCGATGGGCCCCGATGCCACTTCTCCGCCGGTCGAGGTGACCACGGCAACTTGCAAGGATGGCCACAGCCGTTGCAGCAAGCGCACGGCGCCGATGTCTTCTTCTGGCGCCTTGCCAAACTGCACGAGCAGCAAGTCCGGCTGGAACCGCATCAAGATCTCGGTGTCATCGACCAGCGAGTTCACCTGGCGGACCTCGGGACGCAGCGGCAACTGACGAAGGTCGCCGACGAGTTTCTCGTCGACGGAGCCAATGACAGCGATACGTACGGGCCGATCCATTGCTTGCGGATACCTGCGCAAACCCCGGTGGGGGATCGGCATAGGCAGAGCAGATAGGCTAGGCGAGTGTTGGTCCGGTGTCACCATACTTGACGAGTGGCGGCTCATCGTGACACAGAGCATAGCTCCAGAGTGGATGGGAATCTGGTCGATACCAGTCTTACGTGACTGGTGAGGAGGATGAGACGGAGCAGACGGGTGATTCCGATGGGAAGGCGCCTTCGCGCCTTCGTGTCGTTTCCGGCCCGGCAGTTGCGCCCGACATGGCGGAGCCGGCTCCACCGGTTCGGCTCCGGCGCGAATTCAAAGGGCTAACGGTTGCCGATTTGCATCGCGAGGAGATCGCCAGTCGCTTGCCCGGTCAGGCCAGGTCCGCGCTCAATCATATCGAGCACGGCGACCTCGACGCCGCCGAGCGCGCACTGCCCGGTCAGTTCGCCAATGTGATCGCCGGCCCGGGCTTCCGTCGCCGCCATCGCTATCGTGCGTTCGCGGTCGCCGCCGTGCTCGCGGTGTTGGCCGGCAGTGCTCTCGCAAGTTGGTTGACCTGAGCGAATTGAACCTCGCAGAAGCGTCGTCCGCGGCGCACTATGTTCACCCGGAAAAGTGTGACGGATTCGACCGAACAACCCCTCAGCCCGACAGTTGCCGCGCCCGTGGTCGAGGGACCGGCGTGCGAGGTGCCCAGCCTCAGCGTCTGCGTGCCGATCTACAACGAGTGTGAGAGCGTCGAGCGATTGCACGAGTCGTTGAGCTATGCGTTGCGCGCGCTGGATCGCAGCTACGAGATCGTGTTCGTCGACGATGGCAGTTCGGATGGCACGCAGGATGTCATGCGCCGACTCGCAGCCAACGACCGCCACTTGCGATTGGTGTTCTTCCGACGCAACTACGGCCAGACGGCGGCCATGGCGGCTGGCTTCCGCGCATGTCGCGGCCGCACCATCGTATCGATGGATGGCGATCTGCAGAACGATCCGGCCGACATCGGTCGCCTCGTCGAGAAGCTCGAAGAAGGCTACGACGTCGTTTGTGGTTGGCGCCGCAGCCGCCAGGACCGCGTCTCGACACGTCTCTTGCCATCGCGCATTGCCAACTTCCTGATCTCACGCGTAACGGGTGCCCGCATCCACGACACTGGCTGCTCATTGAAGGTCTATCGCAGTTGGGTCGTGCGCAGTCTGCATCTCTACTCGGACATGCACCGCTTCCTCGCCGCACTCGGTGTCGGGCTCGGGGCTCGCATCACCGAACTGCCAGTGCGTCACCATGCCCGTCAGGCCGGTACCTCGAAGTATGGCCTCGGCCGGGTGTTCCGTGTGCTGGCGGACTTGGTTGGCATCAAGATGCTGATCCAGTTCGCAGCGCATCCAATCCGTTGGTTCTCGCTGTTGGCACTGCCGTTGTTCCTGTTATCGCCATTGATGTTCCTGCTCGGTTTCGTCAAGAGTGAACGCAGCAAGATCGTTGGCGAACCCAACGTCTGGGTCTGGTTTGGCGACTTTGACATGGCCGCCGTCGCGGCCGGCGCGGTGGCATTGTTGATTGCGATGAATGTGTTCTTGCTCGGCTTCCTTGCCGAACTGCAGGTCAAGGTTTCGAAGTTCTTCCGGCAGCGCATCTCGGTGACGGCGCGGGAGGCGATCCGATGACCGGCGTGGTCAAGACGGCCGCTGTCGTGCCGACAAGCCACCAGCAACCGCTCGTTTCGGTGGTCATTGCGATCACCGAAAACGAAGCGCACCCGCGTACCGTGATCGAGGGCTTTGCCGAAGCGCTGACCGCTGCCGGCTACCCCTGCGAGTTTGTTGTCGTCATCGATGGCCCGATCACTCGCTTCGACGAAGAACTGGCAGATCTCGGCGCTTCGTTGACGGTGCGCATTGTGTCGCTCGAAGGCGGCGGACTCGGGGAGTCGATTGCCCTGTCGGCCGGTGTTGCGAAAGCGCGCGGCGAACTGGTGGTCAATGCACCGCCATACCTGCAGATCGAGCCAGCCGATGTCGTCGACGTCGTCAAGGCACTCGAAGCCGGCGCCGACTGTGTTGCCACCTGGCGCGATCGCCGCGTCGATCCCTGGCTGAACCAGTTGCAGTCGCGTCTGTTCAACCGCTTGCTGCGCTTGATCATGAAGGCGCCGTTCCACGACCTGAACTCGGGCACGCGCGGCTTCCGCAGCCAGGTGCTCGAAGAAGTAGCCGTCTACGGCGAACTCTACCGATTCTTGCCGGTGCTCGCCGCGCGCCAGGGCTTCCGCGTCGTGGAAGTCCGCGTTCGACACCGGGAGGAAAAGGGCCGTTCGGGATTCTATGGCGTGGGGGTCTACCTGCGCCGGATTCTCGACATCGTCGCGATCACGTTCCTGACGCGCTTCACCCAGAGGCCGCTGCGATTCTTCGGCTACGTCGGGTTCACCGCGGGTCTGCTCGGGGTGTTGCTGACGCTGTTGCCGCTCTACGACAAGATCTTCTTGGACGAGAGCCTGTCCGATCGTCCGTTGTTCGTCATCGGCGCGATCCTGGCTGCGTTCGGGGTGCAGCTGATCGGCTTCGGGCTGGTTGGCGAGATCATCATCTTCACGCAGGCACCCAACCTGCGCGACTACAAGGTCGGCGAAGAGATCGACGGTGCCGACGCGATCGAAGGTCGCGACCAGGCGAGCGAAGACGCGATGCCGATCGCCTACGTTGAGGAACCGGTGCCCATCGACCTTGCGGACGGCGAGGATGTTGCGGAGGGGATCGCCGGTGTCGTTGCGGATGATTCTGGCGACGCGGCAGCTCCGGCTGCTCCGGATATTGCGGCTGCTGCGGCGGTTGCTGTCGCTGCCAAGGAAGCGGACCTCGCAAGCCCCGACGAACTTCCCATCCGGGTTCGGGCACTGCTTCCGGGTGAGGATGCGCGTTGGGATTCCTACGTCAGCCGCCATCCGCAAGGCACGTTCTTCCATCGCACTGGTTGGTCGCGCGCCGTGCAGGAGATGTTCAAGCACCAGCCGCAGCACTACGTCGTCGAACAAGGTCGACGTTGGCTCGGCGTGTTGCCGATGTTCTTGGTCAACGGCCCGTTCCTCGGCAAGAACCTCGTTAGCGTGCCGTATTCGGTCTATGGCGGCATCCTCTGCAGTGACGACCGCGCCCACGAAGCTTTGATTGAGAAGGCCGGGCAGCTTGGCAAAGAGCTCGGCATCGGATTCGTTGAGATGCGCAATCTCGAACGTCGCTCGGGCGACTACCCGCAGTCGGATCTCTACGTGACGTTCCGTTGCGAACTGCCAGATGATCCCGCCGAAGTCATGGCGCGCATTCCCAAGAAACGCCGCGCCGAGATCCGTGCGTCGCGCGAGCCGAAAGCCGCTGCGACTAGCAAGAAGCGCGAGTCGTTTGGCATCACGGTCACCGATGATGGCACCATCGACGAGTTGTACCGGTTGTTCTCGGACAACAAGCGCCGGCTGGGTTCGCCGACCTTGCCGAAGAAGTGGTTCCAGGCACTGCGCGACGAGTTTGGCAAGGCCGCAGTGATCCACCGTGCCGTCGATCCAGCTGGACGCACGATTGCGGCGGTGATGTCGTTCACGTTCAAGGACACCGTCTACGCCTACTACTCGGGGTCGTTGCCGGATGTGAACCACACCGGCGTCAACAACTTCATCTACTGCGCGATCATGGAATGGGCCGTGGAGAACGGCTATCGCCGCTTCGACTTCGGCCGCAGCCGCGCCGATTCGGGGCCCGCGAAGTTCAAACAGAACATGGGCTTCGTCGCCGAGCAGCTGCACTACGAGTATTTGTTGGTTGGCCCGGGCGCCAAGCTGCCTGAGTTCCATCCGAGCAATCCGAAGCTCGCGCTGCCGCGCCGGATCTGGTCGAAGCTGCCGATGTGGATGTGCAACCGCCTTGGTGGGCGGCTGTCGCGCTACCTGCCGTAGCGTTGGCTCGCGGCCCGACCGCATAACGGCTACGGTGCAGCCCGATGGCGATCGTCGTGTTGTTGGATCCGAGAGCTTCTGTGCCGCTCCAGGTGGGGTGGGCGATGTGGTTCGCGCGGGCCCGAAACCTCGGCTTGACCATGTTGCTGCCGGAATCGAGCTCCACTCGTGCCAGCGGCGTCGTCGCCAAACAAGTCGCGGCACTGGTGGCTCACGACGAGCAGTTTTCCGTCGTTGAGGACGCCCATCGCGAAGCCGCTCATCGCGACGTCGACGACCAACGACTGCTGTGTCAGTTGCGACATGCTGATGTCGAGGACAATGGCGAGGTAGTCGCCGCGGTGACCAAGGCCGCGCCCGAACTGTTCGTCGTGTTGTTGCGGAAGGTTGAGTCGGCCGACGAGCGAGTCGGTTGCATCGGTCGCGAAATCCTGCCGCGCGTCAATTGCTCAGTCGCCGTCGTAGATCTCGGCGACCTTCGTTGGCCGGCCAAGAACCTGATGGTTGCGGCCAGCCGGGGTGCGCATCCGCGCGCGGCGTTGAAGCTTGCTCGTGATCTCGCGCGTGTCGTCGACGACAGCCACCTGACCGGTGCCTACGTCGAACCGGACATTGGCCGGGATGCGCAGTCCGTCGGGCGGCACGTTCTCGACCGCGTGTTGCATGCCGCGATTCCGGAACAGGCGGCCAGTGTCCGGCGACGCGTGGTCATCGCGGCCAACGTCGAACAAGGCCTCGTCAAAGCCGCCGAAATCGACGAGCCGGACGTGATCGTCCTCGGTATGCCGCGCCCGGGCTTGCTCGGACCGCGGTTCTTCGGTTTGACTCCGGCACGCTTGTGCAAGCGGGTCGAACAGCCGGTCGTGATTCTGCGCACGGCGATTCCGTTTCAGAATCGCCTGCTCCGCGTGCTGCTCGACATCATGCAGCGCTGGGTGCCGCAAGTGGAACGGCAGACGCGCGTGGAACTCGCCGCTCGTGTGCAAACCAGCTCGGCGTGGAACTTCGACTTCGTGGCGCTGATCAGTCTGTCGACGGTCATCGCGGCGATGGGGCTGATGCAAGATTCGGCTGCGGTGATCATCGGAGCCATGCTGATCGCACCGTTGATGACCCCGATCCTCGGAGTGGGCCTGGCACTGGCGCAAGGCAACGCGGTGTTGGCGCGCATGGCGTTCCGTTCGATTGCGTTTGGTGTTGGCACGTCGTTCTTATTGGCGGTTGCAGTTGGCCTGCTGCAGATGACTTCCGAACCGGTTCCGCTCACTGATCAGATGCTCGCTCGCGGATGGCCCGACTTGACCGACTTGCTGATTGCGTTCGTTTCGGGGCTTGCAGCTGCCTATGCCCATTCACGGCCAGGATTGGTTGCAGCTCTTCCGGGTGTTGCGATCGCGGCGGCGCTGGTGCCCCCGATTGCGACCTCGGGTCTAGCGTTCGCGGCCGGCGACTTCACGCTCGCCTATGGCTCGTTCCTGTTGTTCTTCGTCAACATGGTCGCGATTGTGCTCGCCGCCGGCTTCAGCCTGTGGGTGGTGGGTGTGCGGCGGCAGAACGACACCGGTTGGCTTCGCCACATCGGCACGTCATTTGTCCTCCTCGCGGTGGCGCTGAGCGTCTATCTGACCCAGCGGGCCCGGCCCGGTGCGACCGTGCTGCCGAGTGGCGTCAAAGTTGCCGTCGAGAGCAAGCTGGCGAAGCTGACGAAGGGTCTGCATTTGCTGACGGTGACCGGTCGCCGCAACAACGAGCAGTTGGTTGTGCGGGTGCAGGTCGGGGGGCACAAGCCACCATCCGAGACGCTTGCCGCGCAGTTGCGCGATGTCGTGGCGGCCGTAGTTGCCGAACCGGTGTTGTTGCACGTCTCCTATGTTTGGGAGTCGGTGGCGCCGGCGGTGCTGTCAGCGAAACCCAAGTAGCGATCTGCGAGGTGCGCCGCTACTGGTTCATCGGCAACGCGGGCCCTTCCGGCGTAACCAGCGGCGTCGAGCGTTTGCGGTCAATCTGCAACATCTGGTAGCAATTTGGTTCGCGGCGCCGAGCTTGCTATCCTGGTTGGCGCGATGTCTCCAACTCCGACCCCGAATACCGAACACAAGCGCTGGACCTTCGGCCTGATCGGCTTCTATCTCAGCTGCGCTGGCGCCTCACTTGGTGCCGCGATCGCGTTTGGCAGCCACTTCTTCTTCGAGTCCCAAGGCGGCTTGATCTTCGGCCTGGTCATGTCGAGCGTTAGCTGCGTGACGTGTTACTTCTCGTTGCGTTCGGCGCGCCAAGTCGCCAGCAAGTCGCCGTAGCCGGAAAGTCGTCACTGGCTAGTCGTGCCTGGCAAGTAGTTTCCAGCAAGCAGTCTCCAGGGGCGGCGTATCGTCGTCGGCGCTCAGCGTAGCAGCCAGTCGACCGCAGCCACCAGATCGGCAGCTTCGTGATCGGGCTCGCATCCCGCATCCGAGAGCTTCTGCCGTTGTTCTGCGATGGGCTTGCCACTCGCCACCAGGATCTTGGTTAGCGGCAGGTCTTGTGCCATCAGCAAGTCGCGCGCGCTATCGCCGATGACCACTGCGTCGGTGAGCGTGACCCCGAAGTCCTTGAGCATCGTGCACGCGTGGTGCAGCAACCCGGGACCTGGTTTGCGGCAGGTGCAATCGCGATGGTAGCCAGGGTGCTTGCCAGGTCCCGGGTCGGGATGGTGCGGGCAGTGCAGGTAGGCGAGCGGCAACCGGTCGACCAGCGCGTGCAAGCGCGCATGCACCGCCGTCAGGTCGCGTTCAGAATAGAGACCGCGGGCAATGCCACTTTGGTTGGTGGTGATGATGAGTCGGTAGCCCGCGTCATGCAGGCGGCGCATGGCTTCGGCAACTCCGGGCAACAGTTCGAGTCGGGCCGGATCGCCAAAGAACCCGATCTCGCGATTGATCGTACCATCGCGGTCGAGGAAGACGGTCTTGCTCACAGGTTCTTGTTCGCCGGAGATCCAGCAGCCGGAGATCCAGCAGCCGAGGATCCAGCAGCTGAGGATCCAGTCGCCGGAGTCTCCGTGCCCTTGGCAGCATTCGGCTCCAGTCCCGCCGCCCGTGCGGCCAGCAGATCGAATCCTAGCAGCGGCGCATCTTCGGCTTCGAGCTGCACATACAACTCGGCCGGCAGCAGTGCGCCACGCACCCCGAATGGGACCAGGAAATCCCCGGGCGTCCAGAACAACGGCAGCGGCGGCATCACGAACTCATAGGCTCCGTCGATCCACTTCGAGGTGTAGCCCTCGGTGTGCTGGTAGAGCCTGCGTCGGGCGTTGCGATAGCCCGGCTTTTGCAGCTCCAGCAGATGGTCGCTACCGAAGTTGCCGCCGATTGTCAGCCGGGCAGGGGTCGTCTTGCCGGTGTCCACGCCGTCGACGACGATCCGGGCGCCGAGCGGTTCGCTCGAGATCAGCACGTTCTCGCCACTTTTCCACCACGTGCAGGCGGGTAGGCACGGGAACAGGCAAAGAAGAAGAGGCATCAGAAAGCGCCGGCGCATGGTCCTACATCCTATCGGCTGCGCGGCGCTCGGAAACCCAGCACTACCTGCGAGCGGGGCTTCGTTCTGGCTGGGTCATCCGGTAGCATCGTGGCAAGTCGTGGGCCCCGTGCGAACGGGGTGATGCGACCGCATTGCGTTTGGTCACGTGATGCGTCAGCTGAATCCGGTCAAAGAAAGGTTAGGTCAAGCAAATGGTCATCCGTTGCGACGTGGGGGGTTCCGTGCCCCGTTTTTCTGTATTGCTCGCTGTCACGCTGTCGAGCGCATTGGTGTCGAGCGCATTGATGGCGCAGGCACCATCGCCAAAGCCGTCGTCGATCAAGCCAGGCGCTGTTGCCCAGCCCAAGATCAGCGCGCCGCTCGCGAACCTCGACAAGCCGCAGGATGCGGTCCCGGTCTACGGCAAGATTGTCGTCGAGTCGGCGCCGTTGCGTTGCTGGGCGAGTGCGGTCGCGACGCCGCCCGCCTACGAAGACGTGCTCAAGATGGATCAGATCGTGCGCCTCGGTCGCAGCGAGAATGGCTTCCGCGAAGTCATGTTGCCGCTTGGGCCGATGGGCTACATCAGCGAGCGCTTTACGCAAGCTGGCGAAGATGGCAGCGTCGTCACCAAGGGCACCAAGGTTGCGTTCCGCTACCGCCCGCGCACCAGTGAAGCACCGGTTGCGCAGATGCCCGACGGCACGCGCATGCACGTGATTGGCTTGGAAGACGGTTGGTACAAAACGCGCATGCAAGGTGTCGAGGCCTGGGTTGCCGAGGCCGAAGTGCAAGTTGTGCCGAGCGATCCCGACGTGATTGCCAAGAGCGAAGCATTGGCCGAGCAAATGCAGGCTGCAGTGCAAGTTCGCCTCGATGCGATCGCCGCAGAGCGCAAGCAGATGGAGCAGAATCGCATTGACCTTGAGGCCGTCAAGGTCGTTGAGGCGGCGTTCGAGAAGGAGATGCAGAAGCCCAGCGACGAACAGCAGTTCGGGCCATTGCAGGAAGCGCTCGCCAAGGTTGCCGATGACCTGGCAGAAGACGGCGTGGCGCGCACCGCGTGTGACGCGTTGCAGAAGCGGCTCAAGACCCAGCAATGGATCGTCGACGCGATCATCGCGACCACTGAGAAGGCCCCGGTCAGCGATGTTGTCGAGGCCAAGCCCGTCAGCAAGGATCGCCTCGAGCGCTTCGAGTCGATCGGTTGGTTGCGCTATGAGAGCCGCCTGGCGGGCCCCGGCATCTACTACATCGAGAAGGGCGGCCGCCGTCAGCATTTGCTGTCGTGCAACACCGGTCGCTTCGATTTGTCGCTGTTTGTCGGTCGCGAAGTTGGCGTGATTGGCCCGCGTCGGCGTCCGATCGGCGAAACGCTGAGCGTGCTCGATGTCGAGCGCATCGAAGTGCTTGGCGCTGCGCATCGCTAACCCTGTCGCGAAACCTGTCGTGAACCGCCACTGCGAACGGGAGTTCGCAGAGTTTGTCGGTGCGGCACAGGACCGACCGGGCTTGATGCCGAAAAGGCCTGGAGCAACCCGCTGCCTATGCGGGCCCTCCCGATGCCGCCGACTTTCCGACTGTTGCTGATTCGCATGATCGCCGTCGCACTCTCATGTGCGACGTGGCTGTCGGCGCAGACATCGGGCGAAGCATCTGTCGTCAGCAAAACTGCTGGCAATGGTGCTGCGGCGCAGAACCCGGCACCGGTGGCAGAGACCGTCGAAGTCCATCAACCGTCGTGGCTGCAACGCGGCTCGCTGTTGTTGGACGCCGAAGATCCGGTGCGCGCCTGGCAGGCGTTTGTCGCCGCTGAGGCGGTTGGCACAGCAGCCGTGGATCGCTCCATCGGGCTCGGCCGTTCCCACTTGATGCTCGGCCACAGTCAGTTCGCGACCGCCTACGGCGAGCACGCGGTCGCGGCCGCACCGAGGCGTCAGGACGCCATGGCGTTGACGATCCGGGCGCTGATTCGTGCCCGCGAGTTTGACGAAGCCGTGCGCCGTTCGCGTGCGTTTACGTCGCGAGTTACGGTGTCGTCAGCCGAGCTGTTGGCGGCGCGGGGTTCGGCGTTGTTCCGCGTGCAGCGTACGGAGGATTCGGCCAAAGCCTATCACCAGGTCGTGCAGTTGGATTCTCGCCACGCCGAGGCGCACCTGCGGTTGGGTTCGGGCTTGTTGGCGCCAGCCAAGATCGTCATCCCGGCGGAATTGCGCTTGGCGGTCGGTGCGTTGGCCGCCGGCGAACGCCTGCGTGCAATCGAGTTGTTCGAGCGGGTCCTGGAGAGGCAGCCTGGTCATGCGATCGCGCATCGACTGCTTGGCGAGACGCTCTACGCGGAGCGCATGGCGCAAAGCATGGCGTCGCAGGATGAGGCGTTTTTGGCGTTGACCAAGGCGATGCCGAAGCCGAATACGCGTGGGCTCCCGGTTGCGGAGTTTGTTGCCGGCTACCAGACCCTGTCGCCAACGCGACGGTTGGTGGTCGATCGCACGGCGGCGTTGTTTCGCAAGCAACTCCACAAGCTGGTGACCGTGGGTGGCCGTCACGACCTGTTGGCAGAACTAGAACGCACGACGGACAGCAAGGCGCGAGCCAACCTGCGTGGTCGGCGGACCTTCGATGGACGCGTCTGGGATGACGTGCGCGGTGTCGGCGGCATGCAGGCTGCAACCGGGATCGAGGCCCTCGATGAGGCGGCGACCTTCGGCTTCGACACCTTCGCGCACGAAGTGGCGCACCAGGTGCACTTCTTCACGTTCAGTCCGTTGCAGCGCGCCCGGGTGCGGTCGTTGTATCGCCGGGCGATGAAGGAGCAGCGCTGCCTCGACTACTACGCCGCTAGCAATGAGGCTGAATACTTCGGTCAGGGGGTCGAGGCGTTTGTCAGTCTGGCCAAGCGACCGGGTAGCGAAACGACGCACGGCCATACGCGGTTCGAGTTGCTGCGACTCGATCCGTTGCTACACGAGTTCATCGCCGGGCTGGTCGATTTCGATCCGTTGGCGGACCAGCGCAACCGCGACACGCTACTGGCGGCCGCGGTCGCCGTCGCAATCCGTTGCGGCCGCTGCGAGGATGCGGTGGTGGCCGCCGAGATGATGTCGCGCGGCGGCCGGCGACTGGAGTTGCTGATGGATGCCCACGAGGCACGTCGCGCGCAGCGAAGCTATTGAGTGCTTCTTGTTCTGGCATCGGCCAGAAAGTTCTCTGCCACCGCGCAGCATTCCTGAGCCCTTACATGGCATGGGTGAACGCAGTAGTCCGGTGATGATGGTGGCCACAGGGCCGCGCGAACGCGTCCTGCAGTTGGGGGAGCCCCGCCTGAGTGACGCCGAGTGCTTGGCGCTGGTTTTGCGAACGGGCGTCAAGGGCGAACCTGCCGAGCAGATGGCGCAGCGTTTGTTGCGGCAGTTCGGTGGCTTGGCGGGCTTGGCGGTGCGCAGTGTTCGAGAGCTCGCGGGACACGGGTTGGGGCCGGTGCGGGCTGCGGCGGTGATCGCTGCATTCGGTTTGGCCAGGCGCCTGTCGGAGGAGGGGTTCCGGCCGGGAACCTTGGTTCGCCATGGTGGTGACGTGGCGCAAGTGGTTCGGCACACGGCCCGTGGATCGCGCCGGGAGAACTTCTTCGTGGTGCTGTTGGACGTCCGCAGCCGGGTCATGGCGCTGCATCAGGTCAGCACCGGGGTCGTGGATTCGGCGCCGGTTCATCCTCGCGAGGTCTTTGGGCCGGCCGTGCGCGAAGCGGCGGTGGCAGTCGTGATCGCGCACAATCACCCGTCCGGTGACCCAAGCCCGAGTAGGCAGGACCACGAAGTCACCGACCGACTGAAGTCTGCGGGCACGCTCTTGGGCATCGATGTGCTCGACCACGTCGTCGTCGGCACCGATCGCTACTACAGTTTCGCGGACGAGGCCTTCTTCGCATACGGCTGACGGACGTCTTGAGGTGTCCTCGCCAGCCAACCGCGAAGCAATGCGTTCGCCGAGCTAGCGGTTGCCGGTCGCGCTCGCCTTGATCACGGCGACGAGGAAGTTGCCATCACTGCGCTTTGCTGCCAGCACGACCAACGAACCTGCCGCGATCTCGGCGACGTTGGCGAGCCGTACGCCGCTGAGGCGCGGCAGTTGGATCGTGACTGGCTTCGTGCCCTTGACGACGACGGTTTCGACCGTCGGGATCGGGCGCAGCAGTTCTTGCACGTTGACATCGCAGGTCAATCCGATGCGGCCACCGGGCAAGAACGTCGCGCAAACTTCGCTCTTGTGGCCATCCCAGACTGTGGCAATGACTGGGTCGGCGATCACAGCGTCGCCGGCGCGCTGCACGGTGAAGTCCTTAACGTAGGCGGTCTCGTTGCCGACCATGATGTGTGCCTTTTGCAGCGGCAAGACGCTCAGCAATGGCGCAGCGAGGACGGTGGTCGCCGCCGTTTCGCAGGACGTCAGGAACTTCTTGGCCTTCGACTTGTCGACGACGGTCTCGTAGGTCGTGCCCGCTTTGCGTTCGATCTTGTCTAGTTGCGGCAGCAAGTGCTTGCGGAACTTGTCCGCCGAGACGTCGAGCATCTTCACTTCGATCGTCAGCAAGTCGTTTCGATGCTGCTTGGCCGCATGGAACAATCGGTCGACGCTGGCGATGCGTTGTTCATCGGCGAACACGGCAATCCAATGGTTGCCAATGGCTGTGATGTCGTCGCCGTCGCGGAGCGGCGGGTCGATGAAGTGGCGCAGCATCGATGCGGCATGCTTGCCGGCGTCGTGTTTCATGGGGGCCAACTTGTGGGCGCCGCCATGCTGCGTCTCCCTTAGGTCGAACAGCTGCAGAATGCGGCCGTCGGGCATCGGCATGCGCTGCGCTGCGAGCATGCTGGTGGTAGCGAGCAGCGGGAGCAGTGCGCCGAGGATTCGGTTTGGCAGTTTCGAGGGGGTCATCGCAGTTCGCTCCGTTGTTCGTAGGCTTCGAGGGTGATGGTCGCGGTGCGCACGAGTGGATCGTGCACGGTGTAGAACGCGGCAGGGCGCAGGGTCGGCTCGACTTCATGCAGGGTCGCCGACAGGATGCGGGAAGGGCGAGCCGCGGATTCGGCGTAGCTCTGGTTGTCGGGGTTGGCTGTTCGAACCGTGTGTTCGTTCGCGGCCAAACCAGATGCAGCAAGCCAGCCCAGCCCGAACAGTGCCGCTGCCGCGGCTGCGTACAGCCAGCGTCGCTTGGTCGGGACTTGCACGGTGGGCGTGCCAATTGATTTCGCCACAGGCATCGTTGCTACAGGCATCGTCGCCACAGGCACCGTCGCTACAGCTTCGAGATCGGCGCACTCCTCCGAGAAGGCCTGCAAGTGTTCCGGGTGCGCGTCGAGGAACGCGACCACCTGCGGGTCGTCGAGAGGTTCACGGCGTTCGTCAAGGTAGCGATTCACGCGTTGCCGATATTCACGGTAGTCGATCACGAGTTGGCTCCAGATTGTGTGTCGTGCAGCCGCCTTCGGGCACGATGCAAGTGGGACTTGACGGTGTTGACGGGTAGCCGGTGAAGTTCCGCGAGCTCCCGAAGCGAGAGGTCGTCGCGATGGAATCCGAGTAGCAGCGCGCGTTCGATCTCCGGCAGCCCGCCGAGTCGGTGCCGCACTTCATCGCGCAACTCAGTCTGGCATGGTCTGGCTGGGGCGGCCTCGCGATGCACTTCATCGGTGGTGCACGGTTGCCTGGTCTTACGACTGCGGAAGTCGCAGAAGACGCGGAAGGCGAGTCGTTGCAGCCACGCGCCGCCGAGGTGAGAGTCGGGAAGTTGGCGGTCGAGGCCGGGATCGAAGCTGGCCCGGTGACGCCAGGCTCTGGCGAGCGCTTCTTGCAGCACGTCGTCGGCGTCCGCGTGGGCGCCGGCACCGCACAGCCGGCGCACGAAGCCCTGCAATTGGGGCGTGGCGCGTTGCAGCAGGGCGGTGAACGTCTGGTCGTCGATGGAGGCTACGGTGCCGGGTGGCATGGCAGCCTGTCCTACCGGTGGGCAGCGACTGGAAGTTGCAGCTTCTTGCTTCATGGCGCTGCATTCCTCAGCTGCCGATGCTGGAGCTGACGGGTGCTGCTACTTGGCGGGGCGGCGCAGTCTATCAGCCGCCCCGGTGGCTGGGGGCCTATAGCTAGATGTCATCGGTCCCCGATCCTTGCGATCCCGATGCCTCAGGCTCCGCTGCCGTCGTTGCGGCGGCGAGCGACCGTTCGTCTGGCAACGGGCCGTCGACCTTCAGGTTGCGAGGCGGCCGTTGCGGTGCACTAGATGGGCCGGGCCCTAGTAGGTCGTGGTCGTCACGTTGCTCGGCAGCAACGGGAAACTCGGTTGTCCGAGCAGAGCCGTTTGCGAGTAGATCGTTGTGCCGTGAAGCACGGGCGAGACATTTGGCAGGGTCACGACCGAAACGTTGCTGACCGGATCCTGCGGCGCGGCCCCGACGACCAAGAGGGATTGGAATTGGTTGCCGATTTGCAGGCTTACGATGCCGGACGCGACACTCGGCGCGGTCGAGAAGCTGACGCAGACAAGTGCGATGGACGGTACGGCGGGCGTGCCCGCATGCGTGATCCAGTGCTGGTCCTCGCCGATGGTTCGGTCCGGTTCGGTTTGCATGGTCAGTGCCGTAGGCTCTTGCAGGGTGATCGACAGCTGGTTGCTGGCGCGCGTCCGGTTGAGGAAGCGCAGCGGGTAGACCGCTCCTGGCAGACCTTGGGGAATCGATACCTGCAGGGTGTCGTGATCTACGATTCGCACGAAGCCGCTTAGCCAGTCGCGCTCATCGGTTCCGAAGATGTTGGGGCCGATGGCGCCAAGCTCGACGAAGCCCAGATCGGTGCCGGTGAACTGCAACCTCGTTCCGGTGACGGTTTCGATCGTTTGGGCATCACCGGTCAAGACGTTGGGCTCTGGCAGGATGCAATTCGTGGCGAGGCTCGCGTGCAAGTGTGCGCTGCCCGTCAACGTCAGGTTGTTGGCGGTGGGTTGTTGGCTGAGCGAAGCCTGCAGGTCGCCATAGAGACCGAAGAAGACGTTGCCTTGGCCGGCGCCAACACCAACCTGCACGCCGTCAGTTGCCGTCAGTTGCACTTCCCCGCCGGCGTTGTCACCGGTGCCCGTCAGCACGCCGGTTACTTGCGTGTAGTAGCGCCACTGGTCGGTGTCGATGGCACCGCCAAGCGTCGCGTACGCGCCGGGAACCAGTTGTTGTACGGGAAAGCCGGTCGGCGGGTAGCTGGCATCACCGGGATCGACTCGCTGGTCGAGCGTCAGTTGCAGCTGCCATTGATCTTGGTAGTCACTTTGGCGCTTGAGCACGGCAGTCAGCGTCGCCGTGCCGTCGTTGGCTTCGACCAATGAACCTTCCGGCAAGAACACGTAGTCATCGGCGACTCCGCCGAGGTCGAATGCCAGCCGGTCGGTGTTGCCGCGCAGGGCGGGGTCGCTGTCGACGTGCGTTGCACAGCTTGTCAGCTGCTGCGCGAAGTCGATGCGCAGCGATGCCACACCGGTTGGCGCCAGGTTCAAGGACGCTGGCGCTTGTACCACGGTCAAGGTGAGGTCGGCGCTGAGGCCAGAGTTCACATTCTTGTTGTTGGCGCCGATGCCGATCTGCACGTTGCCGGCGTTGCTGACGTCAATGTGAGCGCCCTCGTAGGCGCGCAGCCCGGTCATGGTGCCGGTCACCTGCGTGTAGTAGGCAAAGTTCTGCGGGTCGACTGGCCCGATCGGTGCATAGGCCGCGGGCAACATTGTGGTGACCGGAGCTCCCGCTGGCGGATAGCCGGCGGTGCCGGGATCGATGCGGCCGGAGAATAGTAGTTCGATGAAAAAATCGCGGTCGATCGAGCTGGCTCGTTGCACATAAACGGACAGGCGGGCGGTGCCATTGGGGCGCGTTTGCCACTGTCCATCGGCGAACAATATGAAGTCATCGGCGACTCCGGGGATGGCTAGCAAGAAGCCGCCGGCTTCGGTGCTGAGCGCATCGCTCATTGCTTGTTCGCTGGCCGCTCGGGCCGGAATTTGTGCGGAAATGGAAGAGAGGGGGATCACCGCGACCGCGAATAGTACGGCCGAGGTTAGAGGAGGACGCGTTCTCATATTCCGGCAGGTTACTACATCCGGCCTGCTCGAACTCTAGGTGGCTTTCTGCATTCGGGATCGGGGTTGCCTTGGAGCGCGACGTGCCATTGGGCTTTGAGCAACCTGGGCCAGCTTCTAGTGTAGGCGGCTGTGCGACCTGTCTGTTTGGCTGGTCCCACCCCCTGGCCTGACGTATTGCGACTTGATGCCACCCGGTTCCACTCCCGATCCCACGCTGAAGAACAAGCCGTTTACGCAGCGCCAGTGGTTCGTGATTCTGGCGGCGACAGTGGTTGCAGCTGTATTGCGCATGCTCTACCTGGGGGAGTGGTCGCTGTGGATCGATGAAGCGCACACGTGGCGCGATGCGACCATGCCGCTCGAAGGCGAGGGCGGCTTCATGAACGAACAGCGTCGCCTCTATCCGCTGCCGTTCTTCCTGCTGCGCTTCTTGTTCGGGATCGGCGTGCTCGGCTTCGACGAGTGGTCCCTGCGCCTGCCGTTCACACTGATTGGTCTCGTCACGGTGCCGGTGTTGGCCATCTGTGGTCGTCGCCTCGTCGGTCGCTGGCCAGCGGTTTTCGCTGCCTGTCTGTTGGCCGTGCATCCGTGGCACATCTTCTGGAGCCAGAACGCGCGCGGCTACGGCATGGTGGTGCTCGGTTCGATCTTGTTCCTTCACCGTGTGCACGTGCTGTACGGATCAGGGCGTGCGAAGGACCTGTTACTCGCAGCGGCCTTCCTGGTTCTTGCAGCCGCCAGCCACCCGACTGCGGCGGCTTTGGTGGTCGGGTTTCTGGGGTTCTTGTACGTGCGGTGGGCGCTGCGCAAGCGCTACGGAGGTCTGGCAATCCTGCTGTTTGCGGGGTTCGTTGCCGGACCGCTGCCGTGGTTGGTGAATCACTACGAACTGTTCACAGACTTCCGGGAGGCCAAGAGTGAGGTCTCGCTATTGCACTGGGTGGAAACGGTTGCCTACTACTTTCGCCCCTCGGTGCTGTTGGCGGTGCTACTGTCGATGTTGATTGCGCCGCGGTTGCTGGGGGCCAATCGCGCGCTCTACCTGGTGTGCATGTTGTTGGTGCCCATGGGGGCCTTCACGGCTGTCGGCGGTCAACTTGCCAAGGTCACTGCCCGCTATGCGATTTGCACCTTGCCGGTGACGCTGTTGCTCGCGGGCCTGTTGATTGGGGAGGTCGCACAGCGCATTGGCCAGTTGTCGGAATTGGCTCGAGGGCGCAAGTGGCTGTTGGCCGGGGTGCTGCCAGCGTTGGTGGCCGGCGACTTGCTGCTGTTGGATGTCGCCTACTACACCGACCAACATGGCCAGCGTGGTTTGTGGCGGCAAGCGGCTCAGTTTGTGCGCGAACAATCTGAGTCTCGTGGTTTGGCCGGCGCCAGGGTGTTGACCGTCAACCATCCGACCTTGCTCTACTACCTGCGACCCCGACACTGGTTCGTGCAGGATTCGGATCCCCATCCGGACATGACCGTGCAGGCGATTGTCGATTGGCGGTTCGTCAAGGGCATCGACCACAACGATATGAAGCTGCACGAGCCTGGCGCCGAAGCGCACTTCGCGTGGCATCAAAGCCGCGCCAAATTCTACGACCAGATGTTCGCGGTCGTGATCACGCTGCCGGCGTTGCGTGAGGTGGACCGGGATGGTCAGTTCGAAGCGACGCTGAAGCGCGACTTCGAACTGGCGCTCTATCTGCCGACGTGGGTCGGGCCGAAGGACGAGAGCATCTACGTCTACCTGCCGAAGAAGACTGAGTAGTTTTTCGCCATTTCGGAGCGGCTTGCCGTGGCCAATTCGGGTTTGAGGCCTGTCGGTGGCAGCTTGCGAGACGCTCGTCTTGAGATGTGGCGCCCGAAGGCCGATCATGTCCGCATGCGCATGCTTTCGATCGCCTCCCTGTCGATGCTACCGATGCTTACGATGGCTGCTTGTGCGCAAGGCGCAGGCGGTGCCGACGGCAAGCAGAACCCCGAGGCGACCCAGGGGCAGGATCCGGTCCCCGGAGACGGCCAGACCGAAGTGCCGAGCGACTTTGTTCGTTTCGTCAAGGTTGGCGATGGCGGTCACCTCGATACCGCCATCACGACCTATGAGAAGGATGGCGTCAAGGTCATCTTCTATGGCGCCGTGCACATTGCCGACCGGGCGATCTACCAGGAGATGAACAAGCGGTTCAAGACCTGTGACGCGTTGCTCTACGAGCTGGTCGGCCCCGAAGACTACCGGCCGACCAAGGATCGCGAACAGAGCGGCTTCAACCCGGTAGCGATGTTGCAGCTCGGCATGAAGCAGAGCATGGGGTTGACGTTCCAGCTGGACGAAGTCGACTACCAGCCTGACAACTTCGTGCATGCGGACATGACGCCGGAAGAGTTCCAGTCGAGCATGTTGGAGCGCGGCGAGAGCCTGATCTCGATCATGTTCGACATGATGGTCAACGGCATGAAGATGCAGCAGGCTCAGGCGGAAGCCGACGAGGATGCCGGCAAGTCGAAGCCAAAGGAGAAGTTCGACCTGGTTGCAGCGTTCCGCAGTCGCGAAGGCCAGCACTTGATGCGCGTGACGTTCGCTGCCCAGCTCGAGCAGATGGAATTGATGGCTGCCGGCGGTGATGGTTCGACGTTGCTAGAAGGTCGCAACGAGAAGTGTTTGAAGGTGCTGCGTCGCGAGATCGGCAAGGGCAAGAAGCGCCTCGGCATCTACTACGGCGCCGCCCACCTGCCGCACCTCGAGCAGCGCCTGGTCGAGGACATGGGCTTCAAGAAGGTCGCGCACGAATGGTTGGTCGCGTGGGACTGCAAGAAGCGATTGGATCCCAAGAAGGACCCGAAGCTCGCCAAACTGATTCGTCAGTGCAAGCGCGACCTGGGCGAACTCGCCAAGGTCGGCAGCGAATACCGAAGCGAGCATGGCGCCAAGGCCCTGCCAAAATCCGTTCGCGAACTCAAAAGCTTCGGAGTCGAAAGCGAGCGAACCTACGACGGCCCGTTCACCGATCCGTGGGGCAGCGACTTCCGCATCGCCAAGCGCAAGTGGGGCAGCCGCTGGAAGCTCATCAGCAACGGCCCCGACAAACTGCCCGACACCGACGACGACATCAAGATCGACGAACCCCGCTAAGTGTCGGTACGGTGCCAAAGTGTCGGTACGGTGCCAGGCACCGTACCGACTACCAGTCTGATTGTTTACCTAGCTCGTCGGGCTTGTTCTTGGCATCTGCAGTCTGCCACGCGGTCCAGTAGGCGAGGCGCGCGATGGCTTCCATGGCCTCGTAGTCGAGTTTATCGGCGTGGTCGGTGACCTGGTGGTAGTCCGGGTGTTCGCCGTCGCAGAAGAACACTACCGGGATGCCCTGCTTGGCGAAGTTGTAGTGGTCGCTTCGCCGGTAGTAGGTGTCGCCGCTGGTGAAGTTGATGCCGAACTTCTTGCCGAGTGAGACCGCTTCGCGCACGAGTGATGAATACTTGCCGTGTTGGTGGCTCGGCGTGATCTGCATCAGGATGTTCTGATCCTTGCGCCCGGCACGACCGATCATGTCGATGTTGATGTTGGCGATGATCCGGTCCTTCGGCCAGGTCGGGTGGTCGGCATACCAGGCAGAGCCCCAGAGGCCTAGTTCTTCGCCGCTGACGGACAAGAACACGATCGAACGTGCGGGTCGTTCGCCGGCCTTGGCGAACGCTTCGGCGAGCTCCAGCAGTCCGGATGTGCCGCTGGCGTTGTCGTCGGCGCCGTTGAAGCGATCACCGTCGAGCCGCGTGCCAACGTGGTCGTGGTGCGCCGAGATCACGATTGCTTGCGCCTTCTTGTTGGTGCCTTCCAATACTGCGACGACGTTGCTGGCGCGGGCCTTCTTGATCGCCTTGACCTGCACGGTCAGCTTGCCTTTGGCCTTGATGTTGATGTCGTCGATGCCGAGAGCGCGGTCCGCATCGACGGTGATGTTCATGTAGGCCAGCAGTTGCTTGCTCGCCGCGCTGGATAGCACCATCAACGGCAAGCGAACAACTGGCCTGGCGAACTTGGTGTAGGCCATGACGCCGTGATCGCGCAGCAAGCCGCGGTAGTTGAGCGTGTTGGCGAGCGATCCCTGGTCGTCGAGCAGGCACACGATGCCGGCCTTTGCGTCGGTCTTCTCTAGTTTGTCGGCGATCGCCGTGTAGCGCTGGATCGCTTGCAGGTCGCCGCCGACACCGCCGCGCGACTTGCCGCTCAAGACGATGACCGGCAGCCGCCCTCGCATTGATCCGGGGATCTCCGTGCCGTTGCCGCAAAACGTCAGCGTGCCCGACGCGGTGACCTTGTCGGACTCGCTAGCATGCAACACGGCGAAGCCATCTTTGATGTTGGCCTTGCCAAGCCTCAGTCCAGTCGACTTGCTGATCTCGAGGCGCTCGATGGGGTAGTGCTGCAAGAAACTGCGCTTGTCGCCGAGTGGCTTGAGGCCGAGCGCCTTGAAATGCTTGGCGACGTAGTCCGCAGTTTCCCGCTGACCCGCGCTAGCTGTCTGGCGCCCCATGCGCGCGTCATCCGCCAACCAATACGCGTGATCGCGCAGACCGCTGCGTTCGATGAGTTCGATGCCGGGAGGTGCGCCATCGGGCACCGCAGCCGGATCCCCTAGATCGGGTCGGTCCGAGGCTGTTTGCGCGTGCAGAAAGCCCGACAGCAGCGCGGTCAGAAGTAGCGCACAAGGAAGCGAGCAGACGCGGTGAGGTTGCATGGCGAAACGATGCATGCCAGACAGCGTAGCGCGTGTCTCGGCGACCGCTGCCCCCTGGACCACTGCCCCCGTGACCCCCGTGACCCCGCTAACCCCCGTGACCCCGCTACCCCTGTGACCACCGTGCGGACGGACCGCTCGTCAATCCTGGGAAGACGCTGAAGTCGCCAGCAGGCGGCTCAGTCGTCGTTCATCCGCCAGCACGGTCACGGTCTTCGTCTGCACCGGCACGACGGCGCCAGCTGGCAGCCCCTTCGGCTTCTTGATGTTCTTGCGGAACGTGTAGATCACTTCGATGCGCGGTTCGCCACGTGACTTCGAGTAGTAGACCGCCAACGTCGCCGCATCGAGCAGTGTCTCCAAGCTTGCCGTCTTCTGCTTTGGCAAGCGAACCACGACATGCGATCCCGGCCGACCGCCGCCGACGTGCAGCCACAGGTCGTTGCCATTGGCGTAGCGCATCGTCAGTTCGTCGTTTTGGTTGTTATTGCGGCCAACGAAGATCGGGTAGCCCTCAGCTGACGCGAACCGCCGGAACGGCACGGCTTCGTCGGTCTTCTTGCGCGACTTGCCTGGCTTCTGCTTGGTCGCCGTCTTCGGTTTGGGAATCAGGCCGAGGGCCTGTAGCCGCGTGCGAACGGTCTCGAGGTTTGCGTCGGTCGGCTTTTCCAGCAGCTGGGCAATCGACTGCAGCTCGGCTTGTTCCTGCCGCGCGACAGCCAACCGCTTCTCGGTCATCTCGCGGCCTTCCTCCTGCTTGCGTGCCTTGTCGTAGAGCTTGTTGGCCTGGATCGCTACGGGCTTGCTCGGGTCGAGTGGGATCGTCACCGTGCCTTCGCCATCGAGGCTCGGCACTTCCATGCTCTTGGCGCCGCGCGGCACGCTGTGCGCGTAGGCCAAGATCAAGTCGGCCGTCGAGCGCAGTTGTTGCACCCGGTCGATGTTGTCGAGTTGCCGCTGCATGCCTTGCACCTTGTGCTCGGACTTCTTGCGGTTGCGTTCGACGAGCAGGCGCAGGGTGCCTTCGATGTGCGCGTGTTCTTTGTCGAGATCGAGCGGCGTGAAGTGCGCGTCGATGCTGTCGAGCACCGGCTTCGCGAACCGGTTCGGCAGAGGCGCCTTGGCGGTCTGCTCGACTTCGGGAGTGGGGGGCGGCGGTGTGTAGGTGTCGCCGCGTCGCAGGGTGCGAACCGCGGTTTCAACGGCGCGCGACATCGTCAGTGCCTCGCCGCTGTCGCTACACAGTAGCCACAAGCCCCGGGCGCCAAACAACTCGACGATGAGCCTGCGCGGGCCGTTCTTGGTCGCGAACACCAACGTGCAGCGCCGCTCGCCGTCGATCACTTCGATGGCTTCCAGCGTTGCGTCTTGCAGCTCGCGTTGGAACAGATCGGCGCCGGGGCCTCGGGCGCGCGCGTCGCGGCCAAAGCGTCGCGCGGTCGTGGTGATGCGCGCACGGGGACCGCCGAGGGCGATGTGCACGAAGACCTTCCGGCTGCCGGCCGCGTCGCCCGAAGGCTGCAGCACCAGCATCACATCGTCGTGACCGCCGGTGCCGTGCAAGGCGACCGCGTCGAGCACGGTCGCCGAGCAATAGACCCGCAGTTCCTCGATCGCGAGGCCAAGTTCGACGGCCGTCAGGCCGCGCGCTGCGGGTGTCTGCATGCGTTGCTTACTTCTTCAGTTCTTCAACCGGATCATAAATCCAGTTGTAGGCGGCGTAGTCATACTCGACGAGACCTTCCGGGAAGAACAAGCCGAGCTCGCGCTCAGCCGCTTCCGGCGAGTCACTGCCGTGCACCAGGTTGAAGCTGCGGCTGACACCGTAGTCGCCGCGGATCGTGCCGGCTTCGGCATCCGAACCGAACGTCGCGCCCATCAGCTTGCGGCAGGTGGCGATCGCGCCGATGCCTTCGAGGGCGAGGGCCACGACCGGCGAGCTGGTCATGAACTGCACCAGACCCGGGTAGAACGGGCGCGCCTTGTGGGCTTCGTAGTGCTTGGCAGCGAGCTCTTGCGAGATCTGCATGAGCTTCATGCCGGCGATCTTGAGGCCCTTCCTTTCGAAGCGGCTGAGAATCTCTCCCGAGAGGCCACGTTGGACGGCGTCGGGCTTGAACAGAATGAGAGTGCGTTCCATTGGTCGTTTGGTGGGTATTCGTGCTTGAATGAGCGCGAAGATGATAGCCAGCTGCCACCAACAACGGTCATGGTTTTCGCGGTCCAGGTCGCTTGCTGCCGTGGCCCTCGTGCTCGCGGGGCCATTTTTGGCCGGCTGCGCGGCCGACCGGGAGAATACTCTGATGCGCTCCAGTCGTGCCCGTGCCGTCGGGGTTCTGCGGGCTGAGCGCAAGCAGCAGGAACGCGAACTGGAGCTCTGGCAGGCTACCCGCGAGCAGGCCAGCAAAGATATTGCCGAGGCGCGCTTGGATTCGGTTCGCACCAGCTCCGAGTTGCGCGGCGTACGGTCGTCGTTGTTGCGGCAACTCGAGACGCTGCGCGAGGCCGAACAGGAGCTGCTCGAGGCCAAGAAGCGCGCCGCCGAAATCGAAGTCGAACTTCAGCCGCTGCGCGCGCTGGAGCAGCAGGTGGCGGATCAGCAGTTGCGGATCGCCGCGGCCAAGGATCGCAGCGTGTCGCTGGCCAAGGAAGTCGCCAAGGCGACCGCCGAGGCGAAGCAGCAGGAGGCGGTGCTCAAGCCGAAGCTGATCGCGTTGCAAAAACGATTGGCCGATTTGAAGGCTGCGGGACTGAACATTGCCGAGACGGAGGCGAAGATTGCCGCTGCGCAAAAAGTGCTGGCTCCGCCGGCTGCCCAAAAGCCAGCGCCGAAGAAGCCAGCGCCAAAGAAGCCAGCGCCGAAGAAGTGACCCCCAAAGCACTGTCTGCCATCTGGGCCCCGCCAGCTGGCGAATGGTAGCAGAGTGACACACATCCAGACGACCGACCGACACCAGCATCCATGCAACGCATCCTGATCTGCACCGCGCTTCTCGCCACGACGCTGTTCGCCCAAGAGCAGGAGGATGCTCCGGCCCGCGAGCCGGATCCCAAGAAGATGGCGCGGGCGCAGCCGCTGCCGCCAGCAGAAGCGATGGCGGCGATCGAGCTGCCGACTGGCTACCACCTCGAGTTGGTTGCCAGCGAACCGATGATCCACGAGCCGGCGGTGGTCGCGTGGGACGGCAACGGCCGCATGTATGTCGCCGAGATGCGCACCTACATGCAGGACATCGATGGCACCGGTGCGCACGAACCGGTCAGCCGTGTCAGCTTGCTCGAAGACACCAACGGCGACGGGCGCATGGACAAGCACACGGTGTTCATCGACGAGTTGGTGTTGCCGCGCATGATCTTGCCGTTGCAGGACAGTGTGCTGATTCGCGAAACCAACACGCTTGATCTGCATGAGTATCGCGACACCGATGGTGATGGGGTCGCCGATCAAAAGGCGTTGGTCTACGAGGGCGGCAAACGCGGTGGCAACCTTGAGCACCAGCCCAGTGGCCTCGATTGGAATATCGACAACTACCTGTACGTCACCTACACCAACAAGCGATACCGCTACGAGAACGGCAAGGTCACAGCTCATGACCTGCCGGCCGGCGATGGCCAATGGGGCATGACGCACGACGATTGGGGGCAGTGCTTCTACTCGCGTGCCGGTGGCGAAGTGGTCGCGACGGCCTTCCAGCAGAACATGCAATACGGCAAGCTCGACCTGCCGGGGCAGCTGGCCAAGGGCTTCAACGAGTGTTGGCCGATCGACGATATTCCGGACGTGCAGGGTGGCGAGCGCCGCGTGCGCAAGGACGGTTCGCTCAACCACTTCACCGGTTGTTGTGGCCAGGTCGTGTTCCGCGGCGATCGCCTGCCGAAGGAACTCTACGGCAACTTGTTTGTGCCCGAGCCAGTTGGCCGCCTGATTCGCCGCGCGATCGTCAGCGACGATCGCGGCAAGCGGGTGCTGAGCAATGCACACGAAGGCAGCGAGTTCTTGCGGACCAAGGACGCCAACTTCCGTCCGATCAACATGTACACCGCGCCGGACGGCACGATGTACATCGTCGACATGTATCGCGGCATCATCCAAGAAGGCAACTGGGTGCGAAAGGGCAGCTACTTGCGCGGTGTCGTGCAGGAATACGGGCTCGACCGCAACATCGGCCGAGGTCGCATCTATCGCTTGGTTCATGACGACTTCAAGCCGGGTCCGCAGCCGCGCATGCTCGACGAGTCGACGGCGGAGTTGGTGGCGCACCTCGCCCATGCGAATGGTTGGTGGCGCGACACGGCGCAGAAGCTGATCGTGTTGCGGGCCGATCACAGCGTCGTGCCGGCGTTGCGCAAGATGATGATGACGCACGAGTCGGCGCTCGCTCGCAACCATGCGATGTGGACGCTCGATGGTCTGCACCAGTTGACGTCGCGCGATGTGTTGGCGTGCTTCCGCGATCACGCTGCCGAGGTGCGTGCGTCCGCGGTGCGCGTTGCCGAACCGATGCTTCAGGGCGAGCCCGAAGATGGGCCCGACACGGAACTCCCCAACAAGGAACTCCCCAACAAGGAGCTCCCCAACAGTGAACTAGTGGTTGCGTTCCGTGCCATGGCGGGCGATCCCGACCCGGGCGTGCTCCTGCAAGTCCTGCGCACGGCCCTCTACACCGAGATCGATGGCTACGGCCCACTCGTCGAAGGCATGGTCAAGATGCACGATGGCAACGAGGCGATTGTGCAGACGGCGAAGCGCTACTTCGACCGGCTCGAAAAGCAGAAGGCCGAAGCCGCGCGGCGCGCCGAGATCGCGAAGGCCAATGCCGCGTTGGCAGCGTCGGTATCGCGCGGTGCGACGATCTACAAGTCCCTGTGCTTCTCGTGCCACGGCAACGATGGCGAAGGCATGCCGGTTCCCGGAGCAGAGAAGACCACGTTGGCGCCGACGTTGATCGCTTCGCCGCGCGTGTTGGGTTCGAAGCAGCGGGTGGCGCGCATCGTGCTGCAAGGCTTGATGGGGCCGGTGGATGGCAAGACGTATCCCGGCGTGATGGCCGCGATGGCCGAAAACGACGACGAGTGGATTGCCGATGCGCTCACCTACGTGCGCAACAGCTGGGGCAACGAGGCTGGCATGGTGACCAAACAGGAGATCGCGACCATTCGCAGCGAGCTGAAGCGCCGCCGGATGCCGTGGACGCTGTCGCAGTTGCGCCGGTTTGATCCACCGCTGAAGTCGCGTGAAGGTTGGCGGCTCACGTCCAATCGTTCGAAGGCGCAGCTCAAGCATGCCATCGACGGCAAGCCAGGCACGCGCTGGACCAGCAACCGGCCGCAGCAACCGGGCACGTGGATCCAGATCGAGTTGGGTGAAGTCTCGGGCGTCGCCGGAGTCTCACTCGACACTGCTAGGTCGCCGAACGACTTTCCGGAGAGCTACGAAGTGCGGACTTCGCTGGACGGCAAGCAGTGGAGTGAGCCGGTCGCTTCGGGCAAGGGGGTCCGTGGCGAGCCGATCATTCGCTGGCCTCAGGTGCAGGCGAAGTTCGTGAAGATCACCCAGACCGGCAAGAAGCAGGGCTTGTACTGGTCCATCCACGAGCTGAAGTTGTTTGGCGAGGGTCATCAGGAGCCGAAGTGAGCGGGCCGAGCGACGCCGACCGGGTCGGCAAGCCGGGATTGCCTGCCAAGGTGCTGCTGCTACTGGTGTTCGCGATCCCGGTGGCGTTCGCCGGGGCCGTGCTCCTGGGCAACGCAGCGGCCGGGCCCAACTTCGCCGTGCTCGGGGTGCTTGGCATGGTGGCGGCGTTGGCAATGGCCATTGCGGGCCGGATCCGCACCAAGCGCATCCAGAAGCCGTGGTTGGTGGCCTTGTGCGCCAACGCCGTCGTCGTGTTCGTCGCAGCCGGTTTGATCGACTTCTCCGGCTTTGCTGGCGGCGGGCATTAGCGCCTGATTGGCCAAAAATCAGCCACGCGTCCGTGGGCTGAATGCGCCATTCGTGCCAGATCCCACCGTCAGGCCACCGGGGCCATAGCCAACAGCGGGACAAATCTGCATACTGTTCGCCCCAATGTTGACCCTGTCAGGAGTTTCGAAGTCTTACGGCGACCGCGTCTTGTTCGCGGAAGCAGCTCTGCAGGTCAATCGCGGCGACCGCATCGGTTTGGTCGGCCCCAACGGCGCCGGCAAGTCGACGTTGTTCTCGCTGATCCTGAAGCAAGAGCCCGCCGACGACGGCCAGATTGCGATGGAGCGCGATGCCGTGATTGGCTACCTGCCGCAGGAGAGCGCGCCGATCGGTGACGAGACGGTTCTCGAGATCGCCTGCGCGATCACCGACGATTTCCTGGAGTTGCATCGCACGATCAAGTCGTGGGAAGAAGGCGACTACATGGAACTGAGCGCAGGCCAGGACGATGTGCACGAGCGCTACAACGAGCTCAACGGCTACCTCGTCGAGGCCAAGGCCAAGCAGATCTTGGCTGGATTGGGCTTCCGTGATTCGGATCTCGAGCGACCAGCCAAAGAACTGAGTGGTGGTTGGGTCATGCGTGCGCACCTCGCGCGGTTGCTGACGCAGGAGCCGGACCTGTTGATGCTCGATGAGCCGACCAACCACCTCGACCTCGAATCGTTGATGTGGTTTCAGGGCTACTTGAAGGGCTACTCCGGCGCGATTCTGGTGATCTCGCACGACCGTGAGTTCCTCAACGCGTTGGTGACGGGCATCGTCGAAATCCGCCAGCGCGGCTTGACCCGCTACACCGGCAACTACAGCAAGTTCTTGATGCTGCGCGATGCGGCTGATGAGCAACTGATGTCGTCCTACAAGACGCAGCAGAAGGAAATCGCGCACCTGCAAGCGTTCGCGGACCGCTTCAAGGCGAAGGCGAGCAAGGCGACGCAGGCGCAGAGCAAGCTGCGTCAGATCGAGCGCATGGACAAGATCGAGGCGCCGCTCGGGGATGACAAGAAGATGATGGGGTTCCGCTTTCCCCAGCCGATTCGCAGTGGCCAGCGAGTGACGACGTTGGATCAGGTGCACTTTGCCTACGGCGACAACGTCGTCTACAGCGGCGTCGATCTCGAAGTGGAGCGCGGCGAACGCATCGTCCTGGTTGGCCCCAATGGTGCTGGCAAGTCGACGTTGCTGAAGTTGCTCGGTGAGAAGTTGGAACCCGGCAAGGGCGAACATCGCCTCGGTCACAACGTCACCGCCGGCTACTACTCGCAGTACCGGGTCGAGATGCTCGACCCGAAACACACGGTGCTCGAAGAGGCGCTCGACACCGACGCGCAGGTCACCGAGCAAGCCGTGCGCACGCTGCTCGGTTCGTTCTTGTTCTCCGGCGAGTCGGTGTTCAAGAAGGTGTCGGTGCTCAGCGGTGGTGAGAAGAGTCGCCTGGCGTTGGTAAAGCTGCTGCTCAATCCGCCCAACTTCCTGCTGATGGATGAGCCGACCACGCACCTCGACATCGCGAGCATCGATGCGCTAGTCGAAGCGTTGAAGCAATTCGAAGGCACGCTGGTTTTCATCAGCCACGACGTGCACTTCATCAAGGCGCTCGGCAACAAGGTCATCCACGTCGCCGGCGGCAAGCTGACGCACTACATGGGGGACTACGAGTTCTACCTGCACAAGACGCAGTCGACGTCGGCCCGCGCGGCGTTGACGGCCGGTGGCACCAAGCAGTCCAAAAAAGCTGCGAAGGAAGCCAAGCGGAAGGCGAAGGCTGAGAACGCCCAAAAGGACAATCGCCAGAACGGCAGTGGTCAGAATGGCAGCGGTGGCAAAGGCCAGTCGCCACGCGCGTTGATGCAGAAGCAGCAGAAGATCGTCAAGAAGCTCGAGGACCAGATCGAGGCAGCGGAACAGCGGCAAGCGGAACTCACCGCCGAGCTGGAGCTGCCCGAGACGTGGAATGACGCGTCGCACGCAGCTGCCTTGAACAAGGAGCTGAAGGTCAGCAAGCAGCAGACGGTCGAGCTGACCTCGCAATGGGAGATCGAAGCCGCTCGCCTGGAACAGGTCACGGTTTGAACAACCAGCCCAACAACCCGCTGCACGGGGTGACGCTCAAGGCGATGCTTGAGTACCTGGTCGAGAACATCGGCTGGGCCGAGATGGCGCACAGCATCCCGATCAACTGCTTTCAGAACGACCCGTCGATCAACTCGTCGTTGAAGTTCTTGCGCACCGTGAACTGGGCGCGCTCCAAGGTCGAGAACCTCTACCTGCGCGTGCGGCGCCACATCGGCGACTGAATCTTGGTAGCTTGTGCCAGCATGCGAGAGCTGTTGGCCACGAGCACATCCCAGGTCCTGACTGTGGTTCTTGCGGCATTATGCTGCGCTTCTCTGGTCGCGCAAAAGATGCCCGACCCGCACGACAATCGCAGGGTCGTACAGCTGCACGATGCGTCGGCTTGGCTCGACGTGTTGACCGAGCGGCTGCAGCCAGGCAAGCGTGATGCAGCAAAGACCGAGGCACTCGCTGGTTTCGCTGCTTTTGCGCGAAGCTTTGTCGAACCTCCATTGGAGCCCGGCGCGGACATTGCGGCGATGGCGCAGCGCTACGTTGTGGTGATTGCGGAGCCTCAGCAGCAAGCCTGGGTCGGGCGCCTCTTAGCTCAGCAAGTGAACACCGAACTGTATGAAGTCGAGTTGCAGCTTCGGAAGTTCGTGATGAGCACGGCCAGGTTCAACGCGTTGGTTGCACCGCTGCTGGAAAAGTCGACCGCTCTGGCGACAGGCGCTGCTCCCGCGCACGGGATCTTGCTCGGTCAGCATGGCACGCTGTTAACACAGGCACTGTGCAAGCTGGAGGACATCCAGTGCGTGAAAGCGCCGAGTGTGCAAGCGCGTGCGATGGTGACTGCTAAGATCAAGGTCGGACGTGAGCTTTGGTACGTGAAGGACTTCCATGTTCAAGGCCGGGGCGCGGACTTTACCGCGACGCCGATCTATTCCTCCATGTTCGATGGGCTGAACGTGGAAGCCTCATGTGGTCGCCTTGCCGATGGACGGATCGGTGTGGGGCTCAACTTGAAGTGTTTCAAGGTTCAGCAGCCAATCCCTGAGTTCAAGACCACACTTGCAGTGGGTCACAAGGTCACGATTCAGTTGCCGAATGCCTCAGGGATTCACTGGCGACACAACTTGAAGCTTCCCAAGGGCGGAACTTCGTTGTGCTCATTCGCTCGGGGCGATGAGCACCTCGTGTTCCTGTTGAGTGCCGACGCGCTGCCTTAGTCGCCAGTCCGCGACGTCGAGACAGCCGCTCTACGACCACTCGTGGTGGAAGAACTCGCCTTCGGCCTTGTCGGTGCGCTCGAACGTGTGCGCGCCAAACAGGTCGCGCTGCGCCTGCGTCAGGTTCTGCGGCAGTGAGGCGCGGCGGTACGAGTCGAAGTAGCTGAGGCTCGCGCCCATCGCCAAGATCGGGATGCCGCGTTCGGCAGCCAGTGCGACGACCTTGCGCCACGCGCCTTGGTGCTTCTGGATGAATGCGCTGAGGTCGGCGTCGAGCAGCAGGTTCGGCAGGCTCTTGGACTTGCCATACGCCGCTTGGATGCTCTTCAGGAAGCGAGCGCGGATGATGCAGCCACCCTTCCAGATGCGCGCGATCTCACCGAGGTCGAGACCCCACTTTTTGTCAGCGTCGGCTGTCGCCAACAAGTCGAGACCCTGTGCGTAGCTGCAGATCTTGCTGCAGAAGAGGGCGTCGCGAACGGCATCGATCATGCCTTCGACAGGGGCGCCTGCCGCGGGGCCAACGAGGTGGTTGCTGGCGAAGACGCGTTGCGCCTTCATCGCACTCAGGTAGCGCGCTTCGACCGCGGCTTGCATGGTCGGCACCGGGGTGCCGTAGCGCAGCGCAATCTCGCTGGTCCACCTGCCGGTGCCCTTCTGGCCGGCCTTGTCGAGGATCTGTTCGACCAGCGGTTGCTTGGTCTCAGGGTCGGTCTCGCGCAGGATGCGTTCGGTGATCTCGATCAGGAACGATTCGAGGTAGCCCTCGTTCCACTGCTTGAAGGTGTCGGCCATCTGCGTGTGGGACATGCCCAGCACGTTCTTCATCAGGTCGTAGCACTCGGCGATCAGCTGCATGTCGCCATACTCGATACCGTTGTGCACCATCTTGACGAAGTGCCCAGCGGCGCCGGTGCCGATGTGGGCGACGCACGCGCCGTCGTCGACTTGGGCCGCGATCTTGTTGACGATCGGGGCGAGCTCGTCGTACGCGCTGCGTTCGCCACCCGGCATCATGCTCGGGCCATTGAGGGCGCCTTCTTCGCCGCCGGAAACACCCATGCCAACGAAGCGGAAGCCCTTCGCAGCCAGTTCCTTCGAGCGGCGCTCGGTGTCATCGGGGTGCGAGTTGCCGGCGTCGATGATCATGTCGCCCGGCTGCAAGTGCGGCAGGAAGGTCGCGATCGTCGTGTCCACAGGCTCGCCGGCCTTGACTAGCAGCAGCACCTTGCGTGGCCGCACGAGCGAAGCGCAAGCTTCCTCGGGGGTCTTGGCGCCGACCATGTGGTAGCCCTCTTCGCAGCGCGCGAGCGTTGCTTCGGTCTTTCCAAAGGACCGATTGAAGACCGTGATCGGGAACCCGTTGCGGGCGATATTGAGGGCGAGGTTCTGGCCCATGACGGCCAGACCTACGACACAGATTTGGGAGTTGGCTTGCATACGGCTCATTTCAGTCGAGTCGCATGGTAGCTAATCGCGTGGCCGCTCCCGAGTGCTTTGTCGGGCGAACAGATTCTCCTCCCAAGAGATCGTCCGGGTTGGGGCGTCGGGCGAGTGCGTCACCGCGCGAACGGGTCCGGCGCCCCCGGACCCGACTACTTCTTGGCCTTGGCCATCTTGTCGGCCCACTTGGTGACGTCACGGCCGGGGTCCTTGCCCGACAGTTGCTTCAGCGCCCGGCGGTAGTAGCGTCGAATCGTGCGCTGGTGGGTGACGCCCATGATGGTGGCGTCGAGCACTGCGCCTTCTTGCAGCACATCGACTTGCGGGTCGGCGATGAAGGCCGCCGAGGCAACTTCGACGCTGAAGTCGCGGATGTAGCTCGTTTGGGTCAGGAACGCGACGTGGCCGCGGGTCTTGGTGCCGCCGGCGTCACTGGCGAGACCTGCTGCGGCGACCGGACCCGCCTTGACGAGCAGATCGATGGCGCTCGCGCGGCCGAGTCTGCCGAGTGCATCAGCGGTGCGCATGCGGACCTTTGCCGAGGTGTGCCCCAAGCCGGATGCGACGTAGTGCACGTCTGCATCGGTGGCGTGTGTGCGCACCAGATCGATGACCTTCTTGCGAACGTGCGCGCTGCGATCGACGACAGCAGTGCGCAGCACGAAACGGTGGTTGCTTTCGTTGTCACGACGCTCGAGTGCCGCCAGTGCCATCAGCTTGCGCGCATGGCTTGCGTTGTTGCGGGCATGTTCGCGCAGCACGGCGTCGGCGCGCGGTTCGCGAGTCAGCAGTTCTTCGATCGCTTTGGCCTTGCTGCGTTGTTGGCCGACCTTGATCGGCTGCAGTAGCGCCTTGACGCGTGTCTTGGTGCGTGCCTGGTGCAGCCTGTCATCGATCAGGAGTGGTTCGAGTTGCGCCAGGAAGTCGCGCAGCTGCGTTTCGATCGTTGCCTTCGGCTGCTTCGCCAGTCTCTTGATGCAGAGGTCGAGGTGCTTCCACATCACGGCATGCTGGCCTTTCCGGTGCGCGGCCATCGCCAGCTGCAGTTGCGTGGCACTCGGTTCTGTCTGAGGTGCTTGCACCGGCGTTGCCTGTGCCGTGGACGGGGCTGACATCAACGCCAGTGTGATCGCTGCTAGGAGGGGGTGCTTCATGAGACTTGGGGTCTGTGGATAAGCTGGGGCTGCCGAGGGGACAGAGCGGTAGCCACGAACGGGTGGTGATAGGGGGGGGCAGGCGCTAGTGCTTGCCGGTTTCGACGGGCTTGGGTTCCGGCGGCAGCTTGGCCAGCCATTCGCCCCACAGTCGCGGATCCTTGCCGGGATCCTTGTTGGTCAGCTGCTTCAGCGCTTTGCGGTACGACTTGATGATCGTGCGCACTTCGTAGACGCCGGCAACCGTGACATCGAGCACGCTGCCGCTGTGCAGCACGTCGACTTTCGGATCGGCGATGAAGGCTGCCTGCGCGACTTCGACGTCGAAGTCGCGGATGTAGGCCTGTTGGTTCAGGAAGGCGACGTGGGCGCGCGTTTTCGAGCCATCACCGCCCGCAACTGCGAGGCCAGTGGCGGCGTGCGGGCCGGCCTTGACCAGCAGGTTGACCGCCTCTCGGTGGCCGAGGTCGGCGAGCGCTTCCGCCGTGCGCACCCGCACCTTGGCGTGCTTGTTGGCGAGGCCCCCAGCCATGTAGACGATGTCGCTTGCTTCGATCGTCGGCTTGCTGATGTTGATGGCTGCTTCGCGCACGCGGTTGCTGCGGTCAAACACCGTCGTGCGCAGGACGAAGCGATCGTTGCCGGCAACCTTGCGGCGCTGCAGTGCGGCAAGTGCGGCAATGCGTTGGCGTTCGTTGGAGTTGCGGCGTCCTTGCTGGCGAAGGTATTGGTCGGCGCCGGGCTCCCGCACGAGCAGTTCTTCGATTGCGGCCGCGCGGCTGACGATCACGTTCTTTGGCACGAGCCGAAGCAACTGTTTTACTCGCTTCTCTAACGGTGCCTGGCGCAGGGTGCGCGGCAGAAGTTCTGGCTCGAGTTGTGCGAGGAAATCGCGCAGGCGCTTCTGCACCGGGCAGCTCGCGTTGCTTGCGGTTTGCTCGGACAGATGCTTGATCGCCTTGTCGAGGTGCCGCCACACCTCGGTGGTCAGTCCGTATTCGCGGGCAACTTTGGCGAGGTTGAGGTGGGCGAACGCGCTGTCGCCGCTGGTCTTCGCCTTGGCCCTGAGCAATTCCAGCAGCTTCGCGCGCTTGTGCGTTCGGGTGACGTCGCGCATGGCGACGGTGACACTGCCGTCGAGCGTCGTGACTTCGTAGTTGTCACCCTTCGAGGCCACCTTGCCCACGAGTACGCGCCCGTCCTTCAGGAACAGCCGCGTGACATCTTGGGCAGCGACAGGCATGCCGAGGATCAGAGCCACCGAGCAGGCGGTTAGTAGGCGGGATGGGCGAAGGACTTGGGAAGCCATGCAGAAAGCCATGGGAGTCTCGTTGGTCGCAGACGACAGAATGGGTGGGGCGAGGGGCACTCCCCGGTATGATGGTCACCAAGAGCATGAATCGTACCACTGCAAACGTCTTGTTCTGCCTGACCTCCCTGATCGGGACCGCCGCCGGCCAAGAGGGCAAGGCGGATCCGGTCCGAAATCTGCAAAGCACTGCTGTTAATGAGCTTGTGGCAGTGATTGCGAAGGCGGAGGCCGCCATGACGAGCCTGCGCATGACGATTTCGACGGCCGGCCAGCTGCCGGGCGGGCTTCAGGTGACGACTCGGGGGGAGTTGCGTGTCCTGCGTGGGACACAGGGCAAGCCGGGGGATCAACTGTTCAGCACCCTGCAATATGCCTTCGGCGAGGGCATGAAGGGGCGCATGGAGACGGCGCGAACCAAGGACGGCATCCTGATGTTTGAGGAAGATCCGGCCTTCGGCGCGGTGTTCCTGCACATCCCGGCGGAGGTCGTGTCGGACCTCGAGTGGGCCTCGGTGATCCTGAAGAAGAGTGATCTTCCGGGCATGGTCGATGGCCGCGCGCAGTCACCACTCGGCAGTGGCGTGATCAGCGACTTGATACGCACGTTCGATCTGCAGATCGGCGAGGGTAAGGAGCACAACGGCGACAAGGGCATCTGGTTGGGCGGCATGCGTCGCGCCGGCCTCGATGCACAAGATCCCGACTTGCCGTTGGCCGATCGGGTCGAGGTTTTCGTACGCGATCGCGACCACGCGGTGTTGCTGGCGCGCTACTTCGTCGGCAAGGACGTCGTGCAGCAAGTAATCGTCGAGAAGCTCGACGTCGGAGCCAAGCTTGGCGACGAAGACTTCACCGTCGATGGTCACGGCGAACGGGTCCGCAACGTGCGCGACTACGCGCCGATCTGGGAACAGGTGGTCGAGGCGATTTCTGGAGCCGAGGCCAAGGCGAAGGAAGGCGATCTGCGCCCGAGCAAGCGCGGCAAGGCGCCGGTGCCGCCCAAAGAGCAGGAGAAGGGCAAGGACACGGGCAGTGCTGCCGGCGGCAAGACGGAGACTGGTGGCAAGAAGGAAACTGGCGGCAAGAAGGAAACTGGCGGCAAGTAGCTTCCTGGCGGCAAGAAGCCGTCTTGGGCCTTGGTGCCTTGGTCGGTGCTGCCGTTGCTTGGCGCGGCGGAGCTACTCGCCGAGGTCTTCTTCGCTCGGCGGCGTCTCAAGCAACTCGAGACCCTCGTAGCGGGACTTCGCGTAGTTGATCTCGAACTCCGAGTTGAACAACGCGACGAAGCGTCCGGCTTCATCCTTGACGACCATCGGCAGGATCTCGAGCACCTCGTCGGTGACGTCCTTGATCCAACGCGCTCGCGACCAACCTTTGCGATCGAGGCGCAGGTCGACGTTGTATTCGGATTCCAATCGAGCTTGGAAGACCTGCAGTTGCAGTTCGCCGACTGCGCCGAGAATCGGTTCGCGAGCGCCGTGACGTGGCCAGAAGATCTGCACAACGCCTTCTTCGCCAAGTTGCGTCAGGCCCTTGCCGAAGCCCTTGGCCATCGATGGTTCGCGCGGGGCGACCTGCGCGAAGATCTCCGGCGGGAAGCGCGGGAAGTTGCGCACATTGAACGTGGGGCCATCACTGAGCACATCGCCGACGCGAAACATGCCGGGGTTGATCAAGCCGATGACGTCGCCCGGAAACGCTTCTTCGATCGAAACGCGTTCCTGGCCGAAGAAGCGGTGCGGGTGCGAGAGCCGCACGTCGCGACCCATGCGCAAGTGCTTGGCCGCCATGCCACGTTCGAATCGTCCGGACGTGACGCGCAAGAACGCGATCCGGTCGCGGTGCATCTTGTCCATGTTGGCGGCGACCTTGTAGACGAAGCCGGAGAAGAACGGCGCGTTCGGCGCGATCTCGCCGTCGACCGTCGGCAGTGGTCCCGGTGGTGGAGCGATTTCGATGAAGCTCTTCAGGATTGTCTCGACGCCGAAGTTGGACAGCGCACTGCAGAAGAACATCGGGCTGATCTTCTGATCCATGAAGTCCTGGAGTTCGAACGGCTGTACGCAGCTTTCGACCATCTCGAGGTCTTCGATCAACTTGTCGTGTGCCCGGTCGCCGAGCGCTTCGCGCAGGGCTGGATCGTGCGGGCCCGTGGTTTCGACGGCGGCGCGCGTCGCGTTGTGCGCGGTGCGCTCAAACAGCAGCACGTCTCTGTCGCGCAGCGAGTAGACACCGCGGAAGCCGTCGCCCGAACCGATCGGCCACGACGCGGGCACGATGGTGATGCCGAGCGTCTTTTCGACCTCGTCCATCAGGTCGAGCGGATCGCGTGATGGGCGGTCCATCTTGTTGACGACCGTGACGATCGGAATGCCGCGATCGCGACACACCTTGAACAGCTTGATCGTCTGCGGCTCGACTCCCTTGGCACCATCGATCAGCATCAGTGCCGCATCGGCGGCAACCAACGTCCGGTAGGTGTCCTCGGAGAAATCTTGGTGGCCCGGCGTATCGAGCAGGTTGATGCAGTAGCCCTCGTATTCGAACTGCAGTGCGGAGCTGCTGATCGAGATACCACGCTTCTTCTCGATGTCCATCCAGTCGGACGTCGCACTTTGGCCGCCACGGCGGGCCTTGACCGAACCGGCAGAACGGATCGCGCCGCCGTAGAGCAGCAGCTTTTCGGTCAGCGTCGTCTTGCCGGCGTCCGGGTGCGAGATGATCGCAAACGTGCGGCGGCGTTGGATTTCGTGATTGAGGTCGGTCATCGCGGGTTTCGGCGCGAACAGCGTAGCGGCGCGCGGCCTGAATGCGAGGGCTGCCCCGAATGGGTGGGGGCGCGGCGGGTCAGATTGCGCGGCTCGCGCATCCCCCTACATCAGGGTCAAAATCAGCCATTCCACATACGAACGCGCGAGGTTGCCCGCCAGTTTGTAGAGGTGGTAGTCGTCCGACGTCAGGATCAGGTAGGCGACGAAGAACGCCACCAAGAACACCGCAGGGTTCTGGACGCTGCGAATCAGCCGAGCGTAGCGCTTGTTGAAGTTGGCCAGCACCGCGGAGCCGTCCAGCGGCGGGATCGGCAGCAGGTTGAACAGGAATAGCGCGACGTTGCTGACGCCGAAGATCCACAGGAACTGCATCACGTTGCCGCCTTCGACCGAAATCGTGTTCGGATCACCTGCCGAGACCTGCCAGATGCCGCGAGCCGTGAGCGCTACGAACGCGAGTGCCAGGTTCATCAGCGGCCCGGCGGCAGCAACGAGCGCATCGCCGTAGCGGCTGCGAAATCGGGACGGGTCGACTGGCATGGCGCCAAAGCAGATGCCCATCAACGCCAGCATGATCAGCGACATGGCGCCCATGTGCACCCGCGGGTCGATCGTCATGTGCCCGGTGAGGATCGGCGTCCGGTCTCCCTGCCAGATCGCAGCCCAGCCGTGAGCCAGTTCGTGAAGCACGACGCTGAACACCATCGTGACGACGACGTAGACGAAGAAGTGCGGGTTGGTGCTGAGGTTCTCGATGAACACGACGATGCGAGCCTAATGGTTCGCACCGTGAATTGGCATGCGCGAGATCCTGCCGAGAAGGCCGCAGCTACTTCGCAATGCGGCCGGCTTTGGTCGCGACTTCCGTCACGAACGTACGCCACTTCGTGCCCCAGGTGCCGAAGTCTCCGGAGAGCTTGAAAGTGCCCAGCTTCTCACCCGTTGCTGGGTTGACGACGACGTACATCGGGTTGTTGCGCATGGCCGTCAGGTCCATCTGCAGCTTGCGGTTGTTGGCGAACTGCTGCTTGCTCATCGTGCTCTGCGTGTCGGTGTGCAGGCGGGCTTCGACGAGGTGCATGCCCATCAATTCGCGCGAGGCTGGTTCTTGGAACACCGTGCTCTCCATGACCCGGCACGACATGCAGTTGAATGCAGTGAAGTTGTAGAGAAGCAGCTTGCCTTCGCGCAGCGCGGTCTTGTGCGCCAACAACGCATCGTCGACCACAACCGTGGGGCTCAGCGCCTTGGTCGGGGCCTTGACGCGCGAGATCGCGTTGCCGAGCGGGAGGGCTTCCAATGGCTTGACCTTGGCGCCGGCGACCAGCTTGGCGAGAACGTCACTGAGGTACTTGTGCTCGGCGTGGATGGCGGGACCGCGATACACGAGCGTGCCGTCACCAGCGAAGACAAACACATGCGGTGTCGTCAGTGCGCCCAACGCATCGGCAAGTCGGTTGTGATGGTCGGCAAACACCCGAAATGGCAGCTTGTGTTTGCGCAGGTAGTGGCGGATTCGCGCGTAGGGTTTCGGGCTGCCAGCCTTGTCCCCAGCCTGGTTCGCGGCGGGCCGCTGAGCCCGCAAACCGATCTCGGTGGCGTTGCTGTTGATGTGAAGGAACGCGACGTCGTGTTGTTGGTAGTCGTCCTGCAGCGTCGCAAAGTGAGCGTCGGCCTCGCGTTGGCTCTTCGATTGCGTTGCATGGAAGTTGAGCACCGTCACTTTGCCCAACAGGTCCTGCAGCTTGCACGGCTTGCCATCGAGGTCGACCACGACGACGCTGCCATCGAGTCGTTGGCCTAGCGCTAGCTCGGCCTGCTCGCGAGCTAGTGGCGCCTTGGACGCGCCAGCGGCCGGCTTGCCTTGCGGCTCTTGGGGTTCGCGTGGCGGCTGCTGGGCGACTGCTGGCAGCATCAAACTGGCCAGCACGATCAGGTGGGCTCCTCGCTTCATGGCCGACTGTTTACGGGGCTTGGGTGAACTAGGTCCATGATTGTGTCTTTTTGGCCAATGGATGCGCGTATCCTGTTCGCCCCCAAGTTTTCCCGATCGCACCTGCCGCCCCGAGTCCCTTGCCGTCCTTCTCCGATTATCCGCTTCTTCCGTCCCTCAAAGCCAGCCTTGCCGAACAGGAGCTGACCAGCCCGACGGATATCCAGGCGCGCGCGATTCCCGAGCTCTTGAAGAAGCGCTCGATGGTTGGCGTTGCCGAGACTGGTAGCGGCAAGACCCTCGCGTATGTGCTGCCGATGCTGCACCTAATCAAGGAACTCGAATCGGCCGAGGCGCCGGTGTCGGAGGCGAGTCGGCCGCGCGGTATCGTGCTGGTGCCGGGTCGTGAGTTGGGCGAGCAAGTCGGGCGCGTCTTCAAGGGATTGACCCACGGCACGCGCTTGCGCGTGCGCTATGCCATCAGTGGCACCGGCAAGCCGGTGGCCAGGCAGAACGTCAACACGGACTTTGAGATCCTGGTCGCGACTCCTGGGCGTTTGCAAAAGCTGCTCAGTGACAAGCGGGTGCGACTCGACGATGTCCGCATGTTGGTGTTTGACGAAGCGGATCAGTTGCTGGACCAAGGCTTCCTGCCGGTTGCTTCCAAGGTCGCGCGCGATTGCCCGGCGACCACCCAACTGGTGATGTTCTCGGCGACCATGCCGGAAACGTTGCGCGCAGTCGTCAAGGATGTCTTCGGTGAGAAGCCGTTGCAGATCGAAACGCACGGCAGCCACAAGGTCGTGCGCACGCTGCGCACCGATAACCGCAAGGTCGAGCATGGCCGTCGCATGGACGTGCTGCGCAAGGTGCTGCGCGAGAAGCAAGATTCGGGCACGGTGCTGTTCGCCAACACGCGCGCGCAATGTGAAGTCGTTGCCGAGTGGCTTGAGGAAGCCGGCGTCGAGTTTGTTCGCTACATGGGCGAGATGGATCGCGCCGAGCGCCGCCGCAACCTGGCGAGCTTCCGCGATGGTGACGTGTCGCTGCTACTGACCACGGACCTCGGGGGCCGCGGTCTCGACATCGAGCGCATCGATCGCGTCGTCAACGTGCACTTGCCGAAGGACGTCGATAACTACTTGCACCGCGTCGGTCGCACGGCGCGCGCTGGTCGCAAGGGGGTTGTGGTCAACCTGGTGACCGAGCGCGACCAGCCGTTGCTGGCCAAGCTCAAGAAGCGCGAATACCAGCCGCGCTGATCGCAGCTGTTCCGCCGCGTTGGTCGCGGCTACTTGTTCAGGTTCTTCGGCAGGTTCTCAGGCAGGATCTGCGTCGATTGGAAACGGCGACTCAGGATCCATTGGCCTTGAGGCGTGACGGAATCTGACGAGTGGTAGAACTTCAGCAGGTTGTGGTAGATCCACACTTCGTCGCCGACCTTTTCGGCGGTGACGACGCGATACTCGTCCCAGACGTAGTGGTAGGACGTGATGGTTGCGCCGGTGACCGTGCCGCGAATGTCGCCTTCGGTCTTCTCCTTGCGAGCCAGCTTGGTCGTGACGATGAGTTGCAGGATCTCGTGCGTGCCGTACTTCTTGCGGGCCAAGGTGTCCGTCGCGATCTTGGTTAGCTTTGCGATCTGCTCGGCATCGAGCTTCACTGGCTTCGGCATGCGAACCTTCGCCAGCGACGCCTTTGCGAGTTGCCGCAGAACGACGATGGTGTCTTCGAACTGCTTGTGCTGCGCGGCTCGATCGGGGCCATCCTTGATTTGCAGCCCAAGGTCGAGCGTCGCGGCCATGTCGACTGCTTCCATGCCATCCTGCAGCGACTTCATGCTGCGCTCGAGCGCTCCTTCGGTCAGCACGCGGTTGACGATGGCGTGATCGTCGTCGGGCTTGATGTCGCGAATGCTCTTCGCGGTGGCTAGCGATTGGTTCACGGCGCTGTCGCACACTTGCTGGACTTGGCTGATTTGGTCGCTGAGGCGATTCGGAACGCTGCGGCCGACCCAGTGCAACATGCTCTTCGCGCGCTTGCCAAGGATGGCGTTGTCAGTGGCCTTTTGCACAACGGCAATGTCAGCCGGCAACTGCGCTTGCAGTTCCTTGGTGCGCGACGCCCAGATGCGCAGCTTGTCTTGCTCGAACGGTGCGAAGATCGCGCCCGGCATGTTCTTGGCGCCATACTTCGCGGAGATCGCGTCGAGTTGCGCCGTCAGGGCGGGCGCTGCAGCTTGGTCGGCCTTGTACTCGGCTTGCCACTGCGCGAATTGTCCGGCGAACTTCTGCAAACCCGCCGCGACGATCTTGACGTTCTTGTCGTCGCTCGGGAACTCGGCGAGCCGCGCTTGCAGCTTGCGCACTTCCTTGGCCGTCGAGCCAACCCGATAGGCATCGCCCATGAACGTCTTGTTGAGCAGGTTCAGGTTGTGGAAGCCGTTCTTCACTTCCTTGTGCAGCTGCTGCAGCTTGGCGAACTGCTCCCCGATGACCGGGCCGCTGGCGGCCTTGGCACCGGTTGCTCCATTGGCGGAGCCACTGGCTGGCTTCGTCGGAATGGGCGCGCCGCCACTGGTGGGGGCTGGCTGGGTTCCTGTGGGCTTGCCGGTTGGCGACGCGGAAGCCGTCGCGCGGATGCTCTTGTCCGCCGCGGCCAGTCGTTTCGACGCGTCCTTCCAGAACGAAGTGTTCTTCTTGTAGGCCGCGTTCAGGCGCTTGTTGGCCCACTTGAGATCGGCGAGCAAGCGATTGGCTCCCCGGATGTCGCCCGCGGCCAGCGTTGGCATGGCCGCTTCGACGGAGGCGATCTTCTTCAGAGCTTGTTTGACGAGTTGATCTTGCGCAAGCAGTGGCTGCCCGGCGAGGGCCACGGCGAGTGCGGACAGGAGGATGAGGGGGGTGCGAGTGAGCATGTCTGCTCAACAAAGCGGATTGCCGGGCTACGAATTACTGGCCAATCGAGCAAATCTGGGCCGGGGGCTGTGCCCGTTCGATAGACCTTGCCGGATCGGGCCCGTGCGACGACATTTACTGTTAGATGCCTCGCCCATGCTGCCGCTGCAAAAAAAACCGAGCTACCACCCAACACTCGGCCCCTGGCGGGTGTGAGCACTGGGAACGATGAGTAGCACCCCAGCATTTTCGGCGGATCAGCTCCTGCAGCATTCAGGATGGGCCCGGTCCCTCGCGCGGCAACTGGTTGCCGATGCGGCCACTGCCGACGATGTGGTGCAGGAGACGTGGATTGCGGCGCTGCGTGAGCAGCCGTCCACCGACCGCCCGCTGCGCCCTTGGCTGGAACGGGTTCTCCGCAACTTCGCCACCAATTCGAGGCGCAATCGCAAGACGCGTGCGCGCCATGAACGGGCGGCCGGTGCTGGCGACTCGATGGCCACTTCGGTGGCCGAAGTGGTCCAGAAGGCCGAGGGGCAACAGCGGGTCGTGGCCGCCGTGTTGGCGCTATCGGAGCCGTATCGCAGCGTTGTATTGCTGCGCTACTACGAGGGATTGTCAGCAGCCGAGATTGCTCGGCGAAGCGATACTCCCGCGGGCACCGTGCGTTGGCAGGTCAGTCAGGGTCTGCAGTTGCTGCGCGAGAAGTTGGATGCGGAGGAGAGCGGCGATCGGCGTGCCTGGTGCACGGCGCTGCTGCCGTTGGCCGGGTTCCAGTCGGTGTCAGAGGTTGCCGCGGCAGCCTCGGTGCCGGCGCTCGCCGCCGACCGCGCGCGCTCATCGTTCCTTTCGATTCTAAAAGGAGCCGTAGTGATGAAGAGTGCATGGATGGTTGGTGTCGCCGCAGTCAGTGCGGTTGTCTTGTTCTGGATGTGGGAGGACATCGGGGCGTCGCTGACGATCAACCCGGTCGTGCAACAGGCGCCGGTGGTTGCGGCGGTTGCCGAGACTCCTGACCCCGCGATCGTGCGCAGCGAAGCACCCGTGGTGGCAGACAACCAAGGTGACGCGGTCGCCGGCAAGCAGCCTTGGCAGGCGAGCGTCAAGGTTCGCTTCGTCGACCGCGATGGCATCGGCGTCGCCGGTGTGCGTGTCACGTTGGTCGAAGGGTATGCCCCGGAGGCCACCGATCACGAGGAATACCTTTCCGACGACGAGGGACGCCTCGAAGTGCCCGTCTTGCAACCCGACGGCAACCGCAAGAAGTTTGGAGCACCGTTGTCGTTGACGGCCCGACACGAGGTGTTCGCAAACGTGCAGCGAGCTGTTCCTGCTGCGATGCTGGATGGTGATGGCGATGCGATTGAGCTTGGTACCATTGAGCTCGAAGCCGGTGGCTCCATCACCGGTCAGGTTGTCGATGTCGACGGCGCGCCGGTCGTTGGCGCCCGCGTTTCTGTCAGTGGTCGCAACGAAGGCAAGGCCCGCACTAGCAACGTGCTGATGGTCACGATGGGTTCTCAAGACCCCGTCGGCCGAGCTTCGGCCAAGACCGATGCATCCGGCAACTTCCGCCTCGATGGCGTGCTACCTGGATCCAACGAGGTGCGAGGCACCTATCTGGTCGGCAGCACGTTCGTCGACGAGCTGGCGGGCAAGCAGCGTGTCGAGGTCGTGGCCGGCTCGGCGACGCCGGTCGCGCTAACGTTGCGAGCGAGCTTCGAGGCGAAGGACATTGTCACCGTGATCGTCGAAGATCCAGACGGCAAGCCAGTGCCATTCGCCTACGTCAACATGCAGTCGAGTCGCGGCAATAGTTCGGACTACACCGACAACGATGGCCGCGCCCGCTGTGGGTTCCACAATGCCGGTCGCGAAGTCGACGTCACCGTTTCAGTGCCGGACAGTCGCTATGCGCCCGTGGTGCACGAGTCCGCATTCTTGGGGCAGTCCGTCACGATCCGGTTTGCCAAGCCAGTTGCGTTGCCGCTGACGGTTGCCAGCAGTGCCGCTCGCGCCATCGCGACGGCGAAGGTTCGCCTGCACACTGTTGCGAGCAACGGCTTCCTCGGCATTGGCCGCAAGCGAGCCGTTGACCTCATTTCGGGCGACTACGAGGTTGCCGCGGATGGTTCGGTTGCTGGCGTGATCCTGCCCATCCAGCGCTTCATGCTCGAAGTGCGGACCCGCGGCCACGAAGTGCAAAGCTTTGGTCCCTACGAGCCAGCTCAAGCGAAGAACGGGGTGAAGGTGACGTTGACGGCTAGCCCGATGGTGATGGGGCACGTCTTCGATGCCGATGGCAAGCCGGTCGTCGGAGCAGTTGTCGCGATCCATCGCCGCCCGGCGAGGAAGATGACTGTCGACGGCTTTCCGGTATGGCTGGATCCGGCGGTTGTCGACCGCATTGAAACCGATGCGGATGGCGCCTTCCAATTGACCGTGCGCGGTAAGGAGTCGTTCTTCGTGCGCGCGCACCGCGAGGGCTTCGCCGCGACGATGACCGACGAATTGACGGTTGCCGATGTCACCGAGGCGCCGGATTCGTTGCGTTTGCAACTCAACCAGGGTGGCAGCATCAACGGGTATGTGTTGCGCGGCGATGGCCGCTCCGCCGCGGGCTCGCTGGTGGCCGTGACGCGCGGCGATGGCTTCGCCCGGACCACGCTGGTCGACGCTGATGGCAGCTACCGGTTTGCTCGGTTGACTGCTGGCAAATACCACGTGCAGCTCACTGGTGAGGATCTCTCGTCGGGCGGGTCCAGTTGGCAGACCTCGTTTGGCCGGCCGATCCAAGAGTTGCCCGATCCGAACTGCACGGTCGCGGTCGGCAAGGTCACGCAGTGTGAGTTGGGTTCGCGCTATGTCCACG
>CAXBFC010000003.1:0-46170 GCA_963974725.1 uncultured bacterium | reverse complement strand
GCCACTGGGGGTGCTCGCTAAGCTCGATACCCCATGCGAACCCTCGGATCAGCATCCCCGTTGTCTCCATGGGGGGTGACAAGTGCGCCGCTACCTGGCTGGCCGGGGTTCGGGACGTTCACGATTCAGACCGCCTCGCTGAGTCAGGCGATGCAGGGCCTCGAGTTTTGGTTGCACCCGCTGGTCTGGGACGGTGGTGCGCTGCAGGTCGGGCCAACACTGGGCGGGGTCGTTCGCTGACCGCGAACCCGCACGCGTTGCTTGATGGCGGTGGCGGTCGTTGTATCGGTTCGCGTCGCAACGCCGTTTCGCGCGCGTCTAGTTGATTCGCACGTGGCCTTGCTGCGAGGAGTTGCGCTGCGAACAGTTGTGCTACGAACAGTTGCGACGACCGCTTGCTAGGCGTCATGCTGCGCGCTGGTCGGAAGCCGACCGTCTCGCCGCAGATCCGTTCGCAACTGTTCTCACGATAGGCTCAGCCGGTGTCGGAGGCGGTGCTGGTGTCGGGGGCCATGTTTCGCGGCCCAAGCGCATCGCGCCATCGGGCCATCGCGCCATCGGGCCGAACCCGCTGCCCTACAGCAACCCGCTGATGCGGGCGTCGAGCGCGTTCTGGTCCTTGGTGAAGCTCGCGAGTGCTGCGGCGGTCAGCGTACCATCCCAGCTCGCCGAACCCGCCTTGACGCGTTCTTGCCACGCGGCGTGCACCGGGATCTTGCCATCGCTACTGATCTTCGCTGCTTCGTCGGTCGAGTATTGCGGGAACAAGTCGCCAGCCCCGTTGTTGGCCAGCGTCGCCAGTACATCTGCTGCCGAAGCCGAGTTTGCATCGAGTGCGGCGGCCGCAGCGACCGCCCTCTCGAACTTCGCGCCGACATCCCAGAAGCAGTTGAGACCTTCGGCATCCGCATCGATGCCGGCGGCAAAGTTCACGGCTGGATCGTTGCCGGTCTTGTCGACGATCGTGTCGGCCGCCGGGTTGAGGTCGACGAAGCCCTTGGCGGCGCCCGTCGGGATTGTGAACACGTCGAGGCCAAGCAGGTCGTTGACTTGCTCGCCGTTGCGGATCGAAGCACCGATCTGGCGAACGTCCGGGCCACCGCTGTCACGCAACTTGCGCAGCGCGCGTTGGCTGGCGAGCGTCGCCTTCTCGCCAGCGTTCTTGCCGTCGCCGAGCTTGTTGTCGGCGATGAACGCGCCGATGCGGCCCATGAACACGTTGACCCAGGTCGGCTTCGCCAGCGATGCGATCAGCAAGTTCTGGCGCGCGGAGAAGCCGAGCGTGAAGTTCAAGCGAATGCCGTCATCGGACAAGCGGCGCGCCGCGAGCAAGCCCGCTGGCGTCAGCGGCACCTTGACGATGAAGCGGTCGGGGCAGATCGCGTGGAATCGTTTGCCGTATTGGTAGCTCGCTTCGGCGTCGTTGCTGATCGCCGTGTGCAGCTCGACCGAGACGTCGGCATCAAACGTGCGCACCAGTTTCAGGCCGTGCACCGCGTTGAGCACGAACGCGACCTCTTGCACGACGTCGTTGCCAGTGACGCCCTTGTCCTTCAGCAGCTTCGCCGTGCCGGGCACCAGCTTGTCGTAGATGCCCTTCTGCACTTCGTTGTTGAGCAGGCTGTTGTTGGTCGTCAGCGCGACGAACTCCTGCGTCCACAATGCTCGCGCCGCCTCAACGTCGCCGGTGTCGAGCCAGAGGCCCGTTCCGGTCTTGGCGACGGCCGCCCAAAGATCCGAGTTGGGGAAACTCGCACGGCTTTGTTGGGCGTCTGGGACCTGCTGCTGGCAGAAGCCGGCAACGTCTTGGGCGAGAGTGGAATCGTGGCTGGGAGCTTGAGACATATTGGAACCTAAGGGCAACAATCGTACGCAGCGAGCCGGCGAAAACTACTGAGCTACCGCCGTCAGCGCGGCTTCCTGCGTGATTTCGACGCGCGCCCGGTGGGTGCCATGTGCTCGATGCAGGCCCGCTGCAACTTGCTCTGGTAGCCCGCTTCCCTGGCGATACGCCACAGCCGCCGCTGCAGGTCGAGTCCCTTCACCTTGAGCGCCACGAAGTCACCTGACGCAACCTCGCGCCGCACCGCGAGCTCGGACAGACAGCCCAACCCGAGCCCGGTGCGAACGCCCTGCTTGACCGCTTCGCTGCTGCCAAACGTCAGGGCCGCGTGCAGCTGCACGTCGTGACTGCGCAGAGCATCTTCGAAGACCGAACGGGTTCCCGAACCGGGCTCGCGCATGATCCACCGTTCGGCCGTCAAATCGTCGACTGACAACTGCCGCCGCTTGGCGAGCTTGTGGTCCGAAGCGGCGAACACCAGCAGTTCGTCCGTTCGCCAAGGGGTAGCGGCGATCTGGGGGTGGTGCGAAGGCCCCTCGATAAACGCCAGGTCGAGCTGCTGCGACCGCAGTTGGTCCTCGATCGCCTCGGTGTTGCCGATCTCGAGGTTGATGTCGACTTCGGGGTGCGCCGCCACGAATGTGCCGATCAGTTCCGGCAGCAGGTAGGTGCCGATCGTCGAGCTTGCCCCGATGCGCAGGCTGCCCTTGAGGATCTCGCCGTGGTTGTAGTGCTGCACGAGGTCGGACGCGCGCAACAGTAGGTCGGTGGCGTCTTCAGCCAGCTTGCGACCGCGGTCGTTACAGACGATGCGGCGGCCGACCCGTTCGAACAGCGGCCCGCCGAGCCGGTCAGCTAGCTCGGCAAGTGCTGTGCTGACAGCTGATTGTGATAAGTGCACGGCGTTTGCCGCCGCGGTGACGTGCTCGCGGTTGGCGACCGCGACGAAGATCTCAAGCTGGCGAAGGGTGATCATGCGGTTTGGTGAATCATCAGCTGAGCAGATCATACATGGCGAAACGTTCAATTGGACCGATGGGCAGAACAAGTCGATGCTGCCGCACCTGATGATCACCGTTGCCCGCATCGAACCTTCCATCCTGCCGGTTGGCGTGCCTGTCCCCACGAGTGGGGGGCGGTCCCAGGATGGCCAGGTAACTGGCGGCCCGAGTCCGCGTGCCCATCTGCTGCCGGGTTTGCTGCTGGCCGCGGGAGTCGCGGTCATGGCCACGCTGCTGACACCACTGCTCGCGACGTTCGGCATCGTCGCGGGATCGATGGTCGTGTCGCTGTTGCTGGGCCTCGCGCTAGCCCAGCTTCGCCCCATGCCGAGCGCGGCTCTGCCAGGTCTCGACTTCGCCTGCCGTCCCGTGCTGCGGTTCGCGATCGTGCTGCTCGGTCTGCGCATTGGCTTGCCACAAGTCGCTGCAGTTGGTGCCAGTGGCTTGCTTGCCGTCACCGCGATCGTCACCACGACGCTGCTGTTTGGCTACTGGATCAGCCGCCGCCTCGGCTTGTCGCCAAACCTCGCGTGGCTGCTTGCATCCGGCCACGCGATCTGTGGTGCTGCCGCCATCGCTGCTGCAGACTCGGTATTGAAGGCGAAGGATCGCGAAGTCACCCAAGCGCTGACCATGGTGACCTTGTTTGGTACGGTGACCATGCTGGCGTTGCCCATGATCGGCTCCTGGTTGCAGCTCGAGGCAGATGTCTATGGCTTCTGGGTCGGGGGTTCGATTCACGAAGTTGCACAAGCCGTGGCCGCTGGCTACGCGCGCGGCGAAGCATGCGGCGAATCCGCGAGCATCATCAAGCTGGTGCGCGTCGCACACCTGTTGCCACTCGGCTTGTTGCTCGGCGGCGTCGTAGCGCGTCGCACGATGGCGGGCGGTTCGCGACGCATCATCGTGCCGTGGTTCGTGCTCGGGTTTGCTGCGGTCGCGGTGATGGATGCCGCTGGGTTGGTGCCCGAAGCGCTCGCTGACGGGTTGCGCCAGCTGTGCACGTTCGCCATGACCCTTGCAATGGCTTCGCTCGGGTTGAAGAGTTCGCTGCGCGAGGTCGTGCGCGCCGGTGTGCGGCCATTGTTGGCCGGTGGTTTGACGACTGTGTGGATTGCGGGAGTCGCGTTCGTCTTGGCGGTGATCCTTGCGTGATCGTATCGGGCTGCAAGGGGCCTGGCCGCAGGCAGTGGTCTGGCTGGGGGCGCTGGTGTGACGTGAATCACGAGGGACGGATCCGAGCGCCAATGCATGTATGGAGCATTGCGGCGAATTGCCGCGATCCACGGGCGATGCCATCGCCCGCGTGCTTGGATGATCTCGCCGCTAATCAGCCTTAGCCGTTGCCCTTTTCTCCGTCGTCTCCCGTGCCGGATGGTGGGCAGGGCACGCCAGTATCCTTGAGCGTGCCGTTGATGCATTCGTGCAAGGTATTGGTCTCCTTGGAACACACTTTGTCTCCATGCGGAACCGGAGTCCCCTCGTAGTTGCAGCCTTTGTTTCCCTTGTCTGTCATCTCAATCTCCAGGCAGGTCTTCCATCAAAGATCCAGGGACGAGTTCGCGCAGTTGCGCAAGCGCACGCTGGTAGCGGGCGGCGACCGTTTTTTCTGGTTCACCTAATAGCACCGCAGCTTCGTGGTTTGGGACCTGTTCCAAGCCACGGAGAATAACGATCGTTCGTGAGGTTGGCTTCAGCCGGTCGAGAGCTTGGAGTAGTCGCGTCGTTTGCTCGCTTCGCACCGCGCGCTCCACGACTCCTGTGTTCGACGCTGATATGCGATCAAGGATTTGCGACCCGGTTACGTTTCTCTCGACGAGCAGAGGCTTTCCTCTGACGTGCTTCCGAAGCAGGTTTGCATGAGCCCGCCACATGATCGATGCCAAGAAGCGCAGCAGAACCGGCGTATACCGAGATTCGCGCGGCACAAGCTCGTGCAGTCGTGTGAGTGCTACACACCAAACATCCTGAACCAAGTCCTCGGGTTCGTAGTGGCGCCTAAGGTGATTGCCGAGACGGTAGCGCGCGGAAGCCATTAGCGCTGGCGTGAATCGATCGACCAGCCAGCGAATCGCTTCGTCATCACCTTCACGGGCGCGACGAACATGAATCGATGTGCAGCCGAGCTCGCTTGCTTGCGATTCGTTCGATTCAGTGGTCATTGGTCGAAAGCAGGGCAATGGTAGGATGCGTGACCATCCGGTCCGCCTTCCCTTGGGACGCGATCCTACCCTGACCGAGACATGACGCAAGCAACCAGACAAGAGGCTGAAGAGAGTCGTTCGCATCTTGCTGACCTAGTGATAGCTGCGTTCCTCGATCTGGTGCGTCGCGATCAACTCAAGGAGCGGGATCGTTCGATCGGCGACTACCAAGTTCTGTTTCCGGGCTACGAGAAGGTCCTTGAACAGGAATGGACTCGGCTGCATCGAGGCGATTTCGATTCCGAAACCGAGACCCTCGCAGGCATTCGCATTGGCGAGCGCATCGGTGACTTGCTCATCAAGCAATTCGTCGCACGCGGCGGACAAGGTGTTGTCCTTAGGGCCATCGATGAGCGGCTCGGACGCACCGTCGCGATCAAAGTGATCCATCCCCACGCGCGGTATTCGCCAGTAGCGCTGCGGCGCTTCGAGCGTGAAACGCAAATCATTGCCCGCCTGGACCATCGAGGGATCTGCCCAATTCACTCGTTTGGATCGCACCAAAATCGACCGCACTTTGTCATGCCCTGGTTGGCCGGAGTGACGCTCGCGACGATGCTGCGCGAGCGTCGCCGGTCTGGAGTTGCACCGGACCACGTTTGGGTTGCTCGCATGTTGCGCGTTGGCATTGATTTCGCAGGCGCGATTGCCTACGCGCACGAGCAATCGATCGCCCATCGCGACTTCAAACCAAGTAACGTAATGATTGGTGATGACGATCGCGTCACGGTGATGGACCTTGGCTTGGCGCGTGATCTCAATGAGCACGCAGATGTCACCTTGACACAGCCTGGCGACCGGTTTGGCACCGTCGGCTACATGGCGCCGGAACAGGCGTATGCCGATGGTCAACCCATTGGTCTCGAAGCGGATGTGTTTGCTTTGTGCGTCACTATGTATCAGGCAGTTGCCGGGCATCTCCCTTACGACGGATGCGATGCAGCCGCGTACCGAAGGGCTCTGCGGCTGGGCAAGCCCAAGCGATTGAGCGATATCGTCCCGGACCTGCCTGCTGGCCTCTCGGACGTCATCATGCGCGGTCTGTCGGTTGAGCGAGAGGATCGTTATCCGAATGCCACTGCGTTGCTCTCGGATCTCGAGGCGGTTCGTGACGGTGGTCAGATCGAACGGTTCCACCTGGCCTACACAACCCGCATCCAGCGCTTTGTTGCTCACCGTCCAGGAATGGCAATCGGGTTGCTTATGAGTGTGGCACTGGCAGGCACTAGCGCATGGGCGTGGACCGCCGCTGGTCGGGGGATTGGGCCCAATGCGTTTGCATGGGTTTCTGCCGAGGTTGGTCGGCTGGTCGATGCCGGTGATTTGCGTGCTGCGCGCAAGCTGTTGAACGAGGTGCCCGTGAAGCATCGTCGCTGGCCGTGGCGCTTTCATGCGCGCCGGCTTGACGGTGGATTTGTCGTTGTGCGTCCCGAGACGGCCGAGGCTAGTGATCCACCACAGGGTGTCATGGCGGTGTCGGCGAATGGTGCGCGTAGCTTGCGTGTCGTTGCGGCCCCCGGGAGCGGCGGGCAGAAGGCGCAAGCAATCCGCGAGCCCGGACAGCCCGACTGGCGACATGTATTCCCTGACGCGTTCATTGAACGAGCAGCTTGGTCGGGTGACACGCGAAAGTTGGCGCTGGTATTGCGCAACGTGCGCGAGCCTCGTCATTGGCGAATCGAAACTTGGGATGTCGACGCCAACGTTCGCTTCGGTAGGCAGGACCTTGGCTCGGTCGAAGTGACGGCGGTGGCCTGGGCCTCTGACGACATGCACGTCATGATTGGCCGTAGGTCGGGCCGCGCCGAACGCCTTGACCTGCGGCTTGAGAATGTTGCACGATTCGATGGCCTGCAAGAACCCGTGTGCGCATTCGCCTCGGCCCCCGGAGGCTTCTATGCAATCGGGTCTGACAACACGCGTCGATTCCGGTTGCATGCGGCCGGCAGCGGGTTGTCGTCGCAGATCGACAATGCTCCGATTCGAACCGTTGGCATGATCCCAAACGGCCAATGGACTATTGCGACCGATCGATGCCGTGCCATCTGGGATGCTTGCAGCGATGTGATCAGTGCTTGGGATGTTGTATCCCGTGACCGCGAAACGCCGACCACGCAGCAAGCGGCCCATCCTTTGGAAATGATGGACGTTGAGTGCCTGGGGGAGACTGTCAGTTTGGTGGATCGCGAGACCCGCACGGCCATGCTGACTGTAACGTTCCCGACGAACGTGACCTGGGCCTCGTTCGAAGCGTCCGGACGCTGGCTTACCGTTGGCGAAAGCTCCGGCAGGGTGCACGTCCTCGACGGGGGAGCGCTCGATGTTCTCGCGTCCAGTTCGCCTCCCGACCCCGACGACTCCATTGCCGAAACGCTTGCTTCGAGTGGCAGGCGGTCGATTCTCAAGGCGATGGCCCGCACTGGGGTTGTGCCGCGCGATAGGTTCGATACTTCCGCGGTCACGCGGATGACGGTAAGTCTCCTCGTCTTCGCCGACGAGGATTCCGCGATCCACCCGACTCGCTCCGCGTTCATTCCGTTCTTGCCGCGTGCTTGGTATGAGTTCGCGATCGGCCAGCACCAACAAGGTGCAAACAACCGATTTACCAGTGAGCATGCACTGGCCCTCTACCGACTTGGCGACTTGGAATCTGCGGTGATCTTGCTCGACCGCTATCTCGACGATCACCCAGACAACACGGTTGCCCGTTTGACCATGGCACTTTGTCTGTGGCGACAAGGAGAGTCTAGGAAGGCTAGCGCCCTGTTGGCAGCCACGAAGTCGCAGGACTCCGGTCCGGGGGCGCGTCAACTGCGTTTCGAGTGCCGCCGCATCGATGACCCCGAGTTCGACCGCGCATGGACCTGGACCGCCAAGCAGGTCGCTGCAGGCAGTGTCAGTGGAGCGAGGCGAAACCTGACCGATTCCGAGGGAATCGCACACACAGAACTGTCGACTAGGGAGAGAAGCCTTGCGGCACGCATCCTGCACGCGTCCGATTCCGCGGCGCTCATCATTGGCCGCTATGCAGAGCGTGTCTTGGCATGTGGCCACATCACAACAGAGCTTCGTGATGCGTCGATGATGCTTGCGCAGATGGCGCGCGACCTCGCCACTGACCCGTCGGATCGCTCGCTGCTCAGGCTCTCGGCCGTCGTTCGTTTGAGGGCCGGTGATCCCAATGAAGCGCTCGACACGCTCCGCCAACTTGAGCAAGCCGCCGACCCCATCGCCAACGAGCCAACCCTGCTCGCATGGTTGGCTCTCGCTCATGCCGGTACGGGCCAGATCGAGCGCGCCCAGGCGCTGCACGATCTGCTTCGCTCGGTTCTCGATGACCACCCGTGGCCGCGCGCATTGATCGCGCGGCTGCTCGCAACAGAACTCGAAGAGCTGCTGGACGGGTAGAAGCGTCATCGATTCGCGATACGCGTGGCCTGGCTCAGAGAGATGCCTAGACTCGTCAGGAGTGAGATCAGCGCCACAACCGAGAGATTGAAGGCTGATTTCACCGCAGCCGCGATTGCGCCAATCGAGAAGCCTGCGGACATCATCGCCTTGGCAACGTCGAACGCCGTGTGGTGCAAGGCGCGCACCGCCCGGGCCACGTCAAGGATCCCGAAGCCCGCCGACTTCAATGCCTTGACGATTGTCAACAAGCTTGCATTGATCGCGTGCTTCAGAGCTTTGGCAACTTCAAGCGCCGTGTGCCCCATGGAACGCAGTGCCCCGGCTATGTCAAAGGTGCCGAAGCTCGCCGACTTCAAGGCCTTCACGATCGTCGACAAGCTTGCGCTGAGCGCATCCTTCAGAGCCTTTGCAACGTCTAGGACCGTGGCGCCGGCTCTACTTAGAGCCTTGGCCAAACGACCAATAGAATTGCTGAATGCGCCCTTCAATGCCTTGAATACCGATGTCCAGGACGCGTCGATCTCGGCGAGCAGTTTGGCTACTGCGTCAAGGCCCATCAGGAGCCCGCGCCGCAGAGCAGTCGCGACTTGAACCCACGACTGACCAATCTGGCGGAGGATCTTGCCGATAGCCTTGGTGGATAGATCGTAGACGCTCTTCAGTGCCTTGCTGATTTCCTTGCCTACATACCCAGCCGCCTCTGCCGCTTTTGCTGCTGCCTTGGCGGTCATATTCCAGGCCATCTTGAAGATCTCCATCACTGCTTCACAGCCCAGGCGTGCCGTGTCGTGAAGGCACTTGGCGATATCGCCGATGGGAGTGCCTTCCCAAGGCTGGCGGAGGTAGACAGGCACGTGTTCCATGAACAGCTCAAACGCTGTTGCAACAACCTGCGTAGCGCCTGCTGCAACGGGGTAGCCCGATAGCTTGCCCGAATACTTGAGTAGCGCCTTCATGCCAGCAGTTCGTAGCGGTGCGATGTCGGCTCTGTTAGTTTGCTCGACGTAGTCGAGATCATGGGTGCCACGACCTGGGCTTCCCCAACCACTGGAACGCCCAGGCAACCTGTGCAGCGCCTCGTCAATCAGTACGAGCCCCAACGCGTTGAATGCCTCCTTCTTTAGGGCGAGATTGACTGGGTTGATCTCGACAAGGTTCGGGTTGTCAAAGTAGCCACCACCAGGGGATCGCCCCGAAATCGCATAGACCGGAACCAGCGAGCCATCGGAACGTGCGCCCAGCTTTGGGTGCAGGGGCCCACGGTTCCAACTACGCAACGAACTTCGGCTGCAGTCTCGCACCGCATCGCGATCCAAGCCGAAAGCGCGCAGCGGCTGCCGCAAGTCCCCAAGGCCGAACGCGCTACTGAGCGACTTCAACCATGGCGGCCGATCACTCTTCAGTTTCTGGGCGATGCTCTTCACCTTGTCGGCAACTGGGGATCCCTCATGCGGCGTGGCCAGAGTCGCCATGAAAATTGTGCGATCCCGTAGAAACACTGCCTTCTCGCGCTGGCTTGCGGTCAGTTGCTCACCACTAAGGCGGCTAGAGGTAGCCGTGATCAGGCAACGCGCCACCAGGCCACCCATGCTGTGCCCAACGAAGGCGATCTGCGGTGCGTCATCGCCATCGCCGAACACCGAAGTGTACCGATCGTAGACTTGATCGATGGCGTGGCCGGCCTGTGTCGCAAGCGCCATCGAACCATTCCGATACGTGACCATTGCGGAGAGTGCCGGGCGGCGCCGGGAGCCGCTAGATGGAATCAGGATGTGGTCCTTGTCGTCGGTACTGCCAAACGATGACTCCCATTGTTCGGCGCCAACTCGATCTCCATTCAGGAAGCGGATGGAGCGCCCGCCGCCTAAGGTTGCCTTGACCAATTCAAAGCCCCAGTACCTAGGGAAGTGCTCGATCGTGCCAATGTGTTCCTCGGGCGCAAGTCGTGGCTCACTGGTGGCCCCGTGTAGGAAGACCATCACGATCGGGCGCGTGCGCTTGAATGCACTGCTCGCGCCGCCCCATTTGCTGTAGGGCCCTGCTCCAACCATTGGACCGGCGTGCGACACAATGTCGTGAAGCCATTCGCCCGCGGCGTTGCTGCGCGCAATCTGCGCGTGGTTGTCGTAGTCCCACGGGCCGCTGTAGTCGCGATACCACGATCCTCGGAGACGAGACCCTGGGACACGAGGCCCTTGAGTATCAGGAAGTGGGATCTGAGAGCCTCGGGTGATTGAATACAGCCGACTGTGGTCGAAGTAATCGACGGTCGAGGTGCCAAGCTGCACGCCAAGCCCCGATGCAACATCGACCAAGCCGTCGGAGTCGATTTCACCATCGGTCGCGATACCATTTGAAGATGGTTGGAATGGGAACTGAATACTCATGAAGTCTCCTTTGCACGTGGCGCCGGACATCGGCACCAAGTTGCGAACCTCCATGTCGCGTCCCTGCAGTTGGCTGCAACCAATCCAAGAAATCGCATGCCGAAGGATTGCGGATGCTGCCGTAAGACCGTGGGAACCTGGGCGGATGTGACGCGCGCAGATTTGACTGTTTGTCGCGGGGTGAGAGATTCGCTGGCGCGACCCGGTGGCGGCCACGGCGACGCAGGCTCCGAATGCTGCGAATTAGCAGCGCGCACATGGAACAAGAGGGAGCGAGTTACCCCCTCAGGTCCGCTGGCCTCGACTGCCGAACCGATCGTCGCCGTTGGCGGCAGCGCGTGCTCGCAGTGGGTGCCGTGCCCGGGCAGTTGGAGCGTGACGCGGCGGCGTTCGAGGTGGGGCAAGCGGCAGCCTAAACGGCCTGTGCGTTCGCGTGGTTGCGGTCAGGTGCCTCGAGAATGCCGCCTCGCAGATTGGCCACGGTTTCGGCGCGTTGGCGTGCCTTTTGCCGGATTCGCCAGGTGGGCGTCTCAGCAATCTTTGTCACTGGCCGTGACGATCCCAAGATTGCGATCCTAGTAGAGCGTTGTGTCGACGTGCTAGTGCGCGCGCTACGCCGGCTTCTCACTGGCGACGTGACTCGTTCTGGCAATCGCCCGTGAGATCGCGCGCCCCGCGCGTTCTCGAAGAGAGGCGGTCAAGCTTCGAACTGCGTTGCAACGTCGCTCTAGAACGCGGTGGCTTACGCAGGCAACTGATTGAATCATGGTCGCTTACGGCAAACTGAACGATGCTTGGCCAACACTTGTCGTGGCATCAACTGGTGGTCGACTTTGCCGGTCGCCGCTGCACGCGTCTTTCTCGCCTCTCGGCAGTTTTCTTGAAAAGGGACCGTCCGCTTGTCGGATCTCGCGGCGTCCTCCTTGCATAGCCCCATGAGCACGACTTCTTCTGACTTTCCGCCGATCCTCGCAGCTGCAAGAAGCGGCGATCAAGTGGCGTTGGACGCCCTGTGCTCGATGCACTACCCGACCGTCGAGCGAATTGCGCATCGAGAGCTGCGCGCCGAGATGGGGGCCAATGCCGGCAACTTGGTGGCCCTGTTTAGCACGGGGGATGTGGTCCAGGATGTCTTCCGCAAGGTTCTGGCAAGTCTCGAGGGGTTCGTTGGAACGACGGAAGGAGAGTTCGTCAACTACATCGCGGCGGCGGTTCGCACTCGCCTGCTGGACCTCGTGCGCTTCCACCACGCGGTTCGCAGAGACCGTCGCCGGACCACTCATCAAGATGAGGCGTTGGCGCAAAGGCCCGATCCTGACCACCCGTTCCGGAAGCTGTGTGCCGAGGAACAGGTTCGGATCTACTTCTCGATCCTCGATGATTTCGACGGGCGGGAGCGGGCGCTGTTGGTGCGGCGTCTGGATGGTGACGCGACGTTCGAGAGCCTGGCCGAAGAACTCGATTTTCCGTCCAAGGAGGCCGCTCGCAAGTCGTTCAATCGGCTTCATGCCCGCTTGCTGATTCGCCTGCAACGAAGCGGTGTCACCGCCGACAACGAAGAGGTCGCGTGACGGAAAGTGAATCATCGCAAGACGACCGCCTCGAGCAGCTCGTCGCGGACGCGTTGCACGAGATAGAGCAAGGCAGGTCACCGGACCTGGACGCTCTCTGCGTCGAGTGTCCGGAACTGCGCTCGGCGGTTGCTGACACGCTCGCGCTTGCGAACGAACCGGCGTACCGCCTGCAGACCAAAGCACCTGGCTCGCTGGCCGGCCGCGTCTTCGACGGTCGCTACGTGCTCTCCGAGTGCATTGGCTCGGGTGCGATGGGCGCTGTCTACCGTGCCGACGATCTTGACCTCGGGCGCACCGTGGCCCTCAAGTTCTTGCGCACGGAAATGCTGCATGGCGATGAGAACGAACGTCGCTTTGAGCGCGAAGGCGAAGTGCTGGCCCAGCTCAATCATTCGTCGATTGCGACGATCTACGATCGCAAGCGAACCGACGATGGCGAGGCCTACATCGTCATGGAATACGTCGACGGCATCTCCATGCAGCACGCACTGGAGGATCGCGCAGCCCTCGGCAAAGAGGGGCGCATGCCGGTGCGCGAGGCGGTCGAGCACGCAGCACAGCTCGCGCGGGCGCTTGAGCTCGTGCATGAGAACGGCATCGTGCACCGCGACATCAAACCCTCGAACATCATGCTGTCCAAACGTGGACCCGTGCTGATCGACTTTGGCATCGCAGCCCTCAGCGCGAATGAGACTCTGGCCGAGGGAACACGCGGCGTAGGCACTCCCGCCTACATGGCTCCGGAGCAGCTGCAAGGTGGCGCCCCGGCCGGCCCGAGTGTCGACATCTACGGCCTGACGGCATCTCTCTACCGCGCCCTGACCGGCAACGCCCCGTACGAAGGCACTCCCGCTGAGGTCCTCGCCGCGATCCCGCTGCGCGATCCCGAGCTGCCGTCCGCACTGCGGCCCGACCTACCCCGAGACCTGCTCGCGATCCTCGACGTTGGCCTCAACCGCGACCTGAGCCAACGCTACGAGAGCATCAAGCAGCTGCGCGAGGATCTCGAAGCCTTCCTCGATCACGCTCCGGTCAAGGCGCGTTATCCGGGGGCCTTGGCACGGCTGGGACGCCGAGTGCGGCGCTCGCCGGCGGCTCTGGCGACGATCGCGGTGACGCTGCTCTTCGTCGTCGGCTTGCTCGGCTATTGGGGTTATGGAGAGTACGATCGCAGTCGCAGCAACAGCATGCGGGCTGCGGAGGGTGGTGCTCTTGCCAAGGGGCAGCCGATGCTGACACTGTGGAATCCTGCGGACCGCGCGATGCCGGTGGGGCCGGCTCGCACGAGGGAACGCGAGCTGCTCGATCTGGCGGCGGCCAATGCCCTGCACCCGCTACCTACCTTCGTGCTTCGCGCCGCCTTCCTCTGGGATCAGGGCGAACGCGCGGCAGCCGTCTCGGACATCGAAACGATTGCGCAGCAGTTGGGTGGACCGGTTGCGAACTTCCTGGCGCAGGCGTACCGAGATGCAGCCGCGACCGAAGCGCTTACACCGAACGTCGACGGTGCTCCCGAGCCAACGACCGCAGACGATGTCTACCTGCTCGCGTTCCACGAAGTGCGCCGCCGCAACTTCAAGGTCGCTCGGGATCTTCTGTTTGATCCACGGCTGGATGACTACGAACCAGCGCTTGAGCAACGCCTGCTCATCGAACTGGATGGTCTCAACCGGCTCTCGGCTGATGAGTGCACGGACGTTGCCCGCCAGATCCACGAGAAGGTGCTGCGCATGGAAGAGCGGTACGGCCGTTCGACCGCGATGACGGCGCACCTCGAGGGCATCGCCCTGTTGCGTCAGCAACGCTACGAGGAAGCCCTCGCCGCTATTCAGGCAGGGCTCGAGCTGGCACCGCATTCGGCCAACCTGCTCGAGAACGCAGGTGTGGCTGAGCATCGGCTTGGCGCCCTTGACGATGCGGTTGCACACCTGACCAAAGCAATCGCGCTTCGTCCACATGCACTGGTGGCCTACCGCACGCTGTTCTGGGTGTATCTGGCCCGCAGCAGATTGGGCAAGCAGGGGGATCGGCAGTTGGCGGTAGACCTGCTCGACGCAGCCGTGATCCCAGACCGTTTGCGCGAACGACTACGCGGCGAATTGGACTTTGAACGTGCCTTGGCACATCACCTCGACCTCAAGCCCGAGCTCGCTCGCGTAGCCGCCGACGCCGCGCTGGAGAAGTGGCGCCGCACGGGCCAGAGCGATGAGTTCAAGGTCTCGGTCGCCGCGAATCTGAGCGAGGGCCGCCGCCCGTTTGTCGACGCTGCCGAACTCGCCGCACTTGATCCAACTCGTTGGAGTCGCGTGCTGATTGCCTACGCGCTGCTGCCCGAGGAGACCACGGATGAAGAGGGGGTTTCCATTGGGAAGCTGCTCCACGCCCTCGTCCAAGAGAAGCTTCCCAAGGCCAGTCTCAATGACTGGGCACCCGCCAAAATTCCTACCAAACGTTAACCAAAACTAGCCATGAAAATATCGACTCTCGCCCTAGTGCTCGCCGTTCCGGTCACCTTGATCCAAGCCCAGTCACCGCTGTCTGGTCTGCCACAGGGTCTCGTCATGCACGACACAAGTAACACAGGTACCGGCGTCCGATCGGTCCTGAAGAAGCCAGCAGGCGACAAGCATTTGGTGTCGTTCACCGCGGTGAACAATGCGGCCCCGACCTACACGACCGAGGCGCTGCTCCACCACTTGGTCGACCCCGAAGTCGCCGCGGAAAACTTCGAGATGAACGCGATCTCGACCGGCAACGACAATCTACCAATTCAGGCGGGGCCTTACGCCGGTAGTGAACCGGAATACTGGGAGGTCGTCTCTGGTGGCCAAAGTGGTTGGGCTGCCATTTCGCTATCGGTGTCGGACGATCCCGAAGTGCCACTTGCAGGCTCCGTTTTGGAGTCGCGCTATCAAGGCGCTTGGACTGGAATCGGCAGCGACCTGTTCAGCTACTGGTTCGACACCAACGTCAACATTCCATCGGACCTGGTCGACGTCGCGCATTTCGACCTCGGGCACGAGCATATTGGCGCTGGCCCGGACAGTCAGATTACCGGGTTGGATACCTACATGCCGGCCGTTGTCGAGTCCCGCGGAACCCCCAACCACGTCGTGCAGGTGATCAGGAAGTGGTTCTTTACGCTCACGCCGGACACGGTAACGAACATCACTGGCACCAATTGGTCGACGTACGCGGGCGCCTTCAACTGCTTGGAATCGCAGATTGGGTCCAACTACGTCTACACGGCTGACTGGACGCCGGGGATTGGCTGGTCGACGATCAGCGTCGAGTTTACGCCAGCTCAACTCGGTCTGACCGAAGGAGGCGACATCGACGCCATTGCGTTCTTTGATGTCCCAAACAACAGGGAACGAATCGTGTTCTCTTTGTCGCTGGCCAGCTCGGCCGGCCGCGAGCAGCTGCTCGTCGGTGGGGCCAATGTCCTTGGCTCGACGTCCGGCAACAAGCCCCTCCGGGTCAGTGGCGGAGCGCGGATCACGGCGAAGATCGGAATCGGCAATGCCACGGAAGTCGACGCGATCTGCACCTACGATCCTGAGGTCATCAGTGAGAACTACGGTCACTGGATCGCCCTGCCCGTTGAGAACACGACGGCGGACGACATTGGCTGCAGCGTCGCTCGCTACCGTGTCTATGACAACAATGGCTTCGTCCTCGGCGAACAGTTGCTGTTGCAGGCGACGGGCCTCCCCAACGAAACCGCGGCCATCGGCTGGATCGTCACGATCGAAGGTTCGAGCCCGGTGATCATCCGCAAGATCAGGACGGCCGATCGCATGGAAGCGGTCATGCCACTGCCGCCCGGCGTTGAGCACGTTACGGTCAGCGCCGTCTACGCCTCACGAACGCAAACTCTGTATAGCTGGGAAGTGCGACTGCTTCGCCAGTAGTCGGAGCAGAGAGTGGAGTCGTTGTTGGAGAGTTCTCTGAAGATGGCGGTGCCAAAGTCTACTGGCGAGTAGCTCTGCCAATTGACGCCGCAGTGTTCGTTGCCGCGCGCCCCAATTGCGAGTGCCCGCGGCACGTTGATCGGTGAGCACGCTGATCCGCCGGCACGCTGTCCCATTCTAGGAACGGTCGCTTGGCTATTGGCAGCCAAGATCGATGACACCGCGGGCGATTCCTGCCCCCGGATCTTCTGTCGGAACAGCCCGGCAGGAGATTCTCGACGTCGTTTCGCCCGCCGCGTTGTCCGAACTCTAGACCGAGCAGCCGACGCCGGACGCATCATCCGTCGGGGCTACTTCCCGGTCCGCTGCCGAGAGCATCGTGAGCAGCGCTTCGGCTGCTTCGAGCTTCGCAAGACGTGGTCTCGGCAGACGTCTCGATACGACGATCGCGACCGCCGACCCGACTGCAACGAGTGGTTGTTCGGGCTATTGACCAGTGCCGCTGGGCTGCGCCAGGCCGCCCGCGTGCTCCAGCTCGGGCCGAGCACGATGCAGGAGAAGATGCGCAAGCTGTCGCGCGCGTGTGAGCTGCCCGAAATGACCGAAAGGGCAGCGATGTAGCGACGCCTGGTTTTTGATCGAACGCTGTCCTGCTCTTCCTGTGTAGGCACTCGACCAACACCCAAGGGATTCGTTCGGTGGGGGAGCCATTGGAATGTTCGCTCCGCATCTAGCTGCCGATGGCGTCCTCATGGTGCGCGCATGGTGCGCGCGAATTGACCCGTTTTACAAGGACAAGAATCATGAAGAACCTACTTATCACCTCTCTTGCCGTGGCTGCGTTGGCCACTGCCGGATCTGCTCAGCAGATCAACGTTTCGCTCGGCGGTGGCTGGGCCGTCACGCCCGTTTCGCAAAGCAACTTCCTCCAGTTCAGCCAGAACAACCCGACCAACCAGGGCTTCATCTCTGGCGGTGCGCTCGCGGATGCCGGTAGCTCGATGAGCAACTGGTTCACGAGTGGCGGCGGCTCGGTGCAGGGATACACCATCAGCGGCAGCACGGTTTCGGGCAACGCAAGCCGAACGGCTGGCGTCACCGAGTTCTACACCAACGCCGCCGGCAACGGTCAGGTGCAGGTGTCGTTGACGGCGCAACCGGTGCGACCGTTGGCTCGGCTGCGTGGCGCTGGTTACTCCGGCTCGGTGACGGCGACGGTCGCGGTCACGTGCCCCTACTTTGGCTGGCTGACGGCGTCGGCTTCGGCGACCGCCGTGCCGCCACCGGCTTTTCCCTTCATGACCACGCTGCCGGTCTCGGCCAGCGCCACGGCCTCCAACCAGAGCGCCTTCAGCCTCAACATGAACTCTGGCGCGACCGCCTCGGGAACCCTCCCAGCCGGTAGTGCGATGCAGATGTACGCAGGCGCCAACGCAACCGGCACGGTCACGTTGAACTGATGAACGCACGATCTGGAGTCGTTCTCGCGCTCGGCGTCTTGCTGCTCGGGCTCATCTTGGTGTCGTGGATCAGCTATCGACCTGGCGCAGGGGCACCGACCCCGGCGCAGGATACCTTGGCCGCGGTTTCGACTGCGGCGTCAGGTGTCCATCCGTTGGCGGAAGCCAGCGCGACCAAGGTGAGCACCAACCTACGGCAGTTGGCGAATGAAGAGACGGGAGTGCGACTCCGGATCCTTGACGCAGCGGACTTCGGTCCGCTGCCGGACGCGATCGTTCGGTGGCGCGTCAGCGCAAAAGACTGGCGCACGCAAGAGCCAGGCCACGGCGCCGTCGTCGGGTTGGCGTGCGACGTTGGCGACGAGATCGAGTTGCGTGTGACCTGCGATGGCTACTGCGCAATTCATGGACGCCTGAAGCTCGATGCCGCTGCGATCGATGTGCCGCTGCAACGCGGTGGTTCGGCTGAGCTGAGCGTCTGCGACGCGTCGGGGCAACCTGTCGCTGGTGTCGAGGTCGTGCTGCTGCCGCCTCTCGCGGCTGGCCATTGGGAGGCCGACTGGCCGAGGTTGATGTCGGGCAAGGAGCCTCTAGTGCCCGTGGACAAGATGGCGCACTTGTTGGTCGTTGACGGCATCGTGACGGTAGCTGGTGAAGAGGTGATGATTGGTGGATCACGCGCAATCGAGCCGCGATACCTTGCCCTGGCACCAATGCGCCGGACGACCGGCGCGGATGGCGTCGCGCGTTGGACTGGCGTCGCTCCCGGCGACACCTACCGTTGCGGCATTCAAGGCCTTCACCATGCCGACTTCGATCCCGCTCACGAAGCGCGTCGGCTTCGCGTCACCCCCGAAGGAGTCGTCGTCGCAGCACCGCCGCCGTCGAACATGAGCGGGACCTTTGTCATCAAGGCAACGGAGCGCGCCCAGATTGGCGCAAGCCTGCTCGGTGAGGCGGCAGTTCACGGCACGGTGCGTTGCAAGGCGGGTGCGAGCATTCGCGTCAAGCTGTGTCAGATCCATCAAGCGGGGGGTGGCGATGTGCGCCCCGTCACGACCGTCGACGCAGTGAGCTTCCAAAGAGTCGACCGCGATGGCGGCTTTCGCTTCGAGAACGTGCGTCCCGGCATCTACGCGATCAGGGCTTGTTGGCTTGAGAACGACCACGACATCTACTTCGTCAGCTCGACCATGCGCTTGTTGCCGAACATGGAACTCGACCTTGGCGAACTACTGCCGATGGCGGGCGCGACCGTACGAGTCCGTGTCGAACTTCACGAGCAGGGGGCGCGAGTCGGGCCCGAACGCGTGTTCGAGGATCCTCGACAGGCCGCGGCCCGTCTGGCGCTTTCGTTCTTGCCAGACAGCCAGACCGTCGCCGATGCGGTGACGGAGGTCGCCGCGGTTTCGTTTGGCGCGGACTACCTGTTGCATGGCGTGCCACCTGGCCGACTGCAGCTCCAGGCCGCACCGGCCAACGGACTGACAACTCTGCCGCGAGTGCAGCGTCTCGATTCGGCCGAGATGATTGACCGACCTCTCGGTGAACTCGGTGATGCCGTGACCGTGGCCGTGCAGGTCCACGCCGGAGCCGCGCTGCGAGTCACCACTGTCGATGAACATGGCCACGACGTTCCCGTGAGCGTGGTGCACGCCATCGATCTGGATTCTGGATACGTGCAGTCGCTAGCGCTCGAGCCGGAGCCCGCGACGGATTCGGGCGTGCGCGTCGCCAGAATACCCAAGGGACGGCATCAGCTGTGCGCGTCACTGCGTGTTGGCGGTCGATGGCTTGCCGGTGTCGTCGAGGGCGATGTCAAAGGCGACGCATCATCGGTTCGCCTCGACATGCTGCCCGCAGCGACGATCCGCGGTCGGTTCGTCGCAGCAGCAGGGCGAACCAGGCGTAGCGACACGCTCCGGTGGGCGCCGGCGGCGTTCGCGAAGAAAGGGGTTTGGCTGTATTCGGCAACGCCGAACGCTCAGGGCGAGTTTGTGCTCGAGGGCGTGCCGCCTGGCATCGAACTCGTGGGCGACGATGGACTGCCCAACATCATGCCCGTTGCTAGCGATCAAGAGCGGATCCTCGGGGCGATCACGGATCGCTGATCGGGCGCGCGGCGACGAGGCGATCCGCGTCGACGCGTGCAGAGGTCCGCGTTCCACGATCCGTATTCCCCGCGCATTCCCCGACAACGCGACCCGAGTTCGCGTTGACGCGATCTGTGATGCGAAATGACGCGGTCCGCGTGCCGCGACACCGCGTTCCGTGACACCGCGTGCCGCGACACCGCGATCCGCGACTTCGGTAGTGCTGATGCATCGCGGCTGCCAGGCACGCTGTGCTGTCATCGTTCTTCCGCCTGACGCGTTGGAGTCACGCGGTCGTTCGGCGCCAGTTGCCATTGCGAACGGTCGCGGCGCAGCGAACGCACGCCGCGCGCGGTGTGCTTCAGCGAAACGCATCGTGCCAACGGTTCGTCCAGATTCTGCAGCGACTCAGTCCGTAGTCCGGGTCGTGCTCCGTCTTCATGGTCGAACCCTTCTACATCAAGAGACCATCATGAAAACGAATCGAACCCTTTCTCTCCGTTTGCTCGCCGCCCTGGCGTGCACCTCTTTCTCTGTCTCGCTGGACGCGCAGATCGTCGCGCAGCAGATCTCGCCGGTTCCGGCCAGCGCTGCCTCTTGGGCCTGCGGCAACGTCTACTACGTTTCCGTCGCGGGCAGCAATGCCAACGCCGGCACGCTTGCCGCGCCGTGGCGCACCGTTTCCTTTGCGGTTACGCAGGCAGAGAACCTGACTGCGGTCGGCAACCCGATCACGATCAACATTCTCGCCGGCACCTACGCGGCCAACGAGGCGTTTCCGATCGAGCTGCCGGCGCGTGGTATCAAGCTGCAGGCGTTCGAGCCTGGCGTCGTGCTCAGCGGCACGCAGTTCGAGCCGGTGCTGCGCGTCGATCGTGCTGGACCGACCAGCGGCTCTTGTGGCGTCACGCCCAGCACGGTCATCCGTGGGCTGACGTTGACCAGCGGAATCGTTGGCATCGAGATTGATACGTCGATGAGTGGTGCGCCGGCGGACACGCCGGACCGCGTCCACGTACATCGTTGCCAGCTGGTGCAGAACCGCGCCGTTGGCATCACGATCTGGACTCGTCAAGGACGCTTCTCCCAGCACGTGGTCGAGGAGTGCGAGATCGCCTTCAACGCCAACTCACAAGGCTACGGCACCGGGGTCGATGCACTCAACCTCGGTGGCACGTCCTCGAATCTGATCCGCGCGAACAACATTCACGACAACGAAGTCGGCATCAACGTATTCGGCACGCCCGAGACCACCGAGGCGCGCATCGTCTCCAACTTCGTCCGCGATGCCGAGTGGGGCATTGTCGTGTTCAACGGCAGCGCGCGCATCGTCAACAACACGCAGGGCTACGGCCGACCATTCACGCCGAATCAGGATGTCTTCGGCGTGCTGATCGGTGGTGGAGGCAATATCGTGCTCGCCAACAACATCATCTGGAACCCGCCGAGTTACGCCGCTGGTGCCAGCTCGGTCACCGACCTCAGCAACGGCAGTTCGGGCGCAGTGACACAGGTCACCAACTGGGTGCTGTCTACGGTCGGCATCGGCAACCCGCCGCAATTCGTCGCTCCGCCGAGCGACCTTCACTTGCAGCCGACTTCGCCGTTGATGGATGCAGGCACGAACGCATTTGTGCTGCCGACCATCAACGTCAACGTGGGCCCGATCAGCGCCCGCGCGGACTGCGCCATCGATGTTGACGGCGACTCACGCGTGCTCGACTTTGCTCAGGACACCGTACCAGACGTCGAGATTGGCGCCGACGAACGCACCGATGGCGGTGGCGCCCCAGTGCGATTGACGTGCCAGCAGCTCGACGCTTTCGGCAACCTGCACACCAACGGGGTGCCGACTCCGATCAACGTCGATCTCAGCAGCAACCCGGGCGACCTCGCCGTGCTGTTCTTCTGGATCCCACAGAATCTTGACCCGATCCCATACCACCGATTCGTCGCCTCGCTCGGTAGCTGGAGCATCCCCGGCAACAACGCGGTCCGCCGCGCCGGAACGGGCACGGTAGGCCCGGGCGGTGTGTTCACGGTGCCGCTGACGATTCCGCCCGTGCTCGGCCTTGAGCTTGAGATGTTCCTGCAAGGTGCGACACTCACGTCTTCAGGGGCCGGTGCAGTCAGCAATCGTTTGATGCTCGAGATCAACGAGTAGGTCGAGGCCGTACAGCGTGTCGTGGACGCGCAATGCGCGCGCATGTAGCGCCACGCGCGACCGCTGATGACACGGCAACGTTGGCGTGGATCTCGCGCCAGGCCAGATCCGTAGTAGCGCCTGAGGTGGCCCCTGAGGCGGATACTGCGCGGTGCGACAACCAGACCGCCGACTACTGACTGCCAACGAGCAACCGCGCGTAGTTCGTAGTCGTCAGACCAACTGAGTTCGCTGCTGGGTCGAGCACAAAGAACTGCGGATACAGGATCGCTCCGAGAGTCACAGGCGTGCTGGGAATAGCTACCTGCTGCTGGCCAACACCCAGCGCATCGCAGATGACGACATCGGCAAAACCAATGGCAGAGTACTGGCGACAACCGGGCGCCCCCAATGAGCCAAGATCCAGCGGGAACGGTGGTGAGTTGTCGAAGCCGTACGCTGCCAAAGCCAAGCCGTTCCCGGGCGCGCCACTCAGCCACAGCGACAACTGCGCACCCGGAGTCGGAATGCCAGTCACGCCCAATTGAGGGATCAGTCCACTGGAGCCGACGCATCCTTGTCCAAGCAACATCGCATGCGCCTTGTCGACAAAGAAGCACATCGCAGGGTCCGCCCCCGATACTCCTGTCGTCGGCAATGAGGCAGTGCCGCCACCAACCAGCCAGGAATCGATAGGACTGACCAGAGTCTCGCCGAACGAGAGATTCTCAAGCACCGCAGCGTTCTCGGTCACGATCTCGACCAGCAAGTCGCCATGACCCGGCAGAAACTGGAATGTCCCCTGAAGGCCCATTGGAGCCCAGCAAGGCCCAAACCCCTGAGACCAAACGTGGTCTTCTGCTTCGAGAACCGTCGTTAGCGGCGACGTGAAGTTGGCACTGAACGTTGACGAGTGCGGTGCCGTGGTCTGCCCGATTCGCACAGTGATGCGATCGTATCGCAGAGTTCGACTGCCTGAGCGAACGCCCATGGCAACGTCACGAATGACGACCGGAACGTTGGCGAAGACAGCCTCGGGCGTGCGGATCAAGTGACGGACGATCGGATCACTTAGGGGCGACGAACTGTTGGGATTCAGGATGTCGGTGTAGCTAGCGGGAAAGCTAGGGATCGGATTCGCAGCCCACGAATAGACGCAGCATTGCCCGGGCAGGATCCTGGCGCCCGCGAGCAGCACAACGACAACAAGCAGCAAGGTTCTCATCTGGGTGAAGTTAGCGGCCGGTGAAAGCGCCATCGTCGCCAAAGGCTGTGAGACCTGAATAGCACGGCAATGCCCCTGGGCCGAAAGCTCACACCCCGCCGTGGTTGCAAGTTGTTGGCACAATGCGCGCACTTGGAGGCGCGGCAACTCCTGGCTAGGCTCCAACGATAATGACAAAGGGAACACGGCGTCGGGTGGTGTCTGGTGCGTTGTTGCTCGCTGCTGGCTGCGCCAACTTGCAGCCTGAAGACGCGGCGCCGGCACAAGCGCTGCAAGTTGACCCCGCGACGGTCGCGAACTACCCAGGTGCGAAGGCGCTCGCGGACGGCATCGATCGCTCCGGCGAACGTGCGCTGCGCGATGGGGATCGATTGGTGCTGGGGGTTGAGGTTGTGCTTGGCGAGGACGTGCAGCGACATCTGCTCGAGGTGATCGTGCATCGTCAAGAACTCGGCAGGGACATGGGGCGCGTGAGCTTCACGGCCTCGGTTGCAGGGGAGCCGTTGGCTGTGCCCAGTCGGCATTCGCGGCGTCTCGATCTTGAGTTCGTCTTGCGTGCGCCCGATGGCACGGAGCAGCAACGGTCTCGTTTGCACGGAGTACCCGAGTTTGTCGTCGACGAGAGCTTCTTGCCGGCGATCCAGCTGTCACGAGAAGAACATCCGGCGACGTTTTCTGTGGCCTTGTTGCGACTCGTGCAGGTCGCCCAGATGCTTGGTGAAGACGCGATCCTGCAATCGCTGCTGCATCAGGCCGCGAGCGTGCCACTGGATCTCTCGCTGCTGTGGCGGCGCGAACTGATGTTGCTGCCGTACTTCGAGCAGGGTCGCGAAACCGACGTCGTGATGGGCGCCTACGAACTGCCATTCGACCTGTTCCTCAATGACTCTCTACTGGTGCGATTGGTTGCGACCGTTACCGATCCGCATGGGGCGGCGGGTGCCGTTGGCGGCATCGTCGGGCTGCGTGCGCAAGACGCTCGTCATCCCGAACGTCATCTCAAGGTGCAAGTGCTCGGGGCTGCGCGCGGGCCATGGTCCGACTGGCAGCACGATGGTGTGCTTGCCGCGTACGGATACGTCGACGAAGGCGTCGGGCTCGCATTCTCGCCGGACGGTCGCTCGGTTGCGATGCCCGGAGCTGGCGACGATGTTGCGTTGCGCGACTTGACCGCCGTGGATCCGAGCGTGGCGACGATGCTGCTCTGCGAGGGGCGTGCGCAGGATCTGGCGTATCTCGATGACAACACCTTGCTGGTTGCGACCAAGCATCACTTGCAGGTGTTCGATGTGACCAAGCTCGACGAACCGCGACTTCTCGCGAGCCACGAGGTTCCCGACTCTCGCCTATGCGCGCTTGAGGTGGTGGCCGGCGATACTGTGTTTGTCGGTGGTCATGGCTTCGAAATTGCTCGCTGGCGGTTCGCAAGTGATCGCAGCCTGGCACCCCAACGTGAGCAGGTGCAGGCCGTACAGAAGGAGCAGTGGCACGGGAACTCGACGGCTGCCGATGGCACGGTTACGCCATTCACCGGATGGTTCACTCGCAACCACGAGACCGGGTGGCTGTTGGGGGTCGCCGCTGATTGCGTCGTCGCGCGCAGCGACGATGCCGAGACGCAATGGCGCCAGGGTAAGGATGGCGCGTGGCAGCGTCACGAACTCGAACGCGTCGACGAGCCGATGTCTCGCTTGCATCGCCTACCCGACGTGTCCCCGACGCTGCAGTGTGAGCGCGTTAGCAAAGGCGCGCGCATGGTGCGGTCGCCGGTCTCCGGCGCGCACGCATGGGGGCCCGGTCCAGTGTCACTGACTGGCAACTCGCACACCCGCATTCTCAGCTGGGGTGTGCCGTTCGCCAGCTTCTGCCACGGCTTCTCAGCCGATGGTCGCTACTACGCCTACGTCGCGCCGGGCTATCGGTTGTTTGTCGACGTCGAGCGGTTCTTGGCGGCAGAGAAGTAGTCGCTAGCCCGACTCGTGGTTGCGACTGCACCGTCGGCGACGCCGGCGCTGGTAACTAGCGGCGGCGCCGGCAGCCTGATCGTGCCGATCCCACCAAGTGCCCCGGCACCATGACGCTGGGATACTGGGACACTGGGACACTGGGACGCTGGGACGCTGGGACGCTGGGACGCTGGGAAACAACCGAGCGGTCACACGTCAGCGATCAGAAATCGCCGAGGGTGCCTTCGACGCCGTTACTGAGGACGATGTTGGATGGGTTCGCGAGCGTCAGAGCTAGCGACTGCGCCGAGACCATTCCGCCGACCAGTGCCGGTGTATTGGGCAGAGGCACCGAGATGGTGGCGGTGCCGCCAACGTTGGTGGCCGTGCCGCTGGTGAGTAGTGTCGCCAGGTTGATGTCACAACCAGGGGCGTTGATGCCGATGGCCTGCAGAGGCACGGCTGGGCCGCGGGCACCGAAGTAGGTGATCGCGATCGGCGAGATGGGATCGATGCCGGTCGTGGTTAGATCCCAGTTGGTGCCGATGATTGGGCGGGTTGTGCCCGCGAGATCCATCGAGGCCGAGAACGGCCCGAAGCCAGTGGTGATGACGATCGGCAGGCCGGACGTCAGGTCGGTTGCGCCCGGGTCGGTCGCGCCATTGCCACTGCTGAAGCCGACCAGGCAGTCGGCGACCGTCAGCGCGCCGTATTTGACTTCGATGTCGCCGCTGGGGTTCAGCGAGACTTGCACGTTGTTGGCACCCGTTGCAGTGTATTCGGGCACGTTTGTGAACGTGATGTGGAAGACGCCATTGCCGTCGACTTCCGCGTGCACGGTGCCGCCCCCGCTCGCGCCGGGGTTGAGGTCATCCCATAGGAATGCCAGTCTGGTCAGGCCGCTCAGTAGCGCGGTGTTGCTTTCGGTCAGCTCACTGTTGGTTGTCGCCTCGAAGGACAGGAAGCCGTTGGAACTCAAGTAGACGTCGTTGATCAAACCTGGCGTGCAGGGGAATGGCGACGGCAAAGCCAGTGGGAGAACTTGATCGTCACCGATAACCAGCGGCGTGCTGGTTGGCGGCACGATCGCATTGGCGCCTTGGATCTGCACGTAGCCATCACCCGCCCAGAACATCGTGAAGCTGGTATTGGCCAGATCGATCGTGCCGCCGGTGAACACTTCGTAGAACGAACCGTCGCCCATCGGATTGCCGCCACAGGACGCGCCGTACGCGGCGTTGGTGGCGATTGTGCCGCTGCCCGTCGGAGAAGCGTAGACCTCGACGCGGGAGATGGGGCCGCCGGCTTCTTGCCAGCACGGGTTGCCGCTGCTGCCACCGATGCCGAACTGGGTCCCGAAGCGCGTGATGGTGGTTGGTACACCTACAATATCGCTCAGGTATGACCCAGCAGGCGTGCCATACGAGTTGTAGGAAGTAGTGCCGCCGGTGCCTGCTGTGCAGGCGCCGAGGATGCCGATGAAGTCACCGGCCGCGACCGGGATCGCAACGGGGATGATGGTGCCGCTTGTCGAACTGTTGTCGTAGAACAACGTGTTGCCGGTCACGGTGCCCGGGTAGGCGGGCGGTGCTGCGCCGAGCAGGTCGATGACTTCGACGACCTGATGGGATTGCCCGGCTTCGTTCGGCACTCGGAGGCCGGTGATGACGAAGCTGACTGGCGCTTGAAACCAGAAGCCGCGAGTCAGGCCTGCGGTGAACGTGCTACCGAATGTGGGCAGCGGCATCTGTGCTGCTGCGGTGCTGGCGAAGCCGATGGCGGCCAACGCAAGGATAGATAAACGCATGGGTGCTCTGAAGGAAACGAGTTGAGGTGTGGCGCTGCCCGGGGTAGCGCGGCGCACTAACGCTAGACCATGACTGGTACCTAGTCATGCCCCGTGACCCCTCCGAGATGCCCCGATCGTGTCATGTGGCGGGGCCGTTGTGCGTAATGATAGGGTTGAGACTCGAAACACCTCGTGCGACGGACTGTTCGGGTTCCTGCAACGACGACATCTTCGCGAGGTGCGCGGCAGTAGCTCGCAAGCATTACAAGATGGCGCAGCATCTATGGGGTCTTATGGAGCCTGGCCGTGAATCGTCGTGACATCACCGAACACGACCAGCTTGCGGAGGGGCGGCAATTGGCCGAGCGCGAACAGGCCCTCGTCGGTCAGTCCGCTGCGGCCCTGCGGTCAGTTGCCGAAGATCGATCGCAGCGAATCCTACGCGCGTAGCCGGTGTGCAGCGTGGATGCGGCCGCGGCCGGCCTCCGGCCACTTGCGTGACGAACGCGGCATTCTCGGCGTGATTCGGTCAGATCCCGCGGGCCAACGACACCGTAGGGGCATGAACCACCTCGCAACCGTGCGGTGTCTGGCCTTTGCCGTGCTCACTTCGTTCGTCTTGGCCCTGTCGGCACCGGCCCAAGAAGGCGCGACTCCCGGCTCGGTCGGGCTGTCCCAGCCGGGACAGCGCATCGCGATGCCGACCGGGCCTACCGACGTGACCCGCAGCGCCGCCCTCGAGTCGTTCGATGACGGGCTCGGTGGGGGCGGCCAGAACTTCCGCTGCCGCTTCGCCAAAACCGGCATGACCCTCGAGCCGGCGCTCGGTGCTGCGGTAGCCAACGAACATTACGTCACGCTGCGGCCAACCGCTGTCGTCCGCGGCGGACTCGTCGCGGCTAGCTTGCCGGCGTCGGCGGCGCCGGCAAGGAGCGGCACGACCGCGCGCTACCAGCACGCACCCGGCCTCGTCGAGCGCTACGAGGTGACGCCCGAGCACGTCGCGTTGTCATGGGTCTTCGACGAACGCCCGGCCGGCGACAGTGACTTGGTCGTGCGCTACGCGCTCGACACGAACCTGCCTGACCCCGAGGTCGACGCCGACGGCGGGCTGGCATTCGTGATTCCGGGCGTCGGCGGTGTGCGCATCGGCGGCGTCACCGGCGTCGCCGCGGACGGCGCGACCGCCATGGGTGACGTACGCTGGCAGCCAGGCGTGCTCGAGTTGGTGCTGCCGGCCCGCTTCGTCGACGAGGCGACCTATCCGCTCGTGCTCGATCCGGCGATCGGCCCAATCGTGACCGCTGGGACCACCGTGACCCCAATCGGCGAAACGGATGTCGCATATGACGCGACGACGGACCGGTTCCTGATCGTGTACCTGGCCGTGTTCTCCGCGTCCAATTACGAAATACGAGCGCAGCGCGTCGACACGACTAGCCAGCTCGTCGGCAACTACATCACCGTCGCGAACAGCGGCCTGCAATCCAGCGTCTGCGTCGCCAACCTCGACGGACGCGACCGCTTCGGCATCGCGTTCCGACAGGTAGTCGGCAACACGTTCACGGTGCAGTTCGCGGCAGTGACCGGATCGACGGTCAGCCATACGTCCCAGCTTGCGGTTTCGTCGACGAACGACTTCAGCATCGTGGACATCGGCTGCGACGTGAACGCCCCCAACGGCTCGAGCCGCGGTTTCGTTGCCGTCTGGGAGGACGACAACCTCGACCGGATCAGCGGTCGCCGCGTCTACTTCGCCGCCAACGACGTGCTGTTGAGCCCGCTGCCGTTCACAGTGTTCGCCGACGGCGGCTTCACGGTGCCATACTCGTATCACGAGCCCGCCATCTCGCGCGCCGGCAGCGACGCCGGCGACCTGCTAGTCGTCGCCCGCTACTGGTCCGGGCTCGGCCCGGTCAATCAGGTACGCGCTCGCACCGTGTCGAGCGACGGCAGCGCGCCCGGTCCGATCGCTAGTGTGCATACGACAACGGGCGTCATTGACGGAGTCACAGTAGACGGCTACGGCGGCCGGTGGGTCATCGCGTGGGAAGACCCCGCAGCGAATCTGATACCGACACGCTCTGTGCGGGCCGACCCGATGGGACCCGGCCTGCTGCTGGGCACGGTGGTAACGCCGATCGGCGGTGCGCGTCAACCGGCACTCGGCTACACACCGGGACGAACCTGGCTCGGGTATCGGTTGACAGGCATCTCTACCAGCCTTCGCATCGAGGCGCTCGACAGCGTGGCATGCACGACCTGCAACGACGTGTTCAACGGTGCGGCTGGCTCCAGCCAGGTCGCGATCTCGACGACGACGTCGGGCGGCGCAACTGACCGCGAGCACGCGCTCGCGACTTGGCGCACGGGCCTCAGCATCTACTGCCAGCTGCTGCGGAGCTACGGCACCGGCTCGTTGGCGAACCTCGGCGGCGCCTGCGGCAACGCTGGCTCGCAGTCGTTCTCCCACGTGCCCGGCATCGGCAGCAGCGGCCTGGTCTGCACGCTGTCGGGCCTGCCGCCGACGGCGTTGCTCACGGTGTTCAACTTCAGCCCGGTCGCGAACGCGGTGCCGTGCGGTCCGTGCCAGTGGACGCCGTTCCAGGTCACGTCGACGCCGCCGATTGTCGGCGGCAGCGCCGCGGTCGAGTTTCCGATCCCGTGCCTCGTCTCGCTGGTCAGCCTGCAGTTCGAGACGCAGTGGACGACGCTCGACCTGTCGCAGGTGCCGTGCCCGCAGTTTCCGGGCATCGTGCTGTCCGAGCGCCAGCTGCTGACCCTCGGGCAGTAGCGACGCGAGACTCGCGCCCCGGGCTCCTCGGATGTCGGGTTCGCGACCAATCACCACGCGCTCGTTGTGGCAGTGCGATGTCGAGCAGTTTCTATGCCGCCAGTTGGCTGGCGACTGGCATACCTCAAGATAGTTACCGAACAGGCATGCGCCGTCGGAGACTGCCACGCGTAGCCGAAGGCAGGACCGCCGTGTTTGGCGGTCGTCGGATTTACGCCTCGAGCTCAGAATTGTCGGCGCTTGACGAAGATGTGGGTGAAGCCGTCCGTCAGCTCCTCGAACGCGACGTAGAGGAAGTTGCCGGACGTTCCGAGGCTCGGGTCTCCCGCCTGCCGCGCCGCGTCGACGTTGAGCTTGTCTCCGTCGACCACCCACGCCGTGCCGGCGGTGTCGAGACGGGCGACGAATACGAACGGGCCTGCGAACAGGTCCGACTCTTCCCAGGCGACATACAGGCTGCCGTTGGCGACCAGCAGGTCCGGGTTGGCCGAGTCGTAGTGGTTTGCGGCCAAGGCGGAGACCGGGCCGCCACCGACGTTGGTCCAGACGCCGCCGGAGCGCTTCATTACGTAGACGTGGCGGGTCGTGCCGCCGCTCGGTGTCGTCGTGTAGGCGACGTGCAGCTCGCCACCGAACATCGCCAGCGCCGGTTTGCTCAGCCCGTTCGCGTCGAAGTCGGAGTCGAGGATGCCGCCGACGTCGTTCCAATTCGATCCGTCGTAGCGGTTGACGTAGAGGTCGGTGCGAGCCTGATCGGAGGCATCGTGCTCCCACTGGGCGACGAAGCGGTCGTTGCCGGCGACACACACCTCGGCGCTGCGCACGAATGTCTCGTATGCGGCCAGGGTCTCGTTGCGGCTTAGCGGCGCGGCTCGCGAGACCGTCGTCGTCGGCGTCACCTGCGTGAAACCGACATCCAGCACCGGGCCCTGCCCGTCCAGCAGGTCGTCCTCCAACCAGGCGACCCACGGGGCGCCGCCGACGTCACATGCGATCGCCGGCTCGAACGCGTCTTCCCCGGGCGGCGCGAACGTCGCCACGCTGACCTCGGCGCCCGAGTTCATCGGGCTCCAGCCGCCGGTCGGGGTCCACGCAAAGCAGAACACGCGGTCGTAGAATTCGGCGGTGCTGCCGCCGGAGACCCCGGCGAGGCCGAACGCAAGGTAGATCGTGTTTCCGTCGCTGCAGAACGAAGGCGCGTGGTACGACGTGAACTCCATGTTGCCCGCCGACGGATCCGCCGCCGACGCGCCCCAGGTCGAGCCATCCCACTTGTTCAGGGCGACCTCGAAGCTCGCGAGGCGGTAGCCGACCAGCGGGTCTCCGGCCACGAACAGCATCGTCGGATCCTCGGCCTCGACGCCGTTCGCGCCGATCTGGTCGCCGACGCGCACCCAGTCCGTGGCCAAGGCCATCGCTGTCGTGAACGACCAGGTGAAGTCGGTGGCCATCGAGTTGCCGGCTAAGTCCATGCAGGCGCTCGACACAGTGACCGTGTAGGTCGTCAGCGCCGTCATCGGGGCGGCCGAGAAAAACGTCGCCGTGTTCGACGACGTGTCGTAGGTCAGCGCGCCGGCGAGTGGCGGGGAGATGGCCAGGTTCGCCTGCACGATCGTCGAGGCGTCCATCGCGGCGCCGAACGTGAACGATATCGTCGCGTCGACGGCGACGTCGGCCGCTGCGTTCGAGGGACTCGTGGCGGCGACAGTCGGGTTCGCAGCCGCCGGCGGGTTGCCGCCGCCGCTCTTCTTGCAGCCCAACGTCATCGTCGTTACCAGGATCATCGCCGCGATGCCGAGCGATGCCAATTCTGTCCTTGGCCGGTTCATGCATTCAAATCTCGTGGTCCGGCGGTTCGTCGGCAATGCACAGGAGTTCGTACTCAGTCAGGGCATTTGATGGGGTCGGGCTGCGACGATTCGTGAGGCGCGGTGGGGGCGCGGTGTGGCACTCAGAGCATCTCCCCCCGTCGAGATTCGCTCCTCACGCGCGATTGGTTCGGACTTGTAGTTAGCGGCGAGTCGTATCTAGCTCGCTTGTTGCGGCACGAACGAATCGCACGCCACGCATTCGGTTCGGAGTCTCGCTTCGGAGTTGCCGCGGCGTGCGTTGCTAGACCGCAATCCAGCGCGCTCATGCGGAGGTTTTGTCGTTCGAGGACTCAGCGACGTGCGTCGCACGTTTCTGCGGCTATTCTCCACTTTCCGACTCCGGTTTTTCGGCCGCCTACGCCCATGAACGACACCGTTGACCCCTCCCCCGACGAGCCGGGGTCTCGTGACCCTGAGATGCCATCTTCTCTCTCAATGCCTGAGCAAACTACCAATGCGGTGGACTTGCAGCAGCTCTGTGAGCAATTCTATCCGCTGGTGCAGCAACGGGTGCATCGCATGCTGGCGCGCGACATCCGCCGGCAAAGGGCTTGGCTGGGAGCGTTGTTGAGCACCGGCGACGTGGTTCACGACGTGTTTTTGGGGGTTGTGCGCGACCACGGCCAGCTTCGTGGTCGATCCGATCGCGCGACGATCGCCTATCTTGGTCGGCTGGTTCGCAATCGCTTGATCGACACGGTCCGCCATCACCAGGCCTCGCGTCGCGACGCTCGCTTGATCGCCCGGGACGTTGGCGACTGTTCGAGACCGCAACGATCACCCGCTGCGGAGGCTGTTCACGCAGAGGAGATGGCACAATTCCATCGTGCGCTGGCTGAGTTCGAAGAACGGGAGCGCGCGATTCTGCAAGCTCGCTTGGAGGACCGCGTGCGGTTCGACTCGCTCGCCAAGACCTTTGGGTATGCGTCTGCTGACAGTGCCCGCAAGGCGTTTCATACCCTGCAGGCGCGGTTGGTGACGCGCATGCAGGTGGGACGGGGTCAGTGAGCGAACTTCCAGAAGACCCGTCGGTCAGTCCAGATGTGTTGGCGCAGTTGGTCGAGCAGGTGCTGTCGGCGCGTGCTGCAGGGGCGACCATCGACTTACTCGACTTGTGCGGATCGGACTCCGGCATGTTGACAGCGTTGCAGCAGGCTCTGCAACAGATCGAGCGCTTGCCAGGAATGTTCCAAGGAGCACATGCGCCCGATCCAGCGATTGGGACCGTGCTTGCTGGCCGCTTCCTCATCGAGCAGTGGATCGGATCTGGCGCCATGGGAGTGGTCTACCGTGCGACCGATCAAGACCTGGGACGTGACGTGGCGGTCAAACTGCTGCGTCCAGAGCTGCCCGCTGGCGAGCGTATGGCCAAGCGACTGTCGCGCGAGGCGGAAGTCCTGGCGGACATTCGCTCCAGGAATGTGGTGACAGTTTTTGATCGCGGCGAGACCAATGACGGACGGGTCTTCGTGGTCATGGAGCTGCTCGATGGCCTCAGTCTCGCGTCGTATCTATATCCTGACCAAGAGGTGTCAGGGTCGCCCATGCCTGCTAGTAGTGCTCAACGGGCTGCACAGCTGGCTCAGTTCTTGAAGCAGTTGGGGGTGCCGACGCGATCGCCACGCAGCGACCTCAGGCAGATCGTTCACTGGATGGTCGACGCGTGCGATGGTCTGCAGGCGGCGCACGAGGCCGGAGTCGTACACCGCGATGTAAAGCCATCCAATCTGTTCCTCGAACGCAGTGGCCGCGTGGTGGTGCTGGACTTCGGGATCGGCTCCAGCAGCGCGACTGCGACGCTTGGTGGTGCTGGATCGCCTGTGGGGACGCCGGCCTACATGGCGCCCGAGCAGTTGACGGACGTTGCGCTGGATGCGCGCGCCGATGTCTATGGTCTTGCCGCGACGCTCTACCACTTGATCAGTGGTCGTCCGCCGTTTGTAGGCTCGATTGCGAACGTGCTGCAAGGCGTGTCGCGCGCCGAGCCTATACCGCTGGATCGATTGCGTCCCGCGTTGCCAGCGGACCTTGTCGCCATTGTTGAAAAGGGCATGGCGCGTGATCGCACCGTTCGCTACCAATCGATCGCCTTGCTGCGCGAAGATCTCGCCGCGTGGCTGGATTATCTGCCCGTTCGTGCGCGGCGAAGGCCCATGTGGCTGCGCGCGACACGCCGTGCGGCTCGCAACCCCGGCGTGCGCGCCGGCGCAGTGGTGTTGGTCTGTACCCTGGCGGCGGTATTCTGGTGGCAATGGTCGGTAGACGCACAAGTGGTCGCCAATCAGGACTGGCTTGCTGCCTTGGACCGGATTGGTCCATCGCTCATCAATGATCTGCCGGCAACTCGTTCTGGCAATGCGATCTGCCAGAGTTCGATACAACGCGAGCATCTCGATCGCATGGTGCAGTTGGGCGTAGCACCTGGTGTGTCGCGCGCGTTGCGCGCGATGCATCGCCTCGATGGTGGCGACTTGCTTGGCGCGGCTGCCGACATCCAGTACATCGCGGATCGGGGCAACGCTCCGTTCGCCGCGGCGGCGGCTGCCCGCCATCGTGAGGGTCATCGTGAACTCGACGGCATCCTGACGGACGAAGCTCCGCGCGTTGGTGGTCCCGACGATTGTTTCCTGGCGTGTATCTATGCCATGCGTCTCGCGGACGCCGCACCCACTTGGATCGCTCCCATGTTGGATGGCTCTGGTGCCGTCGGTGAGCGAGGTTTTGCCGACTTGCGGGTCGTGCGGCGATTCCACGAAGCATTCGTGTTGCCCGGCGATGACCAGGTGCGCGAGTTCCAAGCCGTGCTCGGCGAGGTGGCTCGCATCAACGGGCGGCGCGGAAGTGCATCGGGCTTCCTGCTCCATGTGCGGGCGAACGCCCTGTTGCGCTTGGGCCGTTTCGCGGAAGCCACTGAGGCTGCGGCGCTTGGTCTGCAGGCCAATGCCGATGACTATCTGTTTTGGCTGGCTAGTGGTGCAGCCGCGTGGCGTTCCGGGCGACGCGAGCAAGCATTGCAGTGCCTAGATGAAGCCATCCAACGGCAGCCCTCTTCGCTGCGTTCGCATCGACTGCGCAACGATGTCTTGGTGTCGCTTGGTCAGTTTGCGCGCGCCGAGGCCGCGCTTGCCAATACTCCGTGGCAGGTTAGTGGTCGTGGTGCGTACTGGCGAGAGCTCCAGAATGGGTTGTTGCTCTATGAGAAGGCCTGGGCGCTGCGTCACGACGAGTCTGCTGCTCAGGCCCCGCAGGAAGAGCGACTGGAGGCAGCGCCGTCTGACGAACTGTTCCGAAGTGCGCGTGAGCACTTTGTCGAAGCAAACCGTCTGGTCGGAGCCCTCCATTCACTTGAAGAAGTGATTTGCAGCTGCTTGCTCGGTGACGATGTTTCCTACGCAGTGCTCTTCCAATTAGCAGCTGCCCAGCCGCTCGATGCGGCCACGCTCGAGCAGGTTTCGTATCTCTTGCCGGCAACGTTCACTACCGCAGAGGTAGCCGCGTTGTCACTGTTGTTCCGTTCTCAGTCTGCTGCGCTCGATGGGCGCGATCGCTGAGCTTTCCTTGCTGTCGTTGATGCCATGAGCAACCTTCTCACACTCGCCAAGTCCACACTATCCATTAGCCTATTGGGTTCACTGCTGGCTCAGAATCCGGCTTTGCCGCTCGTGCCACTTCCTACTCGTGGGGTGCTGCCAACCATGCAGGTGGGAATGGTGTTCTCCTCTTCACCAGGGGACATCGCACTCAAGGGTGCGGGGCGCCGGGCGGTCATTGATCAATATCCTGGGGTTGCTTCCGGCAACGTGCGCGACTTCACGGCTGCAGCGCTGAGCGCGTGGGTGTTCGCGGAAAAAGGCGTCAATTGGACGGCTCTGATCGATGGCATTTCGACCAGCAACGACAATCTGACGTTGGTGTTCGATTCGAGCGCTGGGGGAGGCGGAATCTTCCGGATCTGGCAAGCAGCTGGAACGGCTTGGGCGATGTTGAACCTGTCACTTGTAGGCTCGACGCAAGTGGGAGGTGCTGATGTCGTCGGCTACTACTTCGACAACCCCGGCTTTCCATCGCAGTTGCGCACTGCGGTCTACTTTGAGCACGTCATTGGCGACTATCGCGACGGTCAGCTCCTAGCGCCGACTGGGTTGGCTTCGATTGAGGCCATGGACGCCGCGATGGGGCTTATTGAGGCCAGCGGTGGCCGTATCCAGGCCGGTATCGTTGACCGTGTCAACGAACTGTACTTCACGTTGACGCCAGCCAGTGCGCAAGCACTGCACGCAACCGGTGCTGTCGCGGCATCAGATGCATTGGACGGTGCAACGATCCTTGTGGCGAACTATGACCCGCAGAGTGGCTTGATCGTCGACATAGAAGTTCAAGCCACTGGCGGTTCTTTGGGGCTGCCAGAAGGGGCCGACATTGATGCCTTGGCGATGGGGTTTGCGCCCGTGTCGCCGGTGTTTCCGGCAGAGTCGACACTGCATCCATTGGTGCCCGGCTCCTTGTTCTATGTGCTTTCGCTAGCCGCAGGTGGTCCCGATGACCAGCTCTTCGTAGTTGCCGAGCCAACCCAGAATCCCGGCACGGGAGGGGGAGCTACGACGCCAATGGGCGGGCGGAGGCGGCCACTACATAATGAGCAGGGCAAACCGTTGCTTGGGCCAGCTGGAACGCTGACCGGCAACGTCAAGAGCGCTTGCGCCCACGACCCGGAGAGCCTCATTGAATCGCAGAACTACGGTGTTCCTCGCAACGACAACATCACTGTGGCGCGCTCCAATCTCAGCTTGTTCGCGACGGAGAAGCTCGGCGTTCCCGTGCCCATTCTCAACCCCAACCAATTCGATTCCTTCGACTTGCACGGGACCGTTTCAGGTTGGGGACAGGCAATGGCGGAGCCGTCGCTGATGTTCCTGTGGATTCGCTGCGATGGTGTCGACTCCTGGAAGGTCCTGCCGACAAGGGGAGCGAACGATCATGTCTACGATTTCACGACGCCCGTGACGTGTGCTCGCAATCAAGATCCGACTGCCGCGGGGCGAAACTTCTACACGATGTCGGTATGCACGGTTCCGCTGAGTAATCTCAGCGCCTTGCACTTCTCTGTGCAGTTGGACTTCACGCGAAGGCAGTAGTTGCAGGCGGAGTAGGGCATGCGTCTGCGGCTCCGACTCGGAGCCAGAGTGGATGGAGCCCGCGAGTTTTGCTGACCGGTTTTTGAGTGGTGACCGCCTGAGTTCTTGAGCGCATTTCCATCCGCGCTCAAGAGACTCAGGATGAACCAAAAACTCAATCACGCCGGCCAAACCGGCATCTCGCGCATCGCAACGTGCGCCTCCTTCTTTGCCTTTTGCGTTGGTGTCGCTGCGCAAGTGGGACCTCAAGATTCGCGCTACCTCGCAACGGTTGGGGCGGGCGGCTTGATGGTCGCGACCGAACCGACGACGCAGACCGTGCTTGCCCTGGCGGACCAGGGTGGCGGCCAGATGCAGACACGACGATTCAATGGTTCGTCGTTTGTCGGAGTCGCTACCACGGGGCCGTCATTCCGTGCGCTAGCCGCGTTCTCTGCTTGCTCCTCGACCCAGATGGTCTTGTTTGGTGGCGCGTTCCCCACTGGTGGGGCTCCCTCCGGACAAACCTGGCGTTGGAATGGCAGCTCTTGGCAGCAACTGGCTTTGTCGGTGTCGCCGTCGGCGCGCTCTAGTGCTGCTTGCGCCCAGCTAGGCAGCGGTGCAGCGGTCATGTTTGGTGGTAGCAATGGCACCACGTTCCTCGGTGATACGTGGGTCTTCACGGGTAGCCAGTGGTCCCAGCTGTTTCCGACGTCATCGCCCTCGCCGCGAAATGGTGCTGCAATGTGCTCTGACGGTACCGGTGGCGTCCTGTTGTTTGGCGGTCAGAATGCCAGTGGCGTGTTCCTCTCGGACACTTGGAGGTTCAACGGTACCAACTGGAGCCAGCTGGCCACCGCGCAGCAACCTCCCGCCCGTGTCTTCGCCGGCATGGATCTGGACGTGCTGCCGACGCTGGCTGGCGTCGCCCGGCAAGATGTGATCTTGATGGGGGGTATCGTCGTAAATGGGAGCACGGATGTTTGGCGCTTTCGTGCTGGAGCATGGTCAGTGATCCCAGGCCTTTCCTTCAATTCGGCAAGCACGCTGGTCAATGTCGCCACCGACGCCGTGCGCAATACAGTGATCGCGGTTGACGCTGTGATCCCAGTTCCAGCAACCAGCTGCGGTTCAAATTTCACCCAGTTTGGCACCGCGTGCGGCTGCGCGACTTCGTTGACCGGCAGCAGTCCCACGACATCGATTGGAGCAACGTTCTCGGTCGCTGCTACCGGTCCGGGCGGTGCGTTCCTGTTCGTCAGTTTTGACCCACAAGCAGCACCTGGCGCTGGTTTCCCGGTGCCGGCGCCCTTCCCAGCAGGCTGCGCGCGCTTCATTGGAACGGCAGCTGGAGTCGCGGGAACGATTGGTGTGGCACTCGACGCTACCGGCAGTGGCAGCTTCTCCGTTGCCGTACCTGCGAACCCCATATTCCTCGGTAGCCGTCTCAACTATCAGGCGTCAAACTTTGGCGTGTTCTGCTTGAGCAACGCACTCGAAGTTCGCGTCGGCAACTAGACAACAGCAGGGGGAAGGCGCGATCGCCGCGCCCCCTCTGGGCAGTTGATGCGCATCCACACGGCATGAGACATGCCTTGGATCCCTGCGGCATGGGCTGATACCTTCGCCATCCGCCAAAGGTGACTTGGGTCACTTCCCTGCGATTCAATGCGAGTGGCTGTTTTGATTGCATGAACCAGGCCATGGGCTGGTTCGCTCGCTGTGGCACTCCGGATACTCCCGCCCGCCGACAAAGCTCTGTGTTAGCGTCCGTTCTTTCCAGGCGTCAGAGAGCATGAGTCGCAAGCCCACCATCCTCGAGTTGTTTCTCTCCTTCGAGGGACGCTTGCCACGCAGTGGCTTTTGGGTCGGGTTCGCCATCCTGCTCGTGATCGGGGTTGGCGTGACGATCGCGAAGGGTGTCTTCGCCGGAATCGCCATCACCGATGCACAACCTTGGTGGAGTGTCGGCATCGGCTTCGTGTTGATGCGGTTGTATGCGCCGCTTCTGGTGAAGCGGCTTCACGACCGGGGTCGATCTGCGTGGCTGGCCGTGGTTGCTGTTTCTGCGTGGGCGTTCTCGAGTGCGTTCGCTCCGTGGTTGTGGCCACTGGTACAGGACAATGGCCGCTCGCTGGTTACTGCGGAGCTGTCCATTGTCGCTTGGGTAGTGTCGGGGGTTGGCGCCGGCTGCTCCTTGTGGCTGCTCGTCGAAGCTGGGTTGCTCGGGCCACGTGCGTCGGGTGCAAAGTACGAGCGCAGCCCGCATGCCTACCATGGGCATTGGCGTGGCCTGGCAGAGTGCGTCGGTGCGTGGTGCTTGGGCGTGTTGCTCGCGCTACTCCCCGGACCTGACTCGGAGTTCTTCGCGTATGCGATCGAGAGCAGGATCGAGATCCATCTTTCCTTGCCGGCAACGGCGGATGCCGAGGCCCGTTCGCAGGGGTTGATCGGTGAGATGCTCAAGGTCGATGGGGTCGCTTCGATCAGCTCTCGAATGGGGCGATCCGGCGCGAGCTACGAACTCATATTGGCGGCAAATGCCGACGCGGTAGCCATCGCGAAGCAACTGGAGATTCTGGCGCAGGCGCGCACGAAGAAGTCCGGCGCGGTCATGCAGCGGGGGCGATTGCGCTGGGAGATCGCTTGCGATGCGCTCCATTCGATCCACCCGTTCGTTCGCGATCGCACGCGAACGCTCTTGTTGCATGGCGGCGACTCCGAAGCCAACCTCACGGCATTGGCGGATGCATTCGAACGCGATCCGCGGATCGCCTGGGCCCGCATCGCTGGAGCTCCGCGCCGAATCCAGATCGTGGCGGGACCGGAAGAGCGACTCAGGGCGTACGGGCTGACAACCGTCGAGCTCGAAGCCTCGGTTCGTCAAGCCGTCGCCGCCCGAGATGGGCCGGAGGATATCGCAGCAATCGAGACAGCTGTGGTAGCCAGTCGCGATGGCGCAGTTGTTCGAGTGGCGGACCTTTGCGAGGTGCGAACAGAAATCGCGTGGCCTCACGTGTATCTACCCGAGCACAGAGGCGGCGTGGTTCGCATCATGCGCGCGGCGGACGCCTCCTGGGACGAGGTGCGCGCTGTCGTTCAGCGTCTGGGGTCGCCGCTTGCTGATCGCGTCGAGATGGTGGACGAGACCAGTGCGGGCAGGCGTGCGGCGCTGACCTTCTCGACGTCACGCGACTTGCCGGCAGAGGCCTTCCTCAGGGAGGTTGGCCAAGTGCTCGAATGGTTGCACGGGACCTTGCCGCCGCAGGTTGTTTGTCTGGCGCGGTGCCGCGGACTCGGCCCCGGGTCTCCGACCCGTGCTCGCTGTGAAATTGAGATCCTGGCCGGTGGCAACTACGAGTGGCAGGTGACGGATCTAGAACGGAAGCTCAAGGCGTTTGCGTTCCCTCCTGGCATCGACGAGGTCGAAGTCGAAGTCAAATCCGGGAAGCGACTAGAACTGCGTCGCGAGATCCGTTTGCTCGGCGAAGACTGGGAACAGTTGCAAGAACTCGAGCAGGGCGTGCGCGCGGCGCTCGATGCGATCGAAGGCATGCAGATCGTTGGCGCGAGTGTGCTTCGTCACGAGGCGGACCTGGCAGTGACATTCGATCGCGAGAAACTCCGGGCGCTCGGAATCTCAATCGAGCAAGCGGAGGCGCAGGTTGCGGTGGCATTGCGAGCCGCTTCCCGTCGCCCTTCGGGAGTCCAAGAGTTGTTGAGCTTGAAACTGATAACGTCCAGTGGGCTTTCCGTTCCGTTCGCAGACGTCGCGGAAGTCGGGCCCTCGAGCGCCTTGGTGAGGCTCGCGCATCTCGGCGTACACCGCGGCGTCCGGATTCGCTGTCGAATCGAACCCAAAGCATCGAGAGCAGGCGTAGATCTGCGAACGAAGCAGGCTCTCGCTGCACTCAGAGCATCTACTCCCGTAGAGATTCGCTACTCAGGCGCGGCTGGTTCGGACTTGTAGTCAGCGGCGAGTCGCTTCAAACACTGGCATGCTGGACATTCTCTACTGGACTGTGCGTCTGACGCTCGTCGCCACGTGGGTGGTCGTCGCGGTGCGGGCTTGGCAGTGGCGAAGCACTGTGCGCAGGGTCTGGTTGGGCTACAGCGCGTTGGCGTTGTTGTTTGCGAGCATGCGAGCTTGGCGTTGGAACTACGCATTGCTGGACGCTGCCCGCGGGGTCTTGAAGCGCGCCGGTGTCTATGACGATCGCATCTGGTTCAAACTGATCCTCGCGGTCGGCTTGATCCTCTTCCTCGTGGTCGTCGCTCGCGTGATGCGTCGGATCTTGCGAGAACCTGCGGCACTATTGTGTGGCGTTGCGCTCGGAATGCAGGGCACGCTGTTGTGTATTGAGACGATGTCGCTGGACGATTTCATCCCGCAGTGGTTCTGGCAGCAGCCGGTGCGATACTTGGTCGAAGGTTGCTTTGCCGCCGTTGCCTTGGTTGCTCTTCGTCGTCGAAGCGAGCCGAGCGAACGCTGAACTGAGCGAAATTGCATGACTACTTTCGCGATGGCGATCCGCACGATACCCGTGCCAAGCAGGGTCGAGTCGCCCGTAGGCGACACGGTCACCCTCGTGGTTTGGGCTGTGCTGGCATGCTTGTCGCTGCGGCTGGTCTGGCGGCTGCCGGCACGCGTCCGCGGAGCCTGGTACGTGGTGGCGATCTACTGCACGGTGGTGGCGGTCGACAAGTTCGTCGACCTGCAAACGGCCTTCTACCAGACGGTGCGATGGAGCACGGAGGTGCTCGATCCGTGGCTCGGCTTGCGCCAGCATCGGCTCGTCGTGCGGGTGCTGTTGTTGGTGCCGGCGACCATCGTTGCGGTCGGCGGCACCGTGGCTCTAGTGCGTCGTGATCGCAATATTGATCGAGCCAAGAAGCTGGCGATTGGCGGCCTCGTGCTGGTGCTGGTGTTCGTCGCAGGTCGGCTGCTGCCGGGGCTTCGGTGGCTGTTCAGCGAGGCAGTGTGCTGGGGGCTGGAAGCCGTGGCCTGCCTGTTGATCGCAGCGGGCCTCCGGTTGGGGTTCCACAACGTACGGTGCCAGGCACAGAAGTAACCTGTTCGTTCACGCCCGGCGACGTGCACACGGTTCTCAAAACCGCGGCTTGATGCCCTGCGGCATCGCATCACCGCCCGAACGCGAACGTGTTGCATCTGTGCCTGGCACAGTACGGTCACCTGCGGTGCGGGTTGACGGATGATTGCGGGGGCATGATTGTGCATCTTCTGGTTCGGGTCGCCCGAACCGCACCCCATCTAGGAGAGGATGATGAGATCTGTGCTGGTTCTGTTCCTGGTTGTGATCGCTGGCCTGACATGGCTGCTTGTCAGCGGCGGCGCCCGGCAGGATGCAACTGCGGTGCCTGCGACACTGGTGGCCGCCGGCGATGTCGCGGCGGCGGAAGAGGGGGGTAGTCGGGTTGCGACTGCTGGGGGCGGGTTGCCGGTGCGAACGGAAGGCAACGCGTCCTTACAGCGTGATCGGGTGCCGGCCGCCTCGGGTGCATCGGTCGCCGCCGACACGCTGAGTAAGGATACATTCAAAGAGGGTCGCTGGCTCTTGCGTGGCTTCGTCATCGACTCGAATCGTCGCCCGATCGTGGGGGCCGAAGTGACCGTTCGATCACGTGAATGGTCGAGCGGCATGCGCGCTGGCGACAAGACGCAGACGGACAGCGAAGGCCGGTTCGGCGTGGTCTGTTGGGATCCACGGATCCGGGTAACGGCACAGGTACCTCATGGCGGCCGCAGCGACGATATTGCAATCGATGCGCCCGTCCCTGATGCCGAATGGCCAGTCGTCGACGCGGAGCTAATGGTGCACGACCGCGCTGCGTTGTCCGGAATCGTCCGCGATGCCGACGGCCAACCGCTCGAAGGCGCGAGCGTTCGCGCGGTGCCAAACCCTGCGAAGCTGAAGAACGGTACGCGCGCCGCCAGCTCCGAGCGGGTTTTGTCCGACATCGACGGGCGCTTTGAGCTGCTGCTGCCGGCTGGCAGGAGCTATGTCGTGCGCGCGCGTCGCGACCGGGTCGAGACGGTCGCAGTCTACGTCGATGTCGTTGCGAACGTGATGTCGAGCGTCGAGTTGGTGATGCCGGGGGCTATCGGCGTATCTGGGCTCGTGTTGCTGCCTGATGGTCGCCCGGCGAGCGGCGGCGAGGTCCTCACGTGGCTCGACGGGCCGAGGGGAGCCACTCGCATCAAGGTCAAGAGTGAGGACGATGGCACGTTCAAGTTGGTCTTGCCCACCTTCGGAGACTACCTCCTGGTTGCCAAGGGCAAGAAGGGGCTCCGGGCCGGTTTGATTCCGGTGCACTTGGGTGCCGCACAACCCCGCGTCCGGCTGACGCTACAGCTGGTTCAGCCCCACAAGCTGCATGGCCGCGTCGTCAATGTAGGTGGCAAGCCAATGGCCGGCTTCGAGGTGTTTGGCGTTGCGCAACGATCGCCGGGAGGTTCCCCAGCCCAAAGGATGCTTGAGATAGAGGTCGCTGGCGTCGCCGATTCGGTTCGTACGGCCCCCGACGGATCGTTCACTCTGGCGGTGGCCCCTGACCACACCTACGGCGTGGCTGCGAAGGGCTTTGATGGTCCGCAGCCCATCGAAGGCTGGGTCCACAACGTGCCGGCTGGCACGGACTCCATCGAGATCGAGGTCCGTGCCAAGTCGGGTGCTGTCATTGGTCGGGTGAAATGCGATGACGCGCCGAAGAAGAGCCCTGCCTATCGCGTTGAGCTGATCTTTCAGGAGGGTGACGTGGCCCATACTGAAGATCCGTTTGCGGAGATCCACGGTTCCCTGTTCAGGTTGCCGCCGCGGATGCCGGGCGAGAGATTCTGGATCCGGGTTGTGCCGAGTGATTCCGGCTATGCACCATGCCGCAGTGAGCAGTACGTGGTCGGCAAGGGGCGCAGCGGTCTCAGCTTCAAGTTGCAGCCGTGGGCCAATGTGCCGATCCGAATTGTGGACGCCGATGGCTCGCCGATCGTTGGGCGGCAGGTGACGTTGCAGCAGGGCGGTCCACTCGGACATCGTGCGACTGGAGCAACGGACCGGGCGGGGCGCATCACGCTGCAAGCAGTGCCTGGCTCGACCAAACTGTTCGTGGCCAGCGAAGACGGCGACGTGGAATTGACGGGGTTGGCTGCCGTGCCCGGTGCAAACGCCGAGGTCGCGCGTCGCTTGCGTTGACGCTCAATCCAAGGTCAAGCGCGCGGTGCGAAGCGTGAGCCACTCCTACGCATCACGTTGCGTCTGCGGGTCAAAGGCTACAAGTGAGAGGTGCGGTCGATCAGTCAGCCCCGCGACATGGCGGCGGCATGTGGCGGCGGCCGCGGTCTTTTCAGAAGCCGCGGGACAGCAGGCCTGGGTTGGCATTCCAGGGATTGCTCCGGCATCACATCCTCTTCTCTGTTCGATCCAGGTATCCCATGCGCCTCTGCCTTGCCCCTTTGCTTCTGCTCTCGATCACCATCCAGTTGCCGGCACAACTGATCCCCAACGGTAGCTTCGAGGCGGGCCAGGTCGCCTGCCCAGCCAACCAGGGGCAGCTGCCAGCGCCGTGGTTTCAGGCGGGCCTGAACCCCGGCGGCGCCGATCTCTACTCAACCGACTGCAATACCGCCGGCGGCCTGGACGCATCCGCGTGGGCTCACTTCGCCGGACTGCCGGGCGCCGCCGAGGGGCTGCGCTTTGCCGCCGCGTGGTCGTTGCCACAACCTTCGGAAGCGATTGGCACCGGGCTGGCGAGCACACTGACTCCTGGCACCCACTACGTACTCTCCGGCGCGTTCGCCGTCGGTTCCGTGCATACCGGCGTCGACCCGTATGACTTCCACCTCGCGCCGCAGCAGAATAGCTGGCGCACGGCGGGAGCCGCGATCGGACAGCTCGGCAACTTTGCGCGCCACGATGCATGGACTTACGACTCGATCGGGTTCTTGGCGCCGAACGCGTTCTCCGCCGACTTCCTCGTGCTGGATCCGGGCAATTCAGGCAGCAACTACCTCGCATGCGATGACCTCGTGCTCAAGGCCACCCGGTTCGGTCGCGTTGGCGCCGGCCTGCCGGGCGCGAACGGCCCGGTGCTGCTGTCGGGCTCGGGCTCGGTGCTACCGGCGACGACCGTGACCTACACGGTTAGCAACGCTGCGCCCAACACGATCGGGGCCCTGGGCTTCAGCTTCACGCGAGCAGACTATCCGTTGTTCGGCGGCCTCCTGGTTCCCAGCCTGTCGCTCGGCAGCGTGTACTTGGCCATCGATGGTTCGGGCAACGCGAGCTTCTCGCTGACCTGGATACCGGCACTGGCCGGACTCAAGCTCTACAACCAGGCTTGGCTATTCGACCCGAACCCAGTCGGGCTCGCGGCGTCTGCCGGCTTGGTTACGTTCGGCTGAATCGGTAGTGCCGCCTGAGTAAGAACACATCCAAACTCATGATTGGCGTCGGCGTGTATTCGGTGCCGTTGTTGACGAGCGTCGTAGCAAGGCAGTCCCTGCCCATGGCCTTGGCGAGAGCATCGACGGGTTCGTTCAAATACCATCCCAGGCATGAAGCTCTATCGACAGTTCGACACGCAAGCCCAGCTGGACGCGGAATACGACGTCGATGGTCAGACCCCGGACTTCCCGATGATCGTCAAGCAGTTGCTCGACAAGAGTGCCGAGGCCCGCGCGACGCTGCCGCACACCGCTGACGTGCCCTACGGTCCGACTCGGAGCGAGACGCTCGACGTCTTTCATGCGGCTTGCAAAGACGCCGCCAAGCCGCCGGTGCTGGTGTTTTTTCACGGCGGCTACTGGCGGCAGCTCACCGCCAAGGAGTTCAGCTTTGTGGCGCTCGGGCTCGCGCGAGCTGGAGTTACGGTCGTCATCCCAACACACGCGCTCTGCCCCAACGTGACGATCGACGAGATCACGCGCCAGGCCCGCGCGGCAGTGGCGTGGACTGCGCGGAACGCGGTTGAGATCGATGTGGATCCGTCACGCTTGTTCGTCGGTGGCCACTCAGCGGGTGCGCACCTCACGCTGATGAGCCTCTTGACCGACTGGTCGGGCGACTACGGCCTTGCTGATCCGATTCGAGGCGCCGTCCCGATCTCGGGGCTCTATGACCTACGTCCGCTGCCGTTCACTTGCGTCGGACCCTCGCTGCAACTCACAGCCGCGCAGATCGAGAGGAACAGCCCCATGCTTCTCGAGCTGCCGGACAAGGCGCCGCCGTTGCTCGCGAGCTACGGCGAGGCCGAGACCGCGGAATTCCGAAGGCAGAGTGACGACATGCTCCGGCGCTGGCGCGAATGCGGCCTGACGGCCGAGACGCTTCGACAGACCGGCCGCAATCATTTCACCGCGATCACCGACTTGATGCAGCACGACT
>CAXBFC010000002.1:0-54595 GCA_963974725.1 uncultured bacterium | reverse complement strand
TTCATGGAGAGCGTCGTGGACGACATCCATGAAGGGCGCATCAAGGTGTTCGTGCTGATCGTGCGCGCGTGCCACTCACGGCGAACGTATCGCTACGCTTCGCCAAACCAGACGCGCGAAGCCTTGCTCGAAGGCTTGATGCAGGCCTTCGAGTTTTTCGGCGGCGTGTTCGAGCACATGTGGTTTGACAACCTCACGCCAGCCGTGCGCAAAGTGCTGAGTGGACGCCACCGTGAAGTGCAGCGAGGCTTCGAAGTCTTCCAGGCGCACTACGGCTTCAAGGCTGAGTTTTGCAGCCCAGGCAAAGGCAACGAAAAGGGTGGCGTCGAAAACGACGTCAAGTGGACACGCAGCGAAGTGTTTTCACCGATCCCAACCGTCGATGGCCGTGCTGGCGTGCAAGAACGATTGGACGCGCTAGCGGCAGCCGAGATGAATCGCACGGTAACCGGATGTACCGCGACAATCGGTGAGAACTGGCACCTTGAGCAGCAGCATCTGATGCCACTGCCAACGCGGGCTTTCGATGCCGCGACTACTCGATCCGCGAGCGTGTCGAATCGTTCGTGGGTGCAATTGGGACGCAACTACTACTCCGTCCCGGTGCGCTTGGTGGGCAGCATTGTGGTGGTGAAAATTGCGGCCGAGACAATCACGATCACTTACGGGCGCGTCGAAGTCGCGAAGCATGCTCGCAGCTATGGCCGAGACAAGATGGTGCTCGAATTGGTGCACTACTTGCCACTTCTTGAGAGGAAGCACCGCGGCCTCGATCGCGCGGTGCCAGTGCAACAGTGGCTGGCAAACGCAGGCACGTGCTGGACACAACTGCTCGCGGCACTTCGTCAAAGAGAAGGGGAGGTCGAAGGATCCAAGTCATTCGTCGCGACTCTGATGCTCACCGAGCACTACGGCAACGATGCAACCACAAGCGCAGTCAAAGCAACATTGCTCGAAGGCCCAGTGTCGTTGCCGACGATCCGATACCACTTGGGATGTCGCCAAGAGGAGCGACGACCAGTAGTCGGAGTGATCGAATATGCCGGTCCATCGGTGCAAGCAAACTCGGCATCGCAGTACGAGGAGGTGCTCTGTGGCTAAGGCTGCCATCGACGCGCGGATCGAGCTCTTCTTGAGCGAACTGCGACTGCCTTCGATCAAGAAGAACTACGTCAAGATCGCCAAAGAGGTCGGGCAATCCGGCAGCGACTACGCGGGCTTCCTTCATGCTTTGCTCGAAGAAGAAGTCAATGACAGATGCACGCGCCGCATCGAGCGACGACTGCAAGAAGCACGCTTCCCGCAGATCAAGGAACTCGCTGACCTCGACGAAACGTCTCTACCGTCGGGCATCTCAATGCCGCAACTGTGGGAACTCGCCAAGGGCGATTACATCAAGGACGGCGCCAACATCATCGCCGTCGGCAGCAGTGGCACTGGTAAGACGCACGTCTCCATTGGCCTTGGCGTTGAAGCCTGCCGTCAAAGTCGCCGCGTGCGCTTCTACACCGCCACGGAGTTGGTCAGCGAACTCGCAGCCGCGCAGGAACAGAACGCGCTGCATCGCTTCCTCAAGCGACTCGCGACCATCGACCTGTTGATCGTCGATGAGCTCGGCTACCTGCCAGTCACGGAGCAAGGCGCTGAGTTGCTTTTCCAAGCTTTCAGCGCCAGGCACGAACGCGGCAGCGTCATCGTCAACAGCAACCTGCCTTTCAGTGAATGGGCACAGGTCTTCAAAACCGAGCGGCTTGCCGTCGCGATGCTCGACCGAGTAACGCATCGAGCCAACATCCTTGAGATGAACGGCGAGAGCTTCCGACTTCGATCGGCGAAGGGCCGAAAGGCTCAAAACAAGCCGGGCTGATTGGTCTTCTGAATTGATCCGAGCAGGTCTACTCCCCGCCTGCTTGGATCCTTCTTGTGGGGAGGACCGAGCGCATCGGGTGGGTCAGTTTTTGACTGCCACCGCCGCGGTGCCGGCGTGTGTCACCGTTGGTGGGTCAGTTTTCGACTGCCGAGTGGGTCAGATTCAGCTTGCCACTTCCAGGATGGATACGGACTTCCCCGCCACTAGATCGAAACCGATCCGGCTCAGGTCCTCACCCACCACTCGCTGGAAGATCGATCGAATGCTCACTGGCTTGCTACTCAATCAGCAGTCCGCCTTCTCACGTCTTTGGATGATCAGCTGCGATGCGAAGCATCGTCAGCTGCATCATCTAGTTGGGCGGCGACGCTCGGCTTCAGCCGGACGAGTGAGATGAACCCGAGCACCCAAGTGGCCAACCCTGTGATCAACTTGAGATGGAACGGATCGCGCGAAGTCGCAACGGCAACAAGGGAGGATGCAGAGGCCGTGAAGAACAGGCACGCGCACAGCCAGTCTCTCTTTAGGTCACTCATGTTCTTCGCCCACACAAAACCCGACCGCCCAAAACGAAACGTGCCTTCCACCTTTGAGGGCGAATCGCGTTCCGAAGAGTGCAGACCAAGGTGTGCCCCATCATCTTGTCTGGGCCGAACCGGCAGAAGTTCCTAAGGAAGTTGCTGTCGTCAACGCGCACCACGATCTCTCGCAGCGAAGCTCCTTCGATCAGCTGGCAGATCACAAGTCGGAGCACGTTGTCCGATGTGTACCGGCATTGCCGCTCGCGCCGACGATTCTCACGCTTCAGCTGCTTCCGAAGATCGGCGTGCGCGCGCTTCAGAATCTCCGGTACCTCGCCAAGCACTTGGTCGATTCGGCGGTAGCGTTCGTGATAATCGTCCGTCAGTTTCAGCGTCGCCGGTTGAAACTCAAACGTACCCTGACCATCCTTTGCTCTTCGCATTCAGCCTCCCTGCCGCGCCTGGTTTTGTCGTCAAACTCACTACGCAACGGTGGACGAGGCAGTTTGCTTTCTTGCTCGAATCCGCCGCTTCAAAGCCGCTGCCGGTGTTTCCCGCGACGCTGAACGCGATCTAGCTAGGCAGTAGCCTACAACGTCGTCCTGCAGTGTCGCCAGCAGGCTGCTCCAGATCGCCCCACAGAGGCTCGCGCATGTCGCGACGCCGAACACCAATAGGAACATGATCCCATCTACGGTTGCGACTCGAGGGCCCCAATAATCAGCTGGCTGCTGCCACACTCGCCAGTCGTAGAGCCCACCGCTCCACAACGGTATCCAAGGCACAACCATCGCGTGCAGGAATAGCCCCGCAAGCCACAGCACCATGAAGGCCACAATGATCGCCGCGCTCATGCCTAGCGGTCTTGGGCTACGTGAGGGAATCAACATCTGCCTAACTTGGAATCCGGCAGAACTACGTTCGACACCCGAAAGCAGTGGCCTCGCTGTCCATCGTACCCCGAGTGGTCTCCTTGCCAACCGGGTCGTCGCGTGAGACTCAGCCCTTAACGCCAAGCTGATCCGGTCGGCGTTGCGTGATAGGCAGACCCGTCTCATGCCGGCGGCTCGATCTCCCGTCAGAGTAGGACCAGGGACCTGGTGCATTCTGGCAAGCCGGCTCAGGCGCCATGCGACAGGACTTCGCTGCCATTTCTCTGCGAGGCTTACACCCAACGAACGTCAGCGTTGGTAGAAGTCGTGCGCGTTGCTCAGCGCGAACAAACCGTTCGCCGGGTTCGACGTCAGCATCAATGCTTGCCAGCGGAACATCTGGCTGCCGAGGCCGGCGGGCAGGGTCACGTTGAGCGAGTAGCCGGTGATCGGAAGGCCTGGGATGATTACCGACGCGTTGCTGTTGTCGAGCCACAAGCCGGGGATGAAGCCGGCGGTTGGCGGTGCCCATGGGTTGTGGATCTGCAAGAACAGGCCGCCGACGTTCGCGGTGTGCGAGTTGCCGGGGCTGATGACTTGCACGTTGAGCACGTCACCGGCGGCGACACGCTTGGCGCAGGTGTCGTCGAACGGCGCGCCGTTGACCGCCGTCTTGACCACGAGGTCTTCGTTCGTGCCGGGCATGTTGCACCAGCGCGCGCTGGTCATGACTTCGGGGGCCGAGCCGCCGGTCGCCATGTAGGCGTCGAACAAGTCTTGGCCGGCGGATGCCAGGAACGGGCTCGTGCCGGGGTTTGCCAGCAGCAAGAACTGGATGTACTCCCAACTCGAGGTCTGATACATCAACTCGAACTCCGCGCGGGTGGCTCCCGGCGGGGGCGAGAGCGGCACGTCGTCAAAGTAGTCGTAGACGCCACCGGGACCCGGGTTGCCGAACTGCGTTTCCGGGATCGGCAAGGCGTTGCGGGTCTCGGCGTCATCGCGCGAGAAGCCGTATGGTGGGATGCGGTTGTCGGAGACCAGCTTGTTGTTGAGCACGAAATGGAACGTCTCGACTTCGGTGCCGGGCGGGCTCACCGCGAGTTGTGCCAGCGTCATCGTCGGTTGACCGGTGATGCGATCGAAGGTCAGTGGCAGGACCGGGTTGATACCTAGGCCGAGCATCTGGAAGGCCCAGTCTTGCGTGATCGCCAACTTTGCTTGGTAGATGCGCGCGTTGGGATCGGTGATCGTGTGCACCTGGTGGTTGGTGCCGTTGACCGTCGTCGTGATCTGGTCGTAGCCGCCATCCTCTTGGATGACTTGTAGCTGGTCATTGAGCCAGCGAACGCGCAACCACATGCGCCGGCCTTCGGGGTAACCGGTGATCAGCTTGTGGCCGGTCAGGTTGGTGACGCGCATCGTCGTGTTGTCGTTGATGCCATCGAGCGCGCCGGCGCGTTGCAGAGAGGCGCGTGCGCGAATGACACCGCGGTTCATCGCGGCGCCCATCACCGGAGTGATTCCTTGGCCGAGACGCAGGCGGCTCGGCACCTGGTTGTCGAGCCATTGGATTGCGTTGGGCACCCACGTGTTGCCGCCTGTCAGATCGTGGCGCGGCAGGTCGTAGCGCAACGGCGCGATACCAAAGGCTGCACCTTCGCCAACGACAGGTTCCATGTGGCACGACTGGCAGCTGAACGTTCGGTCGGTGCCGTCTTCGTGGTTGCCGCCGGTTTGCGCGAGCAACGCCTGGTCGTAGGCGCGCTTGATGGCGCCGCGTTGCAGGTCTTGAGGCAGCGTGCTGTAGTTGCTGACCAGCATCGTCGACAGCGAACTCGCGGCGTGCTCACTGAACGTGCGCTCGACGGTTCCGTATGCGTACGGCGGGTTGTTGAACGCGGCCTTCTGCGTGACCGGTGCGCCGGATACCCCGCTGAATTGGCCCATCGGCAGCGGCGTGTGCGCGCCGTTGTTTGGCGCCAGGTCGCCGGTTACCGGGTTGGAGACTTCGTGGCACGTGCCACAGAGCTGCGCCGACCGGTGGAACTCCGACTGCACGAACGGGTGGCCAGAAGTGGTCGATGCGTACGGTCCGTAGCGCGTCTGGTCGCCGGCGAGCACCGCCATGCCGCTGCCGTAGAACCCTTCCGGATTGGCTCCGCCCGAATGCGCGATGTAGGGAGAGAACTGTTTTCCGGCGTGTTCGCTGGCATCGGGGTTGGTGAGTTGGTGGCAGATGCCACACTCGATGCCGTTGTGATCGGTGGTTGGGTTGAGGCCCGATCCGTCGGTCGGTGTGGTGCGGCCTTCGTTCCAACCGCGCGGCGAGTGGCAGCGAATGCAGTAGTCACCAGCGCCGGGGAAGTCGCTGTCGGCAACGGCGAGTGCCGCCCAGAACACCGGGTCGCGGCCGGCTTGCGCCATCATACTGCCCATCCAGTTCTCAACCGGCTCGACATCTGGGTTGTAGTAGCCGTGGCAGCCATCACACTGCGGCAGGCTGCCGAGGATCGCTGCTTCGCCTGGCTGGGTGCCAGGTTGTTGCACGTCGGTTGACGCGACGAAGAAGGGTGCGGTGTTCGCGGCGATCAGTGCCAGCGATGCGGTGGCAAGGAGGATGAAGTTGGTGATCGAGACTGCGCGCATGAAGTCGTTGCGATTGCGGGCCAGGTAGTTAGGCCACAGGCTACCAAATGGTACGGCACGCTGGCGTGCGTGCCGCGCGATCTACCTCGTGCGGCACCCGTAGTTACCTTGCGATTGCGAGTTCACGTGCATACGCCCGACAGTTTTTTTGGCGGGCGTTTTGGGGTGCTGTTGGCGCTCAGCGTTCGGCGCCATCGCGCAGTTCGTCGACAATACGCGACATGCCGTAGACGTGCTGCAGCGCGGTGATGATTGCATCGGTGTGCACGTTGACGGCGCGCGCGATCTGCTGGCTGAAGTAGAAGTCGTTTGGCAGCGACTCGATGTTGCCGTCGAAGACGAGGCCGACGATACGCAGTTGTTCGTCGACGATGCACGAGCCGGAATTGCCGCCGACGATGTCGTTGGTGCTCGCAAAGCAGACCTTCTTCGACAAGTCGATCTTGGCTTCGTTTTCCAACCAGGCATCTGGGATGTCGAATGGGTAGGCGTTGCCAAACTCGATGCCGCGGCCATACAGCCCGTAAAACGTCGTAGCCCACGGTGCCAGCGTGCCGTTGTATTCGTAGCCCTTGACGCGGCCGTCGGAGAAGCGCAGCGTCATCGTTGCATCGGGGCTGATGTTGCTGCCGTAGACCTTATGCAGCGCCCGGCCGAGGCGGGTGCCTTGCTTCGCCAAGCCATCGTCGAGCACCTTCTGCTGTTGTTCGGTGGCTTGCATGAGCGGCCACAAAGCGCGCGCTGCGCGCACGCCAGCGTCGTCGCTCTTTAGCCACTGCTCCGTGCCGTTGGGTTCGGTGAGCATCAGCCGCGCAAACTGGTCGCGGGTCAGCTTGCTCTGGTTGAGGCTGCCGATCGCCGCCGCCCAATCGGTGCCGCGACCGCTGCGGTGCTCGCCGCCAACTGCGACCAAGAACGCGTCGTCCGGTCGCAACCACTTGGTTGCGCGTTCGAACTGATCAATCAACAGCGCGTGCGTCAGTGGGCTGCTGCCACCGGCAAACTCAAGCGCTTGCTGCTTGGCTATTTCGCGATCCTTGGCGTCGACGGTTTCGTCGAAGCTTTCGGCGATCAACAGGCCGCGCTGGATCACGCCCGAGAACCCCGGCTGATAGAACATCGCCTTCGGTAGCAGTTCGCGCTGCTTGCCGACCAGTTTGTTGATCTCGCGCCACAGGTCGCCGTACTGCTTGCCGAGCTCTGGGTCTTCTGCAATCACGCCGCGGAAGTGCTGCTCGTGGTCCTGCTTCTTCATCATCAGTTCGGGATCTTCGAGCCCGGCGAGCATGCCCTTGATGGCCTTGTAGCTGTTTTGCCAACCAAGCAGTGTGGTCAGCAGTTGCGGCGCACGATCCTTGAACGGCTCGAGGATGTTGATGCTGTTCTGAAACTGCTCAAGCACCATCGGGTAGTCGACCTCACGTTGCAGATGCAGCTGCTGCATCGTCATCTGCCGGTTGGTGTTGCCGGGGTTGCCCGGCACGAACACCAGATCGTTTTCCTTCGCGCCTTCTTTGCGCCAGCGAAAGTAGTGTGCCGAAGTGTCTGCGGGCTTGTCGTCGATGTAGGCGCGGATGAACGCGAAGTCGATGCTCCAGCGGGGAAACGTGAAGTTGTCCGGGTCGCCGCCAAAGTGTGCCGTCTGCAGGTGAGGCGCGACCACCAACCGCAGGTCGTCCCAAACGCGGTAGCGATACAGCTGGTAGACCGCGCCCTGATACAGCGACACGACTTGATGCATTGAGTCGGCGTGTGCCGCGTCGGCGGCCTTCGTGATCGCGTCGATGTTGGCCCTTCGCTTGTCGGCGATGGTGGCGTCCGCGTCGGTTGCTTCGATGCCCGCTTCGACCCTCGCGGTCACATCTTCTTGCGCGATCAACTGCTGCACCGTTAGACCGGGAATGCGCACCTCGTCTTCGAGCGCCGTCGCCGCAAAGCCGTTCTGGACCCACTTGTTCGTGCCCTGCACTTGCGCGATCTGATCCCGCACGCAGTGATGATTGGTCATGATCAAGCCCCGCGGCGATACGAACGACGCGGAGCACCAAGGGTTGTCCTGTTCGCCAAGGCGAAGCGCGCCAAGGCGAAGCGAATCGAGCCACTTCTGATCCGGCCTGAACCCGTATTCCTTTTCGAGGTAGGCGAGCGGCGGATTCTCAAACGTCCACATCTTGCCGAGGGCAAGGTGATCAACAGGACGCTGCGCAAAGACAGAAGGGCTCAGCAGCAGGGCTGCGAGCAACGACATGGCCAATCGGTTCATCGGTGCAGAACTTCGGATCTGATGGGGCACTCGATGTTAGTACGGCGCCGCAACAAGAAGCAACCAATTGCGCGGCGGTCGTGCGCTAGGAGCCAGAGGTTAGTTGCTCGCCCGACTTGCACCCGTTCGCGGTCGCATCAAGTAGTGGGACACCAACCATTCACGGCCGTTGTCAAAGCCCCACAGTTCGGCGCAGGACATGAAGAAGACGCGCCACAGGTTGGTCATCTTGGCGGCGCCTTCGCCGTAGACGCGCCGCAGGCTGGCGGTCGCCTCATCGCGGTGCTTGTCGAGATTGCGCAGCCACGCCTCGGCCGTCCGTTGGTAGTGCCGGCCGCTGACACGCCAGTGCGACTCAACCTGCAGGTGGTCTTGGAAGTGAAGTAGCTGTGAGTCCGCTGGCATTTGGCCGCCAGTAAAGAAGTGGCGCGCCATCCAGTCGTCGTCACCGCGCGTCACGAACTCGTAGCCAACGGAGCGATGAGTGAACACGTGCACGAACATCCGGCCATCGGGGTGCAGCCAGCCAGCGGCGCGTTCGAGTAGTTGTCGCCAGTTGCGCGTGTGCTCCATCATCTCGATCGAGACGATGCGATCGAAGGGCTGTTCTTTCGCTTCTGGCAGCTCAAGCTCGTTGACGTCGGCGGTGACGATTTCGACATTGGTCAAGCCGCGATCCTTGGCATTCGCAAGGATCGACTCGCGTTGGCTCGCAGAGTTGCTGACGCCAACGACGTGACAGTTGGGATAGTGCTCCGCGACCCACAGCGACATCGATCCCCAGCCGCAGCCGAGGTCCAGGACGCGCATGCCATCTTCGATGCCCGCTCGCTCACAGGTTTTGGCAAGCATGGCCGCTTCCGCGTCATCGAGGGTCATGGCTTTGGCGTTCCAGAGCCCGCAGCTGTATTTGCGGTACTTGCCGAGAACGGCTTGGAAGAACGCTGCCGGGACTTCGTAGTGCTGCTGGTTTGCCGCATCCGTCGCCACGGCGATGACGCTGGTGTCACACTGGCGAATCCACTCGCTCAGTCGGCGCGCAGAGATTTCGGGGTCGTGAGCCATCTCGCTGCGCAGACGCTTGCGCAACAGCCGACGGATGCCGGCGCGAACGATGGTGTCCGGGAGAAGGCCGCGTTCGAGGCAGCGTTCGATCACTTTACTCATGATTGCGTGGAGGGTGTCGGAAGGGTTTGTGGCGGCGGCCCAGGGAAGAACTCGTTGGTCTCCGCCATGTAGCGTCGGCCGTCATCACCGCGCGAAACCAGCGCACGCTTTTCCGTGAATGGCACGCCGGTGAAGATGCGGATCGAGAGCCACATTGCGAGTGGTGCAATCGCAGCCAACCAGCCGAGTGCGGGGAGCTGGGCAATGCCGAACCCACACCAAGTCAGCCATTCGAAGAAGTAGTTGGGGTGACGGCTGTAGCGCCAGAGGCCGCTGCGGCACGTCGTGCCGCGCATGCTTGGATTGGCCCGGTGCTCGGCCCGTTGTCGGTCGGCGGTGGCGACGAACAGCTGGCTGACGATCACCAGCGCGACGCCGCCGGATTGCACCGGCGCGATCGTCAGCTCGGACGAGTATGCGAGCAGCACGAATGGCGTCGCCAAGCCGACGGCCAGTAGTGCCTGAAGTTGGTAGACGAAGAAGAATCCGACGGCTTCACGTTTGCCGAGCAGCCGGCGCAGCGTTTGATAGCGGCCGTCTTCGGCTTTGTCGGTCTGGACGCGGTCGACCAGCAAGTGCCAGCTGAGCCTCGCGCTCCAGGAGCCAGCCAGAACCGCCGCCAGCAGGCGCTGTGGCCCGCTGCCGGTTGCTACAATCGCGGCGACCACAGCGACCATGCCGATGGACGCTGCCCAGGCGAGGTCGACCGAGGTGGCTTTCTTGCTGCGCAGCTGGACCAGCCACAGCACGGCGAAGAGTGCCGCCAGCGTGGACCAGGCCCAGAGCATCAGGGGCGCAGCAAGTTCGAGCAGGTTCATTGTCGGAACGTTTCCTAGTGTAGGGTTCGCCTGGGATAGTCAACGGATGCGAGTTTGTGCATCCAGCGGGTCTAAAATCGCGAACTTTCCTAAGTGGAGCTTCATACGTGACAACTAGCACTCTCGGGGTCCCGGTCGCCTCATCGGACGACCGTCAAATCGAGTGGCGGCGTATTGCGCCGTGGCTGGCCATGCAGGCGGGCTGCCTGTTGGTCTTCGTCGTGGGTTGGAGCCCGGTTGCGGTGATGGTGGCGGTTGCGCTCTACCTGATCCGGATGTTTGCGGTGACGGCGTTCTATCATCGCTACTTCGGCCATCGCAGTTACACGATGTCCCGGACGATGCAGTTTCTTGGAGCCCTGCTCGGCGCTACGGCTGTGCAGCGAGGCGCACTATGGTGGGCGGCCCACCATCGTAATCACCACCGGACTTCGGACGGTGAGGGCGACCGGCATTCGCCGCACACGCACAGTTTCTGGTGGGCGCAGGTCGGTTGGTTTGTGACTCGCGGCGCCTGGCAGACCGACATGTCGCAAGTCAGGGACTTTGCGAAATATCCCGAACTCGTTTGGCTGGATCGTCACGATCGAGTCGTTCCCGCCGTGCTGCTGGTTGCGCTAGCAGCGCTAGGCGGGGCGTTGCAGCGATTCTATCCCGAGCTTGGCACCAGCATGGCGCAGATGGTGGTTTGGGGTTTCTGCATTTCGACGACGGTGCTCTTCCACGTCACGGCGTCGATCAACACGTTGGCGCATCTGTTCGGACGGCGTGATTGGCCGACCCGGGATCACAGCCGCAACTCGTTCTGGCTTGCAGTCCTGACGCTCGGCGAGGGTTGGCACAACAACCACCACTGGCATCCCGGTTCGGTGCAGCAGGGTTTCCGCTGGTGGCAGATTGATATCACCTACTACGTGCTGCGCGCGATGTCGTTGGTGGGTCTTGTGTCTGGCATTCGACCACTTCCGGAGCGAGTTCGTAGATGACCCGCGCCGCCGCATTGCTCGGGCATGGGCGCAAACGCCTTGCGGTGGTCGGCACCGGCATTTCGGGGCTGTTGGCCGCCGAGCGCCTGGCCACCAAGCACGATGTGGTCGTGTTTGAAGCGGATGAAAGAATCGGCGGCCATACCCACACGGTCGACGTCCAGACAGGCGATGGCACCGTTGCGGTGGATACCGGCTTCATCGTTTGCAACGATCGCACCTACCCTGAGTTCTTGGCTCTGATGTCGCGGTTGGGCGTTGGCCTGCGCGATTCGGACATGAGCTTCAGCATGCACTGCGAGGCTTCAGGAGTCGAATACTGCGGTTCCTCTGTGGATGGCTTGTTCGCGCAGCGTCGCAACCTACTGCGCCCGAAGTTCTGGTCGATGTTGCATGGCATCACGCGCTTTCATCGCCTCGCGGAGTCGTATCTCGACAGCGATCTAACCCTCGGCGAAGTGCTGCGCGAAGCTCGTCTCGAAGGTGCGTTCGCGCGCTGGTATTTGCTGCCGATGATGGCGGCGATCTGGTCGGCGAAGCCCGAGGTCTTGTCCTCCATGCCGGCGCGGTTCTTCATCCGGTTCTTCCGCAATCACGGCATGCTGCAGGTGAAGAACCGACCGCAGTGGCGCACCGTGGTCGGTGGCTCTCGAAGCTACTTGGGCCCGCTTTCGCGCACGTTCTCGGATCGCATTCGGCTCAACGCGTCGGTGGTGGAGATCCGCCGCCAGGCGGCTGGGGTCACCGTGCGTACTAAGGGCGGTGAGCCGGAAGTGTTCGATGGCGTGGTGTTGGCGACCCATAGCGACCAAGCGGCCCGAATGTTGGTCGATTCTTCGGACGCCGAACGTGCGGTTCTGACGGCGATCCCGTACCAAGCCAACGACGTGGTGCTGCACACCGACACCAGTCTGCTGCCGAACCGTCGGAAGACCTGGTCGGCGTGGAATTATCGCTTGCCCGCCAGTCCAAGCGAGCATGCCACAGTGACGTATGACATGAACACGCTGCAGGGGCTCGAGACAGTGGAGCGCTACCTCGTGAGCTTGAACAGTTCGGCGAGGATCGACCCTGCGAAGGTGCTGCGGCGGTTTTCTTACGATCATCCAGTTTTCGATGAGCGCTGTGTGCAAGCGCAGGCACAGGTTGCCGAATTGAGCGGCACCGGCAGGGTTTGGTTCTGTGGCGCCTGGTGTGGCTTTGGCTTCCACGAAGACGGCGTGCAATCGGCGCTGCGCGTCGCGAACGACTTCGGCATCGACAATGGGCTTGGCGTTGCGTCACGAGTGTCGAAACCATCGTTTGGAGTGGCGTTGTGAGTGCTAGCGGCGTTGCGAACGGCAGCGGCGTGGTCCACAGCGGGATCTACCGCGGCACGGTCCGGCATCGTCGCTTTGATGCCGTGGACCGTGCGTTCACCGTCAACCTCGACCTCGCATACCTCGATATCGATGAGATCGAGCAAGCGTTTCGGGGCCGGTGGTTCTGGTCTGATCGTCGCCCGGCACCGGTCAGGTTTCGTCGTTCGGACTACTTCGGCCCCAAGGACACGCCGTTGCGGGAGGCGGTCCACAATGCTGTCGAGCAGCAACTCGGGTTTCGCCCCGATGGCGCGGTGCGCTTGCTGACGGCGTTGCGTTGCTTTGGCTATGGCTTCAACCCGGTGTCGTTCTACTACTGTTTTGACGGCCAAGATCAGCTCGTCGCGGTGCTCGCGGAGATCACCAACACGCCGTGGCGCGAACGGCATCATTACGTGCTTCGGGCCGACGAACGCGGGCGGGTCACGGCTCGGTTTGCCAAGGACTTCCACGTCAGTCCGTTCCAGCCGATGGAGCAGGACTACATCTGGCGATTCTCAACGCCCGGCAATCGGTTGCTGGTGCACATGGAGAACCACGCCGGCGATGGCAAAGCGTTTGATGCGACGCTGGTGATGAGCAAGCAGCCGTGGCGAACCCGAACCCTGGTTCGCAGTTGGCTGCGGCATCCCTTGATCAGCATGCAGTTCGTCGCATCGATCCATTGGCAAGCGCTACGTCTTTGGTTGCGCCGTGCGCCGTTCTTCTCTCACCCACGTCGCCGAATTCCGACATGAGCAACCCTATCCTTGTTTCCCCTCGCAGTGGCTCACCGGTGCGGGCGGTGGCGCGACCTGCTACTGGTTGGCAGAAGTTCTTGCGCGCGCGAGTTCTCAAAAGGCTAGCCGGGTTGCAGAGCGGTGCGCTTGCCGTCAGTGACTACTCGGGTATCGAAAAGGTCGGCGCGGCCAGCGGCGCCCTTGGCGTGCAACAGATCGATGTTCGCGATCCAGCGTTCTACAGTGCGATCGCGGCTTCGGGCGCGGTCGGTGCCGGCGAGGCTTACGTCGCTGGCAAATGGGACACCGACGATCTGGTTGGCGTGCTGCGTTTGATGGTGCGCGATCGCGATGTCTTGATGGATGTTGATCGTTCGCTGTGGTCGCTGCCGCGGCGGCTGTTGCTGCGCCTTGGCTACAACCGCAGGCAAAACAGTCGCGAGGGTAGCCGGAAGAACATCGCCGATCACTACGATCTGAGTGACGACTTGTTCGCGCAGTTCTTGGATCCGTCGATGACGTATTCCTCCGCGTGGTTCGAGTTCCCGAATCAAAGTCTGGCGGATGCGCAGGCCGAGAAGCTGAAGCGATTGTGTCGCTTGGTCGACTTGTCGCCGGGGGAGGACCTGCTTGAGATCGGCACTGGCTGGGGCAGCCTTGCGATTGCCGCAGCAGGCACGTTTGGTGCGAACGTCACCACGACGACGATCTCCTCCAATCAATTCCAGACGGCATCAGAACGGGTGCAGGCTGCGAGCCTTGGCCATCGCGTCAAGCTATTGCAGCAGGACTATCGCGATGTCGAGGGCACCTTCGACAAGGTCATCTCGTGCGAGATGATCGAGGCCGTTGGCGCCCGCTACCTGCCCGACTTCCTCAAGTGCTGCGCTGCGCGATTGAAGCCAGGCGGCATCCTCGGCTTACAGGCAATCACGATCGCGGACCAACACTATGAGTCGGCGCTGCGTTCGGTCGACTACATCAAACGCCACGTGTTTCCGGGCAGCTTCATCCCTTCGGTCACCGCGATCGCTCGGGCTGCAAGTGAGCACACGGATCTGCGCTTGGTGAAGATGGTCGACTTCGGCCATCACTACGCGGAAACCCTCAGGCGGTGGCGGCAGGTTTGGCTGACCAAACGTCAGCAGGTGGTTGCCCTGGGCGGAGACGACTCGCTGATGCGCGCTTGGGACTTCTACTTCGCCTACTGCGAAGCCGGCTTCTTGGAGCGGCACATTGGCGTTTGTCACCTGCGTTTCGAGCGGGCCCGCCACTAGCCGAGCTACGCTTCGGATGCAGCGTCCAAGGACTTCATCATCGCGTCGAGATCTGGCTGGTCGCCCGCGTGCCGTGCACGATGTTCCCATAGAATATCGCGCTCGCGCGTCAGGAAGGCGCCGGGCATCTGCGTCTCATTGCCAGTCGGTCGCCCAACGAAGTTGCCTTTCAGTAGTGCAACCAGGCCACGCCAGAGTGCTCGCGGTCCGAGTAGCTGCAGGATAGTGCCGCGGTTGAGGCCGAACGCCTCGAACAAGGATCCGTTGGCATCGGCGATCGCGCGAGCGCCCGCGAATCGTTTCGCAAAGAAGATCTCGGCCTCTGCCACGGACGCGCGATGGATGAACAGCGGTTCGGGGAAGTTGGGGCTCTGGGTGGCGTGCACGACCTCGTGCACGAGTTCTCGGGTGAAGATTCAACCCAGGTGCCGCAAGAAGATCAGCAGTGTCGGTTTTTTGCCGACGACGTCTGAGAAGTTGCGGGCCGCCAGGCGACGGCCATTGAGGTTGTCGGCGGTCCAAGCTTGGGAATCGATCACTGGCATACCCGGGATTTCGCACGGTTCGGCGATTCGGATGCGAACATCCGCCGCAGCGCAGGTGATTGGCCACAAGATCTTGCATCTGGAGCCTACGATCTGGCGAAGGCCTGTCGCGCGGTCGCGAGGCCCGTACCACCACTCTCATCCAGGCACGGCGCAAGGCGCCCCGACAATACCATGGCAACCGCGGACGATTCTCCAGAGGGGCTAATCGCTGTCACCGGCGCCACCGGCTACATCGGAGGTCGTTTGGTCTCGAGGCTGCTCGATGCTGGCTACCGGGTCCGGTGTCTCGTCCGCAGTCCGGAGAAGCTCGGCGATGGTCCGTTCGCCTCGGACGAGCGCGTCGAGATCGTGAAGTGCGACGTCGAAGATCGCATTGCGACGACGGCAGCGCTGCGCGGCTGCCGAGCTGCCTACTTCCTGGTGCACTCGATGCTGGCAGCTGGCTCCGCGTATGCCGAAGTCGATCGCCGCATCGCGCGTGCCTTTGCCGAATCAGCAACGGACGCGGCAATCGAACAAATCATCTACCTCGGCGGTCTCGGAGAGACTGGCGAAGGTTTGAGCGAACATCTGAGTTCTCGTCGCGATGTCGAGACCGAACTCGCCTCGGGAAGTGTTCCGGTGACTGTGCTGCGCGCCGCCATGATCATCGGTTCGGGCTCCGCGTCGTTCGAGATCCTGCGCTACTTGGTCGAGCGTCTACCTGTCATGATCACGCCGCGATGGGTGAGCACCAAGTGCCAACCGATTGGCGTCGATGACGTGTTGAGCTATTTGGTCAAGTGCCTCGCACAGCCTGCAACCATCGGCCAGACCCTCGATATCGGAGGTCCGGAGGTGGTGACCTACAAGGCCGTGATCCAGATGGTGGCGAAGGCCCTCAAGCTGCCACGCCGTTGGATCTTGCCCATACCGGTGTTGACGCCCAGGTTGAGTTCGCTCTGGATTCATCTGGTGACACCCATCAGTTCACGGATCGCCCGGCCGTTGGCCGAGGGCCTGCGGAACGAAGTCGTCTGCCGCAATCGAGTTGCCAACAGTTTGATGCCGGTGCAGTTGCAGACTGTCTACGAGAGCATCGTGCTGGCAGTCGGGCACCAAGAAGCTGGCTCGGTTGAAACGAGTTGGTCGGATGCTGGCAAGATGCCAGGCGACCCAGACTGGGCTGGCGGCAAGGTCTTCGAGGACCCACGATCGATCGAGATCAAGGCCCCAGCCGCCGAGGTCTACCGAGCCGTTTGTCGAGTTGGTGGCGGCCATGGATGGTATGCATCGGACTGGCTGTGGCGCTTGCGCGGCTGGATGGACCGTCTCGTCGGCGGGCCTGGGCTGCGACGGGGAAGACGCGACGCCGAACGGGTCGGCTATGGCGACGCGCTCGACTTCTGGCGCGTGACCAAGGCCGAGCCCGAGCGTCGCCTGGAGCTTTACGCCGAGATGAAGTTGCCGGGCATCGCGACCTTGACGTTTGAGATCGAGCCAGTTGCTGGGGACCACTCCAAGTGCCAGCTGCTTCAGACTGCACGATTCAAACCGCGCGGTTTGCTTGGGCTTGCCTATTGGTATGCCGTCCTGCCACTGCATGGCCTGGTGTTCCGCGGCATGCAAAGGGGCATCCGCAAGGCAGCGGAGTCGTCGGCATCGCAGCTCACCAAGTCAGCCCAGCCGAGCAAGCCAGCCCAGCCAACCAAGCCAGTCCAGCCGACCAAGCGAGAACCGCCCGCGGATCCTGCCCCGGCTGAGTGAGCGGATCGACGCGATCTCGCCGGTCCCCGTGCTAAGACGGAACGCGATTGCTCACTGGCTGGCCGCGTGTGCAGCCTTGCTGGCGCGCGCTTGGCTGCCAAAGGCCAAACCATGGACCTGATCAACTACTGGCCCGCGCTGATGTTGGGAGTCACCTGATGGCAGCACATCGCTTGACGACGGAGTTGCGCGTTGCGGCACCTCTTGTTGAGGTCTTCGAGTTCTTCTCCAATGCCCACAACCTGGAGCAGATCACGCCGCCGTGGGTGCGCTTCGAGGTCCTGACGCCGTCGTCAATTGAGATGCGGGTTGGGACCTTGATCGACTACCGGCTGCGCATCCGCGGACTTCCCGTTCGCTGGCAGTCGGAGATCTCCGCGTGGCAGCCGCCCTACCGCTTCGTCGACGAGCAGCGGCGTGGGCCGTATCGACTTTGGCACCACGAGCACACGTTCGAAGTTGTCGCAGGTGGCACCGCGATCCGGGATGTCGTCGACTACCGGGGGCCTGGCTGGCTGGTGGAGCCGTTGCTCAACCGATTGTTCATCAGGCCCGACGTCGACCGGATCTTCGCCTACCGTCACCAGCAGTTGGTGGCGCGGTATGGCGTGCTCACGGGGACATAGTCAAGCGCAGGTCTAGCGGCTGCTGCCTAGCCGCCGATGCCTCGCGGCCGATGTCTCGCCCCGCACGCCGCGTGGCTACGCGCGACTACGTCGAGCGCGATGGCAGTGCTTCGCGTTGGGGCAGTTCCCGGCGCAGGATGATGCTGTAGGAGTCATCGAGCGCGCGGCGGAACGCCCAGGCGCGAGTCCGGCCGCTGTCGGACGCCGCTTCCTTGCGGCTTCGCATCAGGCGGTTCCGTACTGCTTCGCCAAGGTCGTCGCCGGCGAAGCTGATCATCGTTTCGATCGCGACTTCATAGATCGCGGCACATGCTTCCGGGTTGCCATCGTTGAACAGCACGGCACCGCGCTCGACGGCGAGCGAGTAGATGCGGCCGAACTCTTTTGCACCGGTGGCGGGGCTGGACGCCGGCGTAGCGTTGGACGTCGCAGCCGCCGAGGTTGCCTTTTTAGCGGGCAGCAGCACGGTATCGATCAGGTGGATCACGCCGTTGCTGGCTTGGATGTCGCCTTGCACGATTCGCGAGTTGGCGCCGATGGTCAGCTTACCGTCGTTGAGGGCGAAGTTGATGGGCAGGCCCAGCAACGTCTGGGCTTCCTTCTTCGACAGTAGTTCGCGGGCAGCAATGCGACCTCGCACGACATGCAGTCCCAGAATCTCCGTCAGTGCCTTGATGTTTTCTTTTTTCAGGAGCGCCTGGACCGTGCCCTTCGGCAGCTTGGCGAATGCCGAGTCGATCGGCGCGAAGATGGTCCACGGACCGTCTTGACGCTCGAACTGACGAGCCAGGTTGGCGCTGTTGACCGCTGCCATCAGCGTCGTGAGGCGCTCGTCCGAAGCCGCAATCTGGGACACCGAGCGTTGCTCGGGCATCATCACCTTGTTGATGACATGAACCATGCCGCCTTCGAATGCCACGTCGACGGCAGTGATGCCAGCTCCGGCGATGCGTCCCGCCATGGCGTCAACGGCCAGCGGTTGGCCGCACAGGGTCGGCAGACTGCGAGCGTTGAGCACGCTATCTGACGACAGCTTGCCGGGCACGATGTGGAACGTAAGGATCTGGCGAAGGGTCTCGCGTGATTCGGGCAGCAGAAGCTTCGCCAGCGTGTCCTTGGGAATGGCTGCGAAGGCCTCGTTGGTGGGGGCGAAGATCGTTACCTGTGACTTCGGCAGCTTCAGCTTGGCAGCCGAAACGAGCTCGAGCAGCGTGGTCAGCCCGGCGCTGGTAGCGACAGAAACCAGGTCGTTGCCGACGCCGGCGTCACCGCCGGTGGCAATCTTGCTGGAGCTCGCCGTCAGTGCCTTGATGCTGCGCAGTTGCAGTTCGAAGGTGCCCGGCTGCTTGTCCGAAAGCGTCACGCCGATGGACTCGATCAAGCTGGGGTTGAGTTCCGGTGCGCGCTTGACAAGGCGTCCGAAGCTAAACAGGCGGAACTTGTCGAACGGCAGTTTCACTTCCGTCCATTGGCCCGCAACGGTTGCAAAGCTCTGTTGGAATCCGCCTGCCATCATGCGGGCATTCGAAACGCGCAAGTCGAAGTTGTAAGTGCGTCCGTCACCGAGCACCTCTAGCACCAGGCCCTTGGCGCCGGTCAGCTGTTGGCCTTGGACGCGCGTTCGCATCTGCGAGAAGCCACCGTTGTTCTCCAGGGACAGCTTGCCACTGAAGGACAAGGTGCCTTGCTCTGTTGTGCGAACCACGCCGGAGGAACGACCACCCATGACGCCGTCGAGCACGGTCTGCCAGGAGTTGGCTTGGGTGAGGTCGACTTCGAATGATTGGGCCACGGAAGGTGCCGCGAGGCAAAGGGCGATGAGAGCGGATAGCGAAGTGTGCTGCATGGTTCAGATTGCTTGGGTTGCAGCCCATTTCGCTGGCCATCTGCTGGCGGATTCAGCGCGCGCGTGAATTCCACGTGCGGCAAGCAATCGTGGCCAATCCTTGATGCGCGGGGCGATCGGGCAGCGATCCGGCGGGCGCGAACGAGGGATCGCTGTGCCTCGCATGCGGTCACCGCAATCGTGCGGCGTGGGCGACGCATCACGCGGCGCGGTTGCTACGGCGCGGTTGCTAAGGCGCGGTTACTACGGCGCGGTCGCTAAGGCGCGGTTACTACGGCGCGGTGTGCGCCGCGAGTCACTCAGGACTGCTTGCGCAGTTCTTCCAAGCGAGCCTTCAGGCGCAGCAGGGTGCTGGCCGAGTAGCCGCGATCGTGGAAGAACGCGACGTCGCCTTGCTTGTCGAGCAATACGACTCTCGCCGGCAATGGCGTTTCGTTGCCCAGGAAGCGCGCAATCGCGTCGGCGTCGTCGTAGACGGTGGCGACGATGGCCCAGTCTTCTTCGGGAATGCCGGAACGCATGCCGTTGTTGATGACTGTGCCGAACATGCCCGGGATGAGTCCCGGAATGGTCGGCAGCTCGTAAACCACGACATCGACTTCGAGCTGGGCTAGTCCCAGGAGCCAGCGATCGATGTCGAACTGACTGTCCTGCTCGTAGCCGACGAACAACAGCGTTTCCTTGCCCGTGAAGTTGTCCGGGATGGCTACGATGCTCTCGTCGAGTGCCGCGGCGCGAATGCTGGGAAAGCGTTCGCCAACCGGGTTGCGGCGCTCGTAGGTTGTCGAGCAGCCACTGATCGCGACCACGGTCGCGATCAGGGTGGCGGCTAGAGCGAATCGGTAGATGCGTTTCATGGTGATGCTCCAGCCAGCTGGCTAGGTAGCTGCGCGCTACCTAGCTCTTCGATACCTAGTTCTTCGGGTTCGGCGGCAGGATGACCTGGTCGATCACGTGCACAACACCGTTCGAAGCGTTGATGTCGGTGGCGACAATCGTGGCCGTGTTGGCCATGACCTTGCCGTCCTTGACCGTGATCGTGATCGGGCTCCCTTGCACGGTCTTGATGGTCTTGGCCTTGGCGACATCAGCAGCGAACGCGCGGCCAGCGACGACGTGGTAGGTCAGGACTGCTGCGAGCTTCGCCTTGTTCTCAGGCTTGAGCAGCATCTCGACGGTGCCCTTCGGCAGCTTGGCGAACGCGGCGTCGGTCGGGGCGAGCACGGTCAGCGGGCCCTTGCCCTTCAGCGTGTCGACGAGGCCAGCAGCCTTGGCGGCGGCGAGCAGCGTCTTGAAGGTGCCTGCCTTGGCGGCAACGTCGACGATGTCGTTGGTCGCCGGCATCATGACCGCGTCGATGACGTGGATCACACCGTTGGAGCAGTGGATGTCGGTCTTGACGATTTGGGCGCCGGCGATGAAGGCATTGGCCTTGACCATCGAGAGCGGGGCGCGTTGGCCGTTGAGGGCGATCAGGCCCTTTTGCGTCAGCACCTTCTTCGCGGGCATGTTGCCGGCGACGACGTGGTAGGTGAGGATGTTGGTCAGCGTCGGCAGGTTTTCCTTCTTCAGGAGGTTGGCGACGGTGCCCTTCGGCAAGTTCGCGAACGCAGCGTCGGTCGGCGCAAACACCGTGAACGGGCCCTTGCCCTTCAGGGTGTCGACCAGGTTGGCGGCGCCGAGCGCTGCTGCGAGGGTCTTGAATGAGCCGGCGGCGACGGCGGTGTCGACGATGTCAGCCTTCGAGTCTTGGGCGACGATTGGGGCGGCGAGGAGAGCGGAGAGGGCAATGATCGGGAAGCGGGTCATGTTTGTAGTGGGGGTTATGGGTGGTTATCTGGACGACGAGCATTTCGCCGCTGGCTGGAGCTTGGATGCACTGCGATCTCGAAATCCCGCGCGGGATTCTGAGGATTAGGTTGGGTGCATCCAGTCGGTCGTGACGGGCGAAGTCTCTCGATATGCGAACCCCACAGGAGTCCTTGATGAGAACTGTCGCTTTGACCGTCGGCTTGATGCTGGTTCCGACCGCTCTATTGGCGCAGGGCACACCCGTCGTGCCATCGCCAAAAGACACCGTGCCGGAAGCCGCCTCACCGGGTGCCGCTGTGCAGGCCTTCCCGGGCCAATGGAATCAGTGGCGAGGTCCGAAACGATCGGGCCACGTCACCGCCTCGGTCTGGCCGGCGCGACTCAACAACGAGAACTTCAAGCGCGACTGGCGGATTGAGATGGGGCCGAGCTACTCGGGCCCGGTGGTCAGCGCAGACCTCGTCTTTACGACGGCAACCGAAGGCAAGAAGACGGAGGTGGTCACTGCCGCCAGCCGAAGTTCCGGTAAGATCATCTGGCAAGTCAAATGGGATGGCAGCATGAGTGTGCCCTTCTTCGCAGCTCGCAACGGTTCGTGGATTCGATCGACGCCGGCATACGACGGCGAATCGTTGTTTGTAGCTGGCATGTTGGACGTGCTCGTGTCCCTCGACGCGAAGACCGGCAAGGAAAACTGGCGCGTCGACTTTCCTGAGCGCTTCCAGTCCAACCGCGAATCCTTTGGATTCGTTTGCTCGCCACTCGTTGATGAGGACTCGGTGTACGTGCAGACCGGCGCCGGCCTGGTCAAGCTTGACAAGCAAACTGGCGAGACCAGGTGGTTGTCGATGAAGGACGAGGGCGGGATGAACGGTGGCGCGTTCTCGTCACCAGTTCGCGCGACGCTTGCTGGTGAGGATCATCTGCTCGTGCAGACGCGCACTTCCTTGAACGGGGTGCAACCGGCATCTGGCGAGGTCTTGTGGACCCACCCGGTAAAGACCTTCCGCGGCATGAACATCCTGACACCGTTGCCGTTTGGTGATGCGGTGTTCACGTCGGCCTACGGCGGCCGCGGTCATCTCTACGGCGTCGCGCAGCAGGACGGCAAGTTGACCTCGGAGAGAAAGTGGACCAACCGGGTGCAGGCATACATGTCGACTCCCGTAGTCATTGACGATCACGCCTACGTTTACTTGCGTAGCAAGCGCTTCTGCTGCGTGCACATGCCCTCGGGCGAGCTCAAGTGGACGTCGCCGTCGATCGCCGACGAGAACTGGTCGCTGGTGGCCAACGGCAACCAGATCCTCGCCTTGAGCGAAGATGGTGAGCTTTATCTCATCGCCGCCAACACCAAAGAATACGAGCTGCTCGATGTCATCGAAGTCGCCGATAGTGAAACTTGGGCGCACCTCGCGGTGGACGGCAATCAGGTGCTGATCCGCGAACTTGATGGTCTCAGTGCGTTCACTTGGAGATAGGCGGTTACCACCATGGCTACTTGTGTCATAGTTGGTGCCGACCGATCCTCGTCTTTGTCCAGGCGAGTCGCGTATTATTGTTCGCAACAACGGAAGATGAGTGCAACCGACCAGATCCTGGCAGACGTAGCAGCGGGCAAGCCGGAGGCCGTGGAAGCTTGCATGCGCCAGTTTACTCCGCCGGTGTGGAGTTTGGCGCGACGGTACCTGAGCAACGACAGCGACGCCGAAGACGCGACACAGGACATTTTTGTCGACCTCTGGAAGAGTGCGCATCGGTTCGATCCCGAGCGTGGTTCGGCAATGACGTTCGTCATGACTCTGGCACGTCGGCGCTTGATCGACCGCAATCGCAAGCGTGGCCGGGCACCCACGTCCCAGTCACTGACAGATGACCAGGAATTGGTCGGTGCAACCCAGGCAGATACGCTCGAGCTTGATGACGAAGTGCGTCGGGTGTCTGGGGCGATGCAGGAGCTGCGGCCCAGTCAACGCGAAGTCTTGGAGCTGTCCCTGGTCCACGGGCGCTCTCACCAGCAGATTTCCGACTCGACTGGGATGGCCTTGGGCACGGTCAAGAGCCATGCGCGACGAGGCTTGATGCGCGTGCGTGAACTACTTGGAGTCAAGACTTCGGAATCTCCCGATCACTCTTCCCCCGAGCGGCGATCCTCCGATCGGCGAACTCCTGATCAGGGAGTCGACTCATGAGTGCCTTTTCGATGACGCGCCTGGACGAACTCCAGGCCGACGATGCGATTTGGGGTCTCGACGAGAATGCTCGCCTAGAGCTAGTGGACGCACTTTGCGAAGCGAAACTCGAACCAGACAGCAGTTGGGAACACAGTGCGGCCGTGGCCACGATCGCGTTGCAACAGGCCATTCCTAGTGGGCCCTCGGAGCGCTTGCTCCGCGCCTTGCGAGATGCGGCGCCATTGTCGGGACCTATGTCGGAACGATCGTCGGGACCATCGTTGGCATCGTCTTCGGCGTCGTCGCCGCTTGTCGAGGGTGTGGCCAAGTGGTGGGCACAGCCCAACGCAATCCTTGCTGCCGCACTGCTGACGTTGTCGGCCGTGCTGTGGTGGACGAACGTTCCGTCGCAATCAGTGGTCGCTCCGCAGGCGCTGCGGCAGGAGTTGCTGCAAGTGCGTGACGCCGCAGTTTGGAGTTGGTCCGGAGGGGCACCCGAAGGAGACGTGGTTTGGCACGGGCCTTCGCAGCGCGGCGCGATGCGCTTTCGTGGGTTGCCGGTCAACGACCCGTCGCAGCATCAATACCAACTTTGGATCGTCGACGCGAAGCGTAACGCGGCGCACCCTGTCGACGGTGGCGTCTTCAACGTGCCCAACGGCCAGGCCGAGGTGGTCATCCCAATCGATCCCAAGGTTGTGGTTCACGAGGCACAGGCGTTTGTGGTGACGGTCGAAGCCCCCGGCGGAGTGGTCGTTTCCGATCGCGAGCAGATCGTCGTGTTAGCCAAGCCGCTGTAGGAAAACCCATGCATGAAGAGGGATCATTCGTCGCTGCCATAATCTGTCGTTCGGCCAGGGTTCTAGCTAGCGGCACCGTCGAACGGCAGTTGGCGCGGGATCCGGAAGCCGTCCGCGCCTACGGGTCCGGCGAGTCCGATCTCGTGATGGATACCGAGGTTCGGCTCGGCTACCTGGCCGAAGCGCTGGCTGCCGATCGCATCGCCTTGCTCACCGAGCAACTGCGTTGGGTCAAGGTGCTGTGCGCCGCGCGTGGAGTTGGGGATGACGCGATCCAGGACAACCTCGCGTGCATGGCGGACGAACTGCAGGAGCGCCTGCCGGAAGCTGCCGCCGCTCGTGCTTGTGCCATGGTGCGATTAGCCGCCAAGCAAGTTGCCGAAGCGCCGCCCGAGACCGCTAGCTATCTCGAAGGTGATGGGCCGCACATCGGCCTGGCCCGTCAGTTCTTGCTCGCGGTATTGGAAGGACGCGAGCAAGACGCTGTGAAGTTGGTGCTCGCGGCATTCGAAGCGGGCGCCACGCCCACCGAGCTCTACGAGCACGTGTTGCATCGTGTGCAGAAAGAGATGGGGCGCATGTGGCAGATGGGTGAGGTCACCATCGCGGAAGAGCACTACTGCACGGGCATTGTCACGTCTCTTCTGACCGTGATGCGTGCGCAGGCGCCGCGAACGGAAGGCAATGGCCGCCAGGTCATCACGGCAACCGTTAGCAACGAGACGCACGCTCTCGGCATCCAGTTGGTGTCGCAGGCTTTTGAAGCGCGAGGCTGGTCCGTCATTTCGCTCGGCGCCAACACACCTGCCACGGCGATCGCAGAAGCAGCTCGCGACTTTGGGTGCGACGTGATCGCGCTGTCTGCGAACATCGTGCTCTACGTGCGCCAAACGGCGGACCTGATTGCCTCGCTGCGAGCCCACCCAGCGACGGCGGCGATTCCGATTCTCGTCGGTGGCCAACCATTCAATCTGGTCGATGATTTGTGGCAGGTCGTTGGTGCCGATGGCCATGCGCGAAGCGCGTCGGATTGCCCCGCTGTGGCAGAACGCTTGCTTGGCGGCACGCCTGCCTAGCGGGTCCTACCGTGTGATCAAACCGCGCGTGCCAGGCAACTCTGCTGCGGTCAAACCCAGGTAGGGGTCATCGAGCTTCGTGCCGAGAATGCCTTCGTAGATCGGAACCTTGCATTCGCTTGGAGTTGCCGTCGCCGTCAACTTTGACAGCATCAAGTGAATCCGCGGTCGCACGGTGACGCGGTTGTTCGCTGAGTCAGATTGGATCAGCGTTTCGCCAAACTGCTTGGGCGATTGCTTGCGGACGTTCACTTTGGGCCTCGAAATCCATTGCGCCCCCTGAGCGGGACGAGGCTCTTTGCTGAGGTCACGCAGAGGGGCGTGTCCGCCAAGCACGTTCGTCTTCAGCAGAACGGGGCTCTCCAAGACCGACTTCGTTATCGAAGTGACTGCGTTCGGCAAGAGATATCGCGCCTTGTCCGCATGGATGCGGGCGATGCGGTGATCCGTCGCATACGCGAGGCCGGACTGCAGCATGTCGATGGCGCTCTTGGCTTCGGCCAGGAAGTCTTGCTTCGTGTAGATGCCGGGGAAGGCATCGATGACCGCGCCGTCTGCTCGGCACAGGTAGATCACCGTGTTGCCACCGATCGTGCGCTTGAGGGATTTGCCGTCGGCGAAGTCGATCGTTACTTGCGCCGTTTCGTGCACCGACTCCCAAGCAGGCACGAAGTCTTCTCGCAGCAGCTTTTCGATCGCCGGATCCGAGAGCAGCACGGCTCTCAGGGTTCGGGCGTTCGTTCAACAGAGTTCTTGGTCCAAGTGACCGAACAGCTGCAGGTGGAAGATGCCCTTGCCCTCGTCGTGCGCCCGCGCCTTGGCATCGGCGAATGACGTTTCCCAAACGATGTCTTGCTCGACGCCCTGCGGGATCGGCGTCGTCGTGGCGACGGCGGCAATCAGCAGGGACCCAACACAAATCAGTGTCTTCATGACTACAAAGTAGCCACGCGATTACCTGCGTAACGTCAGCGTGCAGTAAGGCCCGCTGCCGGTTCGAAACCGCTCAGAGGGCGTCTCCGCACGGATTGGGGCCAACTGTCGGCCTAGCTGGTCCGATTGAGGCTCGCGACCAGCTCGACGTGATCGGTATGCGGAAACAGATCGCACAAACGCATCTCGGTCAGTTCGTAGCCGTTGGCCGTCAGCGTCTTGATGTCGAGTGCCATGGGCTCTGCGGCGCATGCCACATACACCAGTTGCTTCGGTCGCGCCTTGAGTACCTTGTCGACGCCAAACAGCTGCAAGCCGGAGCGCGGTGGATCGACAATCATCAAGTCAGCATCGGTTGGGAGCTGCGCCTTGGTGAACGACTCGCGTTGCACCTTTACCTGCGGCAGGTTATTGGCGGTAGCGTTGTGTTCGGCGTCGCGGCACGAAGACGCGTTGTCTTCTACCACGAGCACTTCCTTCGCGCCGGCCTTGGCAAGTCGAAGGCCGAACGCGCCGACCCCGCCATAGCCATCGATGACCGTCTTTCCAGTGACGTCACCACACATCGCCATCACCGGGCGATAGAGCAGCGCCCCGGCACCGGAATGGATCTGGTAGAAGCTGCCGGCGCTGACGCGGAAGGTCAGTCCGTCACGGCGATCGACAACGTGGTCCCGGCCGCGCAACGGCAGGTGACGATCGCCGAGCATGAAGTCGTCGGTGCGGTCGCTAATCGAATGCATCACGCCAACGAGTTCTCGCGGCCTACCGGCGTTCGGAATGGCTGCGGCACGCTCGGCTAGCGCGGCGGCGAAGTCTTGGCCTTCGGCGAACTCTCCTGGTCGCGTCACCAAACCTGCCAGCACTTCACCGGTACCGCTTGCCAACCGCGCCCAGAACGCCTTCGCGATGCCCCGGCGGCGGTGCATGTGGAAGCCTTCGATACGCAGCGAGCGCAGGATGCTCTGCACTTCGCGGCCAAGGTTGGTAAGCCACAGGTCCTGCGTCTGGCATTCATCGATCTCGACAACGTGATGACTGCGATACTCGTAGATGCCAAGCACGGCCTTGCGGTCGGCGTCTTGCTTGACCGGATACAGCAGTCGCGAACGGAAGTAGCGCTGCGGGCGTTCGGGCAGTTCGTACGCGATGCGCATACCGTTGAGCACCGTCGCCATCAGGGCTTCGGTCTTACCGACCTTGTCGTGTAGCTGCCACGCGATCGGTTGCTCGAGCAGTGAGCACCCGCCGCAGACTCCGAAGTGCATGCACTCGAAGGTCTGCTCGGCCGGCGATTCCTGTGATCCTCGCCGTTGGCTGTTCTGACGGCGCGGTTGTTGGCGGTTCTGGTCTTGGGGGTGGCGGGACACACCACGGACTCTAATCACCAAGGTGCGGAATGCGTGTTGCCAGTTGCCTGGAACCGCTGCTTCGCGCCAACTAAGGCTTGGCGATCGTTGCGTTGCAGGCGAGCGCCAGCGCCGCGGTCGAGAACACGCGACCCCCGCTTTCTCCCCATACTCCGACTGGGTCCCATGAGCCGGCCAGGTTGCCTTTTTGGCGCTGATGTTCCGATGTCGCCGCGGTCAAGTGCTTTGACCATTTCGCCCATTCGTCACCGCCGGCACGTTGCAACGCGAGCGTCCCGAGCAGCCAGTAGTACTCGTCGATGGTGCCAGCCTTGAGATCCCACTTTGGCGGCTTGCTCAGCAGCAACGTTGCCGCATTGACCATGTGGGGCTTGGACTTTGGCGTTTCGTCCAGGTGGTAGCGCGCCAGCAACGCGGCGGCCGTCATTGCCTCGCCCTTCTCGACCGGAAACTTGGTCGGATGTAAGCCGTGCTTGCGCGAACTTGCTTCGCCGCGGCGGGAGTAGCCAGCGTGGCCGTTGGGGCTGGTCACCTGGTCCATCCAACTGCTGCCAAACTTGAGTGCGTTCTTGTTGACCTTGATGGCGAGATCTTGTGCCGCGGTGTAGGCGAGCAGGCACCACGTGGTGACCGACGTGTCGTTGTCGTTGTCACGCGGTTGGTAGCGCCACACCGAGTACGGGTTGCGGTGCGACTCAAGGTAGTTGATCGCCTTCTGCACCATCGGCGTCATCAACGCGTCTTTGCGATCGAGTACCTGCATCGTGCGGCAGATGGCGTAGGTCGCGATGGCGTGGTTGTAGATGAAGTCATGCGAGGCGGCCTTGCCGAACAGGCCGTTGTTCTCTTGCTTCTTGTGCAGCCAGCCCACTGCGCGCCGGATTTCGGTGGCGTAGTCATCGCCGGCGGTGAGCAACGCCATCACGGCGAGGCCGGTTACGCCGATGTCATAGGCGGCGCCGCCTGGTCCGTTGCAGATCTCGCCACCATCTCGATCGTGCTTCATGAACCCGTCGGCATCCCACTTGCCGTCCTTGTCCTGATGCGTCTTGAGCCAGATCAGTGCCCGTTCGACGACCTTCTGGGTGTCGGCAGATGACGGGGCGTCGGGCGCCGGCTGCTGCACCGCAGCAATAAACGCCTTTTCGGCCGCCACCGCCGCCTTGGCAGTTTTGGCTTCTTGGTCGAGCATCTGCTTGGCTCCCGTCAGGCGCACCTTCTTGCGCAGCTTGAGCGTCTTGATGTCGAACTGATGCAGCACGCCATCGTGCACGACGAACAAGAAGTGCTTCGTCGCCAGCATCTGCTGGCCGCTGGCAGCGACTGGCACTTCCTGTGCCGGCAGCCCCGCCAAACAGCCCATGGCAATGGTGGCTGCAGCGAGCACGGAAAAACGGAGTGTGGGCAATCGGATCATAGGACCTCGGGAAGTTGATGGATGGCGTCGCGAACGATTGCGAGCGCTGTTGGTTCATTGTCAGCAACGATTCCGCTGTCGCCATCGCGCAAACCTGGACGCAAGCTTGATTCCTCGGGCGAAGATCTCGTTAGAGTCTCTGCCAATGTTCCTGCGCACCCCGTCGTTCGTTGCTGGCGTCACCATCGCCATCTGCTCGTTGCAGCCGAGCCAACCCGTTGTCGACCATGACGTCCGGGATCCTCACTTCACGATGTCCGTCGCGTGTGCTGTTTGCCACATCGCGGCGCCGGGGGCGACTGCGATGACGGACAAGGACGGCAAGGACGTTTCGCCGTACTACACGTGGCAGGCGACGATGATGGCGAACGCGTTCCGCGACCCCTACTTCCGCGCACAGTTGCAGAAGGAGTCCGCGTCGGCCGGTGATCAGGTTCAAGAACTGTGCTTGCGCTGTCACGTGCCGATGACCCACCACGACGCGGTGCTCAACGGCAAAGCACCACCGCGATTGGCGCAGGCCGTCGACGACATGGCCGCGGATGACGGCGTCTCTTGCACGGTTTGCCACATGATCTCAGCCGAAGGCCTCGGTACGGAGGGCACGTTCTCTGGTCGGCCCAAGTTCAATGACGAGCGCAAGATCTTCGGTCCGTTCGCAGACGTGGAGACGCGGCCGATGCGCGGGCAAGTCAACTACACGCCAACTCAGGGTCTACATATCCGCAAGGCGGGTTTGTGCGCGACATGCCACACGCTGTTTACCAATCACCACGGCACGGATTTCCCGGAGCAGACCCCTTATCTCGAGTGGCGCAACAGCGAGTTCAACAACGAGCGCGAAGGTGCCGACCCCAAGAAGACTCGCACGTGCCAGCAGTGTCACATGCCGGAGCAGCAGAAGGTACGCATTGCACGGACCCCAATGGGCTTCGACTACCGCATTCCTGAGCGCGAAGGGTATCGCTCGCATGCGTTCATAGGCGGCAATGCGTTCATGCTCGACATGCTTCGCGAACACCGCGACGATCTCTATGTTGAAGCAGGAAACGACCAATTGCGGGCGATGGCGAAGGCAACGCGCGAGCAGCTTGCCGAGCGGACCGCGCGCCTGTCGATCTCCGAGCCGAGCAAGAAGGATGGCGTGCTGGAGTTCGAGCTGAGTGTCGAGAACCTGACTGGACACAAGTTTCCGACCGGATACCCAGCGCGTCGCGCGTGGTTGAAGGTGGAGGTGTTGGTTGGCGGCAAGGTCGTCTTTGCGAGCGGTGCATTTGATCAGCAAGGCCGCCTCGTTGGCATTGAGGATGTGATGCGCGTGCCACACGTGCGCACCATCGAGAAGCAGACCGACGTCGTGATCTACGAGATGATCGCCCACGAGCCCGGGGGTCAGCCGACTACCTATCTGACGAAGATGGTTGGACGCAGCAAGGACACGCGACTTCTACCGCGCGGCTTCGATATGCTCGGTCCGCACATCAAGGACATCGCGCCGATTGGCATTGATGGGGACGACAACTTTGTTGCCGGTGGCGACCGTGTTGCTTGTCGCATCAAGCTGCCGGATGGCGTCGATGGGGATTGTGAAGTCGTTGCGACTCTGCACTACCAAAGCGTGCCGCCCGTGTGGGTGGATGCGCTCCGTGAGGTCGAGGCGGAGGAGGCGGTCCGGTTCGTCAGCTACTACGATGCGGCTACGAAGACACCGGAGGTCGTCGCCACGGCGCGCCAGTCGGTGAAGTGAGTTCGGCAATCGACACTGGATGTCTCCTTGTTGTCGCAACAGCGGCGGCTCGGACGCGCCTCGCGTGACTCGCTTGACACCACCGTAAAAACTTACTGAGCTTTGGTTTGCGGCGAATTCCGGTGTTGGGTTGCCGGCAGCCCGGCCATTCGCGAGCTCCGGCACGTGGCAAGCTCAGCCGAGTTCTCAGTGCAAACGTCCGGTAGTGCGCCAGGATCGGCGTTTTCAACCGCTTGCGGCCCGCGAGAGGCCCGCGAGAGGCTCGCGATCGGCGAGCGCGACCTTGCCATCAACCGGCGGCGCATTTGGGCAACTCCGAGCATCACCGCGGTTTACGTTAGACCCCATGCGTTCGGCCGTACCGTTGTCCGGGCTTGTTGGAGGGCGACTCGTGGTTATCCTGCGTAGCCTCGCCATCTGATCGCCACGCCTCTGAACACTCTCTCGATGCGCAAACTCTGGGTCTCTTCGCTCGCCTGGACGCTGCTGGCTGCTTCGGCCATTGGCCAAGCACATGCGATCAGCGACACCCAAGTGTCTTGGTCTAACAACTCAGGGGCCGGCACGCCGGTGCTCACCGCGACGGTTCACTACCCGGCAATCACAGCCGCGAACAACGCCCCCGTTCTTCCGACCACGACTGGCTACCCGGTGGTCGTGTTCCTGCACGGCTGGGGTCGCTTAGGCAGCGATTACTACCGGATCGGCCGAGAGCTGGCCTCGCTGGGTGTGGTCGCGGTCATGCTGAACACTGCGCAGAATAGCTACGCTGTGATGGAGCACGACACCCGTGCGATGTTCAAAGCCTTGCGCAATGCCAACATCGAGGACGGCGGCTTCTTCGAGGGCGCGATGGACATGACGCGCGTCGGCTTGCTTGGCCACTCGATGGGTACCGCGGTCATGGCTTTGGTTCTCAACGAAGCGCCTGGCGCGACGTCCACCAACCCTGGCTACAGGTGCGCTTTGGGCCTAGCACCCGTGAACCCGACGATTGCACTTACGGGGATCGAGGTGAGCGTTCCAGTTGGCTTGGTCTCCGGGCAAGGCGATGTGCTGGCCCCGCCGTTAGGGCACGCCATCCCGTACTACAATTCACTCACTCCGAGTACGGGACTCAAGTTCCACTACCGGATGAATGGCAACTGCACGCACATGAACCTGGTTGGTCTGGATCAGACCGACCCGGTCGTGTTCGGTCGCGCCAAGAAGATCGTCAAGGGCTTCTTCTCTCAGTTTTTATGTGACAGCTTGTCTGGCCTTGAAGGCGTCATCGGTATCGACGGCGTCAGCGACCCGAACCTCATGGGGCTCGATGTGGAAACCGTCGTGCCGCAGTTGTGGGCTGAGAGCAATTTGCGCGTCGGCAGGTCGGCGCGCTTGTCGGTCGCTGCCGAGGTTGGTTTCGCCGGCTTGGTCGTCTCCAACTCGATGGGGCTGCCGACGCCGACATTCATAGGCACCTTGTTGGTGAACCCGATTGGTGCGTTTTCGATTGGCCAGACCTTCATCCCCGGTGAGCGCCTCGACGTGATCCTCTCGATTCCACCGACGTCTGACTTGGTTGGGATGGAGCTCGCCGTTCAGGGCGCGGGCGCGACGATCAACAATATCTTCCTACTAGGCTCGGCGATCCGCTTGAAGGTCGGCAGCTAGCTCTGCCGATTCGCGGCGGCTGCGCGATGCGGGGCGACAGGCGCACACAAGCCGTTTGGGGCGGCCTGCGGTTCAATCGGTTGCGATGAGTGAAGACGCGAACAACGCGCCCTTGTCGCGAATGCCCCGCCAGCCTTCGAGCAGCACGCAGTGACCTACCGGTGCGCGCAACGATTGTCCGGGCCCCGCACAGAGCAGCACGTCGGGTTGGAACTCACGCATCGCGGTGCGCACACACGCGGAGAAGTCGAACGTGTCGATCACCTGGTTGTGCACGGTGTAGCGCAGTAGTTCGCGCGGATCGGAAGACCACGGGCTGTGCACGTTGCCGTAGCCATCGATCAGATGGCACTTCGGCATCTGGATTGGCAAGTCCACGAGCATCTCTGCGGCTTGTTCGGCGGTCTGCAGGCACAGCGAAGTGTGGAATGGACCGTGCCCGGCCAGGCGGAACGGGAAGTCGCGGCCACCGATCGTGACCTTTGGTAGTCGCACCAGCAGTTCGCGAACGCCCATCTCGGTTCCGGCGAGCACCTCGTGGCCGCCGAGCTTGATGCTGTAATCGCAGTAGAACTCTGCGCCGCGATCCTGCAGCGCTTGCACGGTCGCTTGAACGGCGACGCGCAGCGCCATGTTGGGCTGCCAGTCTTCGCCGACTGTGGTCATCAGGATCTGACCGCCCTTCACCTGCTTTTGCAGCGAGGCCATGGTGGCGACGAGGCGCCAGCCGCTGGTCGCATCGAGCGCGCCACTGGCCGGCAGAGCCGTGTACCAGCCGAGCGAGTTGCCCGCGATTGCGACGATGTTGTAGCGCTCGCGCAGTTGCTGCACGTGCGCCATGGTGCCGAAGTAGATCAGTTCGGCCGCGTTTTCGCCGTCGAGGTGCAGGCTGGGCCGGTACTTCTCTGCCGAGTCCACTTCGGTCAGTGTCGGGCGGCCTTGTTCGCGGCGGGCGCGGTCCGAAGCAGCGAGCGCGTCGGTGACGGGGCCGGATTGCACCGTGCGCCCAACGAAGCCGAGCTCTTCTTTGGTGTAGGAGCCGCGGCCGGGGCAAAACAGCACGGCGGTTGGCTTGCCGTCGGTTGCCTCGCTAGTTGCGAAGTCACTCACTGCGCGACCTCCTGCTCACAGATCGCCAAGGCGGCGCGTTCGATATCGGGTTCTTGCACGAGCACGAGGTTGGCGGCCGCGGCGAGCGGCACGTAGCTGTCTTGTGCCGCGATGCGTCGCAGCACGCAGTGTCGAAGTTCGGGATCTTGGCACAGCTCGGTCATCAGCATCGGGCTCGGGCCCCCGCTGCTGGCCCGGCATTCGTCGACGACTAGGCAACGGCCAGTTGCACGGACGTGCTCTTTGACTTGTGCGATTGGCAGCGGCATCAGCCAGCGAAGATCGAACACCCGCACCTTGATGCCTTGCGCGCGCAGGCGTTGGGCGACTCGCAGGCTCATCCAGACGCCGTTGCCAAAGGTCACGATCGTCAGTTGGTCGTCATCGGTTGCGTCATAGATCCGTCCTTCGCCAAACGGCATGACTTCGCTTGGCGGCGGATAACCGAACTGCCACTTGCCGTCGTTGTCCTCGTGCAGGTCCTTCTTCATGTAGAGCGCGATCGGCTCGAGGAACACGCAGACCTTGCCGTGATGGTGGGCCGCCGAAGTCATCGTGCGCAGCATGGTCACCGCGTCGTCGGCGCGCGTTGGCACGCCGAGCACGATGCCGGGAATGTCGAGCAAGGCGCCGACCGAGTTGTCGTTGTGGAAGTGACCACCGAAACCCTTTTGGTAAGCGAGGCCAGCCATGCGCATCACCATGGGGTTGGCGTAGCTGGTGAACTGCGCCGGCATATCGGGATAGCACTGGCCAGTGCTGAAGAATTGCAGTGACGCTGCTTCGCCGCGGATCTGGTCGATCGCGTTGTGTAGGTAGGCGAGGTATTGGATCTCGGGGAACGGCAAGCAACCGGCCTGTGCCATGCCTTGGGCGAGGCCCAGGATGGTGGTTTCGTCGAGGATCGTGTTGAAGATCCGGCCGCCGCCAAACGTCGCATGCAGCCCTTTGGTGGCGTTGTAGACACCGCCCTTGCGCGCGACATCTTCGCCGAACAATAGCGCCTGCGGATAGGCCGCGAAGATGTCGGTCAGCGCCTGCGGGATGCGATAGGCGAGGTGCCGGCCGCGCGCGTCGTCTTCTGGCAGCTTGCCGCCGAAGACTGCACGGCGACGTTCGTTGGCTGCGACGCGGATCGAGCACTGGTCGGCGGTCGGCAGCTTCAGCGGCGTCATGATTTCCGCCGCGGTGGTCAGCTTGCGTCGGGAATGCGCTTCTTTGGCAGCGCGGCGCAGGCGGCGATCCGTATCGCCGTAGAGCTCCAGCATGCCATCGCGCGTGATCGCGCCAGTTGCCAGCATTAGGTCCGCGAAGGCGAGCAGCGGGTCGCGCGCTTCGTTGGCCTCGATATGCTCCGGCAACATGTAGTTGGTTTCGACATCGGAGCCGGCGTGGCCCATCAGGCGCACCGTCTTGGTATGCAAGAACGCCGGCTTGCGCTGCGTGCGCACGTATTCGATCGCGCGCTGCGTCGTCGCCCAGACCCCGGGGAAGTCCTGACTGTCACACGAGAAATAGCGGATGCCTGGCCGGTCCTTCATCATCCGGGTGACGTAGTCATCCGGCGTGCGCACTGAGATGCCGAGACCGTTGTCTTCGCACGCGAACAGGATCGGGCACGGCTGCTTGTGCATCACCGCGGCACCGGCGGCGTGAATGCCCGCTTGCGCCGTCGCATGGTTCATCGAGGCATCGCCAAAGCTGCAGTAGACGATCGAATCGAACGGTACGCCCTTCGCCGGCCGAATGCCTTGCCGTTCGAGTCGCTGCAGAGCCAGCGCGAAGCCGATGGCCTTCGGGAGATGACTGGCGATCGTGCTCGTCTGCGGCGGCACATGCATGCTGGCCGAGCCGAGCACCTTGTGCCGTCCGCCACTGATCGGGTCTTCAGCCGATGCGCAGAAGCTGAGCATCGCATCGAAGAACGGCGTCTCGCCTTGGCCCTTGCGCAACCGTGCCGCCATGAACGCGCCGCTGCGGTAGTGCAAGAATGCCGTGTCGGTGCCGCGCAGCAGTTCGCCACAAATGGCGTTGCTCTCGTGACCGGAGCTACCAATCGTGTAGTAGCTGATGCCTTTGTCCTTCAGTTCGCGCGACAGCAAATCCTGCAAGCGCGACTGGATCGCCGATTCGAAGATCGCTACCGCCTGACGGCGCGACATCGAAGAATGGGGGGCAATAGGCGCGTCGAGCGACCCTGCTCGCGCAGCATCCGGGCCGGGATGGTTGCGCAGCAGCTGAAGCAGACGTTCCGTGACAGGGCCTTCGCGGCGGATCGGCATGAGGTCCCGGCGATCTTACGGTTGCCGCGAGCTATGGCTATGGCCTTACATGGGTTGCATGCAGTCGCATGCCCAATCGGAGACGCCCCTCGATCGGTTCGTCGCCAGCCTGGCCAACGAAACCCCGCCAATAGACCTCACTGGCGCGCTACTCGGAGTTTGGTGGGCGCTGCGCGGGGCATGGCAGAACGCCCACGACGCCGTTCAAAACCACTCGCCCGAGTGTTCCTGGGTGCACGCCGCCTTGCACCGCGAAGAAGGCGACCACAGCAACGCCGACTACTGGTACCGACAAGCCGGCCGCCCAGTCGCGCAGGACGATCCGCGCACCGAATACCTGGCCATCGCCAGCGAGCTACTGAGTCTGTAGGTCCCGAGCCCAATCTGCGTACGGTACCCGGTTCGAACCACAGATTCTGCGCGGGGCGAACGGATGGGGCGCGGTGGGTATGCTCGCAGTCCTTCGATGACTGCTCCCAGCAACCCGTCCTCTCGTGCGTTCGTGCGCCTTCTGGCTGTGGCTGTGATTGCGGTGTTGGCCGTTGCGTTTTCCTGTCGACCCGCGTGGAGTCCGGATGGCAAGCGTTTGTTGTTCACCGCGGTGGATGATGGGGGTCGGTTTGTCGCTTCGTATGATCGGGAGACGGGCAAGGTAGAACGCGTGTTGGTGCCGCCAGTTGGCCACGACTCGCTCAATGCCAGTTGGAGTGCTGACGGCAAGCGCGCGTTGGTGTTGTCAGGTGTCGGCCGTGGCAAACCCGCCATGGTTGCGGTTTCCGAAGTCGTGGTGCTGGGCGAGTCGGTGACGTCACCGGAGGTCGTGCACACGCAGATGGTGTCGACGGAGACGAATGCTCTCGAGCCGCAGGCGCTGGTTGGCGCGGTCATCGTGGATCGAAACCTCTTCTTCAGCACCGGCGACATTGTTCGTATCAATCTCGACACGGGCGACACCCAGACCGTCGCGGCTGGCGTGGGCGAACGGCTCGCGGTGGTTCGCCGTGGCGACGGTCTCGCTTACATCAGCTTCACGGTTAGTCGCGTCCATCCCCAGGGAGTGTGGCAAATTGGTGCGCTCGATCCCGAGACGCTGCATCGCAAGATGCTGTTGCGGTCGCAGGATTACGCAGGCGTTTCGATCTGGCCGCGACCGTCGTTTTCGCCGGACCTCGATCGTGTTGCGATGCCTTCGCAGAGCCTGGAATCGATCGTCGTGTTTCGCGAGGGCAAGATCGAGTTGACGCTGCCGCTTGGGCCCAAGCAAGCGGTGTGGGTCAATGACCTGGTTTGGTCGCGGCACGGCGACAAGATCTTCGCCACGTTGTGTCGCATGGCTGAAGGGCGTGAGGCTGGCAGTCAGTGGTCGTTGTTTGAGAGCACCGTTGGCGGGTCCGTGCAGCGCGAAACCGTGCTGTTCGACGGCAAGCATTCGCGAGTGCCTCGGCCCCAGGGTGAGTCGCTTGGCTTGTCGATCTCGCCGGATGGCAAGGTCGCGGCGGTGACGACGGCGCATGCTCTCAACGCGGCGAAGGACCAAGGTCTCTATCTAGTCGATCTTACGAATCCCAAGCGAACGGTGACCAAAGTCGGCTTTCCAGCGTCGCAGGCCGTCACCCTGTGCGGCTCCGATTTGATGTTGTCTTTGGCTCAGAGGTGGAGTGCTCGGTTCCGCGTCGATCATCCTGGTCACGTCCTGAAAGTCAGGGGCGGCGGCACTGGAACGGGCCTGGCCGCGTTGCGACAGGGTGATGCAGATCTGTCCATGGCGATGCGGTTGGCCACCAAACCCGAGCTTGACCAGGCCAAGCAGGACGGTGTTACGTTCGAGGAGCACTGCATTGTGCGGCATCCCGCGGCCATTTGCGTGCACAAGGACAGTGCAATCACTGCGCTAACCGTCGCGCAGTTGGCGCAGATCTTTGCAGCTGATGGCGCAACCAAATGGTCGGAACTTGGGTTCGAGGTTCCGGAGGCGGACAACGACATCATCATGGCGACGCACAAGCGACTGACCCCGTCTCATGAAGCGCTTCGAGTCTCGGCTCTGGCGCGCAGGCCATTCGCTCACAGCCGCATTACACCTGAGAACGACGAGGCGCTGGTCGCGTTCGCCGCGATCAAGAAGGGGGCAATCGTCGCACTCGATGACCCGGATGCTGCGAGTCGCGATGCGAACGTCAAGCTGGTTCCGATTGCGCGTGATGCGGCAAGCAAACCTTGTTTGCCGACGGATGCGACAATCGCCGATGGCAGCTACCCATTGGTTCTCCGCCTGTTTGTGTATTCGCGAAAGGGCGCGCCAGCGAACGTGTCGAGGTTCTTGGGCTGGCTGCACGGCGAGGCTGGCGTCCGCGAGGTTCGCAGCGCCGGCTATCGACCCGCCAAGTGAGCGAATCTGCGTACGCAGATTCAGGTCTGCTATTTGAGGCCGTAGCGCTCTTGGAGGATGGCGCAGTGGTGGAGGTCGTGGCCGGCGATGATCCAGGGTAGGGATGCGGTGGTGACTGGGTTGCCGTTGGCGGTGCCGCGCTTTGACCAGGCCAAGTCGTTGAAGCCGGCGAATAGGGTTGAGGTGGCGGCTCGGACTGAGGCGTATTCGTCGATGATGCTGGCCAGGGTGCGGTTGTCGCTGCCGTCGTTTTGGGCGTAGGCGTTCTCGTCGAAGCCTGGCATGGGTTGGTTGTCGCCGCGTGCGAGACACATGGCTCGATAGCAGAACATGCGTTCGCCGTCGGCAATGTGGAGCACGAGTCGCTTGACGGACCACTTGCCGGGTTCGTAGCAGTAGTTGCCTTGCGCTTCGCTTGCTGCCCGCAGCAGCGTTTGCATGCGGGTGCATTGGGCTGGCAGCAAGGCGAGCACGTCGCCGTCCGGAACGCGGTCGAGGTAGCCCTGAAAGTAATCGGAATAGTCGCCAGTCTTTGGACGCGTCAGCATGGGGAGAAGCATCGTCGAGTAGGTGGCGTTGGGCCAGTAAACGGCGTCTGTTGCGGTCGGAAATGGCCTATGATAGTGCGCCTATGGAGAGGAATTGCATCAAGGGGCAGCGCATCGCATTTGCTCGTTTGGCCGTGGTTGTGGCCATGGTTGCTTTGCTCAGCATGCTCGCGTGCCGCCCCGCTTGGAGCCCGGATGGCAAGCAGTTGTTGTTCAGCGGTGTCGACAGCGGTAGCGAAGTCGTCCGCAGGTTCGTCGCGGTCTATGATCGCGAGACGGGCAAGGCCGAACGGCTGTTGGCGACGCCACCCGGGGATTCCTACGTCAACGCACTGTGGACACCGGATGGCAAACGTGCGGTCGTCGTGTCGGGGTCGAATGGTGACGGCCTCACGTTGTCAGTTACGAGCGTGCCGCCAGTTGGCGATCCGTTGGTGCACAAGGTTCGGACCAACCTGGAAGTGCTCGACAGCTTTGTGGTCTTGGGGGCCGTGGTCTTTGGCGATCACTTGTTCGTGGCTAATCAAGGGATCCTGCGCGTCGATCTAAAAACGGGCGAGACCAAACGCATTCAGGTCAAGATGCCGGGTGCACGTTCGGTCGTAGTGCCACGTGGCGATGGGCTTTGTTGCATCGAGGTTGAGACCCCAGGTCGTCAGGCTCAGAAGCTATCGTGGGAAATGACCGTTTTGGATCCTGTGACGCTCGAACGTAGTCCGCTGCTGCGTTCCAAGGACCTTGCCGATGTCGAATGCACGCCGTTGCCGGCGTTCTCAGGAGATCTCGAACGGATCGCGATGCCGTCGGCAGAGAAGCACGAGGTGTTGGTGTTTCGGGAAGGCAAGTTGGAGGTGACGTTGCCGCTCGGCGCCAAAGACACGGTAAAGGCGAACGACATCGCGATGTCCAAGGATGGCGCAACCTTGTATGTGACTGTCTGTCGCAGCATCGGCAACGGCCGGTTCGCCTGGTCTTTGGTCGAGGGCACGATTGGTGGTGCGGTCATCCGTGAGCGGCGTCTGTTTGCGACTGACAAGCTTGAGGGTGGGGATGTTCCAGGGGCAATGCCGAGCGGTGCCCTTGGCTTGATGCTGTCGCCCGACGCGAGAATCGCGGCGCTATCGACGTTCATGACACCGGAGACCGGGCCTCAGGACGAAGGTCTGTATCTGGTCGACCTTGTCGGCCGCCAGCGGACCGTGACCAGGATTCCGTTTCCTGCGGCGCGGCCAGTCAGCATCCGGGGTTCCGATTTGTTGCTCGAGTTGGCCAAGCAATGGGCAACCGACTTTGGCAAGGCGCATGAGCAATCCGTCATCGTGAATGGTGGTGGGTCAGGTGCTGGGCTTGCGGCCGTGGTTGCAGGCGAATGCGATCTGGCTATGACCGCACGCAAGCTGCGGCAAGCAGAGTTGGATGCAGCCAAGAAGCGCAGCGTCGAACTCCAAGAGCATGAGGTCGTGCGCAACGCCTTCACTCTCTGCGTCAACAAGAAGAACCCGATCGCGTCGTTGACGATGGAGCAGCTCGCGAAGGTTTTTGGTCGCGATGGCGTGAACAAGTGGTCGGAGCTCGGTGACGACTTGCCGAAGGCGTTGGGCGACTTGGTCGTTGGCATTTGCCACAAGACGGTCGCCACTCCTCATCGCATGCGCTCCTCGTTGCTGGGGCAAGGCCCGTTCGCCGAACATGTATCGAAGCGGACATCGGATGAAGACCTGCTCGCGCTCGCGGCGGGAAATCAGGATGCCATCGTATGTCTGAGCAATCCAGAAGCTGCGCGAAACCATCCGGGCGTGCGCATTGTGCCGATTCGACGAGATGCCAAGTCGCCGCCGATCCACCCGGATGCGGGTGCCGTTCGCAACGGCAGCTACCCACTGATTTCGAGTCTGTTCGTCTACGCTCGCAAAGGTGGTAGCGCGAATGCCGGGCGCTTTCTGATCTGGTTGCACGGCGACGAGGGGTGGCTCTCGACACGAGCCGCAGGCTTCTAGTTGCCCTGTCCGCGACTCAGGCCGCCGGGTCCTGATGGTAGTAGTCCTTCAGGCAGGCATAGAGCGAAGGATGGCGCTGCTTCAGTTTGCGCGCCTTTTCAAAGAAGCACTCAGTCGCGACGGCGAAGAACTCGGCGGGGTTGGTTGCGCCGTAGGTGTCCATCACCGTCGCTCGGCCAGTCTTCGCCGCGTCGCGCAGCTTTTCATACTCGCCGCTCATGACGCGCACCCACTCGCTCAGCTGATCTTTGCCTTCTAGTGGCGGGGTGCCGTCGGCAAGGCCATCGAGCATGTCGAGCTTGTGGGCGAACTCGTGCATCACCAGGTTGTGCCCGTCCTTCGCATCGACCGCGCCGCGCATCGTCGCGTCCCACGTAAGCACGACCGGGCCCCGTCGCCAAGCTTCGCCGAGGTTGGCCTGGCCTTCGCGTATGACGCCCGCGGCGTCGCGTTGTGGCGCCGTCTTGTAGGCACTCGGGTAGACGAGGATCGAGGCGACGTGCTTGTAGTAGTCGTGCTCGATGTTGAGCAGCAGCAGGCTGGCCTGCGCCGCGATCGTGACCTTGATCTCGTCGGTGATCTCAAGGCCGCCGCAGCCCTCCCAGTCCTTCTCGGCGATCAAGACACGCAGGTCGTCCCGAATGCGTTCTTGACCGCGTTCGTCGAGCGCTCGGTAAAACGGCAGGCCTTTCAAGTAGTGCTGCCACTCATCAGGGAACGGCTTGGCGAGCAGTTCTTTGCGCGCCTCCTGCCTGCGAGGTCGAAACAGCCAGTCGAACAACATGGCCAGAGAGTATCGAATTGCGCCGCCGAACTGGAATCGAACCGGTGGCGGCTCGCCGTTGCGCAAGCCGGTTTGGAATGCTGTCGCCGATAGTTCGCGCCTGGATCTTGCGCCACGGGCCCGGATTCCCTGACAAGCGGCGAATCCTCGCTAGCATGCAGGCTGCATGCGGCGACTCGGATGGAAGTTCTGGCTGGTGATCGTCCTGATCCTAGGCGGCATGGCGTTTTCGTCGTTGACGGCTGGTGACGAGCAAGACCTTGTGCTCCTCCGGGAGATGATCGCGCGGGTTGAAGCGCGCGCGAGCGAAACGGTGCAGCGCCAGAGCGCTGTCTACGGTCAGCTGATCGATGGGGACGCTCTGCCGCACTACCGCGCGGCAGAGGAAGCCATGAAGCAGTTAGTTGCGCAAGATGCCGCCGAGATGCAATCGCTCATCGCGGAGACTTCGCCCGCGATTCAGGTTGGCAAGACACAGCCGGCTATTGATGGCCAACCGTTAGCTGACGGCCAACCGGCAAAAGGCATCGAGTCTGCAATTGCCGCAATGCAACTGGGGGCGCACAGTCGCAGCGTTGCGTGCGCTGACTTGAGAATCGAGGCAGACTGGTTGAGGGTCGTTCGGCGTGCTTGTTCGAATCTTCTGGCTGAAGGCAACGACGTTGCCGCGGTCGAGGTTTGGCTGGATGCGCTAGTGATGTCTACCGATGGCCAGGAGCCGGCAGACAACGTCGAGCCGTTCGTTGACCATTGGACGGACGAGCGGCTTGCCCAGCTCGGAGCAGGAGCTCGTGAGCGGCTTCTGACTGGCCTCGTGTGGTTCGACGACAGGTTTGAGCGGCCGGTGGATTGGGAAGAGATCCTGTATCCGCATGCCTACCTGGCATGCCGTGGCAAGTTGTTCTCGTCGACCGGGTGGTTGGATCAGTTGATGGCCTGGGACAGTGGCTTCTCGCCGCAGCGCAAGGCGATCAAGGCGATGGGCACGTGTTTCCGGAGTCTGAAGTTGCTGTCACCCATCGCGCAGAAGTGGAGCGATCGCTTGCAGCAGTTCCAGGCGTTCGAAGTGGCAATGGATCGTGCGGCCGGGAGCAGTTCCGGGTCCCAGATACTGCGCTATCGCGAGATCTGGCGCCGTCAGTCGCTTGCTCATCTGCGCTTGCTACGCACAGCGATCCAGATTCACGAAGGGCGCACACCCGACGCGATCATGGATCCTTTGGGGGACGGCCCGATTACGGTGCTCAAGGCCAGTGGCACGTGGACGTTGACTGCGGGTTCGGACGTGCTGCTGCAGAGTCGTACCGTCAAGAAATAGCTCGAATCTCAACGTCCGCGGGTCGCTTCGTGGATGCACCGTTGCACGGTTGTCCCGAACGGGTTGTGATCCACTTGTGACCGAGACTTCGCCACAACCCGAACAGCTGCCACAGCACCTCGCGGACGAGTTGCGCGCGTTTGAGAAGTTCGGCACCAAGTCGCTGTGCGAACAGCTCGAACTCGAAGGCCTGCGCGTCGATACCTTCACCAACGAGTTTTGGACGTCGGCGCAGCGCGAAGGTCACAGCCTGCACCAAGTCAGCTACCGCGCGTGCTTCAAGCCGTCGCTGCCGGCGTTCTTCATCGAGCGGTTGAGCAAGCCAGGTGACTTGGTGCTCGATCCGTTCATGGGCCGCGGCACGACCGCGCTCGAAGCTTCGCTGCGGGCGCGCGTGCCGTGTGGCAACGACGTCAACCCGCTGTCGGCGATGTTGGTTCGGCCGCGCTTGCAGCCGCCGACCGTGACGGCAGTGTTCGAACGCATCGACTCGCTGGACCTGTGGTGGTCGGGATCGATCGACCAGGATCTGTTGGTGTTCTTCCATCCGGAGACGCTGCGCGCGCTCTACGCGATGCGCGCGTACTTCCTGCGGCGCGAAGAATCCGGCGAACTCGATGCCGTCGACGATTGGCTGCGCATGGTGTGCGTCAATCGACTGACCGGGCATTCGAACGGCTTCTTTTCGGTCTACACGTTGCCACCCAACCAAGCGACGTCACCCGATGGTCAGCGCAAGATCAACCAGAAGCGCGGGCAGGTGCCGCCCGAGCGTGATGTCGGTGCGATCCTCAAGAAGAAGTCGCAGGCGCTGCTGCGAGACGTGCGGCCGTTGATGGACGATCAACAACAGCACGCCAAGGGCGCAGTCTTGATGACGGGCATGGCGTCGTCGATGTCCGAATTGCAGGATCGCAGTGTGCAGTTGGTGGTCACCTCGCCGCCGTTCTTGGATGTCGTGCAATACGCGTCCGACAACTGGCTCAGATGCTGGTTCTGCGGCATCGACGCGAAGCAAGTGCCGATGACGATGGCGCGCACGGTCGAAGCGTGGCAGGCGGCGATGCGTGAAGCGTTCGTCGAGCTGTATCGCGTGGTGCGTCCCGGCGGCTACGTCGCGTTTGAAGTCGGCGAAGTGCGCAAGGGCAAGGTTCGGCTCGAGGAAGCGGTGTTGCCGGTCGCCGCGCAGGTCGGGTTCGTGCCGGAGTTGGTGATGATCAACGCCCAGAACTTCACCAAGACCGCCAACTGTTGGGGTGTCGACAACAATAAGGGCGGCACCAACACCAACCGCATCGTTGTGTTGCGGCGGCCGTAGTTTCGGCTACTCCGCGGGTTTGGCTACAGTGCGGCTTTGGCTACAGTGCGGCTTCGGCTACTTCGCGGCTTCGACTACTTTGGGGCTTCGCGGAGCGCACGTTTTTGGAGCTTGCCGGATCCCGTGCGAGGCAGCGCTGCCAAGAACACAATTTGCTTGGGCGTCTTGTAGCCGGCGATGTGCCGGCGGCAGAAGGCGATCAACTCGTCGCTCGTGACTTGCTGGCCGTTGCGCACGACGACCGCGGCGACAACCCGTTCGCCCCATTGCTCGTCGGGGCGGCCGAACACGGCGCACTCAAGCACGGCAGGGTGCTCGTAGAGAACGTGTTCGACTTCGATCGAGTAGACTGTTTCTCCGCCCGTTTTGATGACGTCCTTCTTGCGATCGACGATGTCGACGAAGCCGTATGCGTCAATCGTCGCGAGGTCGCCGGTCATCAAGAATCCCTCGCCGTCGAACGCCGCGGCGGTCGCTTCGGGATTGCGCCAGTAGCCGGGCGTCACCGTCTTGCCGCGCACGCGAATCTCACCGACCGCCTTGCCGTCCGCGGCGATCGCGGAACCGTCGTCGTGCACAACCCGCAGTTCGACGCCTGAGAACGGGCGGCCGGTCTTGCACTTCCAATGCAGCTGCTGCTCAAGCGGCAGCGGCAACAGTTCGGGTGGCAGCAGGCTCAGCGTCAAGTACGGGCTGGTCTCGGTCATGCCGTAGGTCTGCACGTAGTCGCATGAGAACGTCGTCAGGATGCGTTTGACGACGTCCGGTGCAATCGGTGCCCCGCCACTGAGCATGACGCGCAGCGAGTATTCGCGGTCGCTCGCGCCCGGCTCCTTGACCATCAGGTTGAGCATCGTCGGCACGAGGTTCGTGATCGTGACGCGCTCGTCGCAGAGCAGATCGAGCGCTGCTTGTGCGGTGAAGTGCGGCAAGAACACGTGGCAGCCGCCGACCGCGGTGATCGCAAACGTTGCCCATGCATCGGCCAGGTGGAACATCGGTGCGATGTGCGCCCAGGTGTCGCGTTCGCTGAGCTCCAGTTCCTTGACGGCTGCGAGTGCATGGGTGCACACGTTCTCATGCGTCAGCACGACGCCCTTCGGCGATCCGGTCGTGCCACTGGTGTAGTAGAGCTGCGCGGGTTCGTTGGTTGCGGCCGGTGTGGCGACGAACTCGCAGGCTGTGGCATCCGCCACGGTAGCGGTCGCAATACCAAGCTCCGCCGCTCGCGCGGCATGGCCTGTGTCGTGCAGCAGCAGCTTCGAGCCTGAGTGAGCCAGGATGTCGCGTTGCTCACCGGCAGTCAGTCGCGTATTGAGCGAGACCAGGATCGCACCAGCTGCTGCGATGCCGAAGTAGGCGAGCAGATGATCGATGTCGTTGTCCATCAAGCATGCGACGCGATCACCGGGTTCTATGCCGTTGGCACGAAGGAGCGCAGCGACGTTGTGGGCCCGGTTTTGGGTGTCGGCATATGTGAACTCTCGGCCACAACGCAGCGCGGTGCGTTCCGGCCACTTGGTGGCAGCATCGGCAAGAAAGTTCCAGACGTTCACGATGTCGAGTATGGCTTGCCGGTGCAGTTGTCGCGAACGAGGTTGTTCTGTAGGCGGTCAATCGTTTCGATGCATACTCGCCAATGACCGAGCAACCGAACGACTCGACTGATCCCGCTGAGTCGACCACTCCCGGATCGACCCCAGAGGCGACCCCAGAGGCGACCCCAGAGGCGTCCACCGAGGCGACCCCAGAGGCGGCCACTGAGCCGTGCCCTGGGCCGCTGCCGGTGCTGCGTCAAGAAGAAGACTTCCTCGCAGTCAGCAAGCCGTCGGGGCTGCTCGTGCACCGCGACAAGAACTACCCCGATGCGCATGCGGCACTGCAGATCGTTCGCGATCAGATCGGGCAATACGTCTATCCGTTCCACCGCCTAGATCGCGCCACGTCGGGCATCCTGATGTTTGGGCTCTCGTCAGAGAGCGCTGCGGCGCTGCAGAAGAGCCTGTCGGCACCGGATGCCCACAAGGATTACATGGCGTTGATGCGGTATCCGGGCAGCAACAAGGAACTCGGCGCGTCGTGGACGATGGATCGGCCGCTCACCGATGACAAAGACATCGCGCGCGAGTGTCGCAGCGACTTTGAGGTCGTCGAGACGTTTTCTCGCTGTGCTTTGGTGCGGTGCCGCATCTTTACTGGTCGATACCATCAGATTCGACGACATGCCAACCACGCTGGTCGACACGTCATCGGCGACACTACCCACGGCAAGGGCCGCATCAACGCTACCTTTCGCAAGCTCTACGGATTGCATCGCCTGTTCCTGCACCTGCAGCGGGTCGAGATGGCGCATCCAACCACCGGTGAGCGATTCGTCCTCGAAGACCCGATGCCCGAAGAACTGACCTCTGTCCTCGATCGCCTTCGGGCAGTAGCTGACTCGTGATCCGCCTCGCATTCGTATCTTTGGTCAATGACGTCGCGCAGTTCGAAGCGTGCCAGGAGTCGTTGCGCAAAGTCGCCGACGTGATGCCGGAGTGGCTTAAGATCGAACCAAACCTCAAGGGTTGGAACGCGGCGCAGGGCCTCAATCACGGCATCGAACAACTCGACGCGGATTGGATTGTCTGCCTGCATCAGGACGTGTTGTTCCCTGCGGACTTCTGGCAGCGGTTGACGACATCTTTGGCGAACGTGCCGGATGACGTCGCGCTCGCAGGGCTCGTCGGTTGTGAGCACTCCGGTCGATTCCGCGGCCACATCGTCGACCCCAACGGACACTGCTATTGGGCGTCGTTGCCGCGTCAGGTGCTGGCATTGGACGAAGTGTTGATCGCGGTGCGCAAGTCGTCGGGCTTGCGCTTTTGTGAAGAGGTGCCGGGCTTTCACTGCTACGGCGCAGACATTTGTTTCGAAGCGGATCGCCAAGGGCTCAAGGCGATGGCCATTGATGCACCGCTGGTCCACCTGTCGACCGGCAAGCTCGATGATAGCTATGAGCACGCGTCGCAGTGGTTGATGGCGAAGTGGGGCGAGCGCTACGGCCATGTCTTGCCGATGCCGGCGCTGTTGCTGCAAGACAAGGCCAAGGCCGGCATGGTGCACCGCTTCATGAAGCGCTTACGTCGCCGTGGCGATCGCTTGTCGCGCAATGCCAACAAGTGTCAGGACGCGAACTGCCTGGCACATGCGCTGGGCGAGTCGGTTGCGGTGCGAGGCGACAGCTGATGCGCGTTCTGGTTGTTGCCTACTACTTCCCGCCAAAGGGCGGTGCCGGCACCCAGCGCTTCGCGAAGTTCTGCAAGTATCTGCCCGAGCACGGCATCGAACCGGTGGTTTTGACGGTCACCGAAGATGAGCGAAGTGAGCACGCGCCGCATGACGACGCCTCGCTTTCGCACGGGGATTGCCGCGTCGAACGAGTGGCTGAGCCGACTCGCGTGCCGCTCGCGATGCGTATGCGTCGCAAGCTGCGGTTGCATGTCGACGCCGACGAATGGGTGCACGCCGCCTGTGAGCGCGCGATGCAGTTGGCGCACGAGCAGAAGTTCGATGCAGTGGTCACGACGTTGTCGCCCTACGCGTGCTTCCGCATTGGCGAGCGCTTGCAGCAAGAACATGGCTTGCCGTGGATCGCGGACTTGCGCGATCCGTGGGCGCTGGATGCATGGCGCACGTATTTGAGTGCGATCCATGCGCGCAGAGACCTCAGTCACCTGCGGCGCACGATCATTGGTGCGGACTACGTCGTTGCCAACGTACCGGAAGCCAGGCGCGCGTTTGTGGAGTTGGGCGCGTCGTCGGATCGATGTGTCGTGATCCCCAATGGATTCGACGCCGAGGACTTCGCGGCCGTCGAGCCGACCCGCGCGGATAGCACGGCCCCTTTTCAATTGGTTCATATCGGCACGTTCCACCCGGCATCTCTCGATGCGGGTATGACCAAGAACTCGCTGCTGCGCGTACGCAATCGCCAGATCGAGCCGCTTGGTCGCACTGGCTACTATCTATTGCACGGCATTGCGAGGTGGCGTGATGCCGTTGGCGCCGAGCATGCTGCAAAGCAATTGGCAGTGCACCTATATGGTGAGGTGGATGCTTCGCACCGTGAGCTGATGCATTCGCTCGGCATCGAGAAGCTGTTCACGTTGCATGGCTATGTGCCGCATCAACAGTCGGTCGCCGCGCTGCACTCGGCAGATGCCGTGTTCGTGCCTCTGCATGGCGTTCCCGCCGGCGAACGCGCGTTGGTCGTTCCGGGCAAACTCTATGAAGCACTTGCCAGTGAGCGACCGGTGCTCGGGGCGCTGCCGCCCGGCGATGGTGCGGACCTCATCGAAACCATGCGTGCGGGGGTGGTCGTGCCGCCAACCGATGCCAACGCATTGGCGCAGGCGCTCGGCGAAATGGTTGCGGCTCACCAAGACGGCCAACCAAAGTCCGGGTGCACCAGGCAGCGTATGATTGGCTTCTCAAGGCAGTCATTGACGGCGCGCTTGGCGGCTGTGTTCGGAGCTGCCGTATCCCGCAAACCGGGTCTGACGTTGTCAGACCTGTGGCAGGCGCCGGAAACCCCTTGACTGCTAGCGGGCAGCCATCAATATGCGACTGCCTGTTTGACTATTATCCGGTAACACCGTAATTGGTGTGTTGGTTAGTCACTCTACTTGGGCACCATAAGCGCCTCGATATAAAAGACTTGCCAATGGCAGCGGCTAAGAAGAAGAGTTCGGCCAAGCGTACGACGAAGGCGAAGGCCTCAGGCTCCAAGGCATCAGCCACGGATTCCGGTGTCGTCAATCTGCCGAAAAAGATCGCGTTGGCGGGCGGAGGCTATTGCCTCTTTGCCCCGCAATATCCGCGACGCATCACCGAGCCCGGGTTCGCCGACGAGACCTGTATCTCAAGTGCGGTCGTGCCATCCGTCTACTTCCTATCGTTCTTGAACGGTGGGCGTCCAATGGACACGGTTTGCGCCGGGTTCGAGATGGTCGACGGCAAGGGCGTGTTCAAGCACGTCGCGGGCAAGATCACTATCACCGAGACGCGCTTCATCACCCAAGACGACCGCTTGGTCTCCGAGTTGGAGCTGAAGAACGGCAGCAACGAGGAGCTCGAGCTGCACGTGGTGATGTGGACGACGACCGACCCGGAAGGCGAACCTGTTTCGCACGAGGGCGACAGTTTCCGCATTCGTCGACCGCTTGGTCCGGTTGGCTCGCCGCAGGTGCCGACCGACATCCACTTCTCCAACCCGGACAGCAAGGGTGCGCGCTGCTTGCAGGCGTACTTCTGTGAGGGTGGCAGTGATCTCGGCAACTTCGAGGAGACACCGTGGTTCGACATGGGGCACCTGCAGACGCCGCGCGCCAAGCGCCCCGTCGAGAAGCCCAGTCCGATCATCGCTGGTTCGCGCGTGTATGCCGGCTTGTTCCGCGCCATCACGTTGAAGGGTGGCGGCAGCGCTGCGCACCGCTTCGAGGCGAACGTCACCTTCAAGGGCAAGGGCGTCACCTATCGTGCACGCCGTCCGGACGTCAAGGACGAGAACGGCTACAAGGCCTTCTGGAGCAGCGTTCCGCAGTTCGAGTGTGAAGACAAGGGCATGGAGCGCGTCGTCAAGAACCGCTTCGAGCTGCTCTACCTGTTGCGTCAGCAGCAAGGGGCGGGCCTGTATACGTCGGCTGCCGTCTGTGAAGGCAACGGTGAGGCTCACATCCCGACGAGCTTCAGTGCTCCGGCGGTGATGCGCGAAGCTCGCTGGCTACATGATCCGAGCTACTCGCGCGGCTGCTTGAAGATCTTCTTCGACAACCTGCTGCACAATGGTCAGGTCCCCGGCCGCGTCTACATGAGCGGCACCGACGCGAGCGACTTCTACCACGCCGACTGGGGTGGTGGCTTCGAGGCGCTCGACTCGATGCATAACGACAAGGCGACCAAGAAGACCGTCTTGATGGCGATGCAGCGCTACGTCAAGTGGGTTGGCAACAACCGCGACCCGGAAGGCAGTGGTCTGACCGACATCGTCAACCACTTCGAATCGGGCCAAGAGTTCTCGCGCCGCTACACGGTCATCGATAGCAAGGCCGACCGCGCGGTGGAGTTCACCGAGCAGTTCCGCCTCAAGGGCATCGACGTGTCGGTGTTCCGCTACCGCATGGTCAAGTGGCTCTACGCGGTCGCCGAGGAGATCCAAGAGAAGGCGATGGCCAACCGCTTCCAAGCGGAGATCGAAGTCATCCTTGAGACTGTGCGAAAGAAGATGTGGGACGAGAAGTCCGGCATGTTCATGGACCTCGATCCGGTAAGCCGTCGCAAGACCAACGTGCGTGCTGCAGTGGGCTTCTACCCGCTCGCAACCGACATCCCGAACCAGAAGCAGGTCGACAGCATGTTGGACCTGTTGTCGAGTCGCGATGAGTTCTGGGCCAAGTACCCGGTGCCGAGCATCTCGATGAGCGACTCGACCTTCGATGGCGCGGGCCGTTGGAAGGGCACCCGCAAGGGTTCGCCGTGGAACGGTCGTACCTGGCCGGTCGTCAACTCGCACATCCTCGAAGGTCTGACCTACTGGGCCGAGCGCGGCAACAAGAAGGCGGCGAAGCTCGCTGGCGACTTGCTCAAGCGCACGCTCAAGATGATGAGTGGTGAGCTGGACGGCACCCAGGAAGCGAACTGCCTCGAGCACTTCCACCCTGAGAACGGTATTGGCTCGCGCTATCGCGGTGTCGACATCAACCTCAACTCGTTCATGCTCGATAACATCTTCCGCATCGGCTGTGGCTTCGCAGTCCGCTACGGCGAGATTCAGGACGATCCGATTGGCGATCCGGTCGACTTCAAGCTGAAGGGTGTGCCGCTCGGCAACAAGCTCTTCGACGTCGAGCGCAAGAGCGGCAAGCTCAAGGTTGCGGCGCGCTAAGTCGTGCCGGTCGAACTGGCGGATGTTCAGGCGGCCGTGGAGCGCATCCGCGGCCACGTGCATCGCACCCCGGTTGCGACTTCGGCCACGCTCGACGCCGAGCTCGGCGCGCAGGTCTTCGTCAAGTGCGAGAACTTGCAGAAGGTCGGTGCCTTCAAGGCGCGCGGCGCGTGCAACGCCGTGATGGCGCTCGCTGACGAAGTTGCGCAGCGCGGCGTCGTGACTCACAGCAGCGGCAACCACGCGGCGGCACTCGCGTATGCGGCCCGCACGCGCGGCATTCCGTGTTACGTCGTGATGCCGGAAACCGCCCCCAAAGTGAAGGTTCTCGCGGTGGAGGGCTACGGCGCGGAAGTCCGGTTCTGCAAGCAGAGCGAGCGTCAGCAGGCGTGCGATACGTGGCAGGCGCAGACCGGCGCGGAGCTGGTGCACCCGTTCGAGAATGCGTTGGTCATTGCCGGACAAGCAACGGCCGCGCTCGAATTGCTTGAGCAGGTGCCCGATCTCGATGTGGTGATCACGCCTGTTGGCGGCGGTGGCCTGTGTGGTGGCACCGCCGTGGTCGTGCGCGCGTTGCTGCCCGGTGCCCGCATGCTGGCGGCAGAACCCAAGGCCGTTGACGACGCCGCAAGGTCGATGGCGACCGGCGTGCGGCAGCCGGCCGTGGTCAACCCCAAGACCTGGGGCGACGGGCTGATGACCGCCTTGGGCGAACCAAACTTCGAGCTGATGCAGCGCCACCACGTTGAAGTGATCACGTGCGAAGAGCAGGCGATCGTCGATGCGGCGCGCTTCTTCCTCGAGCGCACCAAGATGGTCGTCGAGCCTAGCGGTGCGACGGTGCTCGCATCGATTCGCAGCATTGCGGATCAGGTCCGAGGCAAGCGAGTCGGCATGATCGTGACCGGTGGCAACACCGACTTCGCGTGGCTGAGCCGCAGCTAGCCCGCGAGGAAGTGCGTACGGTGCCTGGACAAAAAAACACATCCTCGCAGCGAGGATGTGTTTTTTTGTCCAGGCACCGTACGCACTTCCTCGCCGGTTACCTTCTCACTGGTCGCGCTCCGCTATCACCGGTTCTCATTCGGGTACATGTGCGCATGGTCCGCCTGGTAGGCGTGTCCCAAACTGCTCGCGTTCTCCTAAGGAAGTACTTATGCCAGGAATTGTCCTCACGTCAGACTTGTCCCCCGAATCGCTACGTGCGTTCGCTCCTGTGCGCGAGCTCGCGGAGCGCCTGAAGTTGCCGATTACCTTGCTCGCAGTGCTCGAAGACATGCCCTTCGAACCGGTCGCCGGCAACGTGATGGGTGTTTATCCGGACCGCCAACAGCTGCATGTCGATTGGACGAAGAAGCTGAAGGAAGTTGCTGGGCCACTGGGGCCACTGTGCAAGACCACGGTGGTATTGGATGCGGCGGATGTGGCGCACGCCATCGTCTCCTATGCGAAGGAGCACAAGGCCGACTACATCGCGATGGCGACCCATGGGCGTTCGGGCTTGCGACGCTTGTTGCTCGGCTCCGTTGCGGAGTTGGTGGTGCGTCACGCGACGGTGCCGGTCGTGCTGTATCCGCCAAGCGAGTGATCGCGAGCGCGAGATTGCAGTGGCCTTACTGGTAGTCGCTGTCGATTTCGATCTCGGCGCCCCGCCATTCATGGAACCGGTGCACCATCACGCAGGTTGCGAACACCGGTAGGACCATGTTGAACACTGGGATGGGCAGCAGCACGGCCAGCACGACCCCGGTCATCAGCGTTTCCGTGCCGCGCCGCGTGCGCAGTTGGTCGGTCTCGCGAACGCTGATGCGCCGCATGGCAACCAGTTCGAGGTACTCGCGGCCAATCAACCAGCCGTTGACGACAAACCATGCAACGGCATAGATCGGCGGAAAAAACAGCAGCACGAGCAGTAGCGCGTTCGCTGCGATCATCAGCACCACGAAGCGCAGCGTGACCGCCAGTGCTGGCAAGACCGGCAATCCCTTGGCGGGCGGTAAGTGCGGGTAATACTGATCCTCAACGGTCTTGGCGATGCGTTCGAGGAACAGCGACAGGAATGCGGTGGCGACGACCGGGAACAGGAAATACGCCAACAGCAGTGCGGCGAGGAAGCCACCGCCCATCGACGCAATGTCCGCGAGGAAGCCTTCGGACCCTTCCAACCACGTTTCGATGGCCCAGTCGATGCCGAACCACAGCCCGACGAAGCACGCGGTGCTGAGCATCACGCAAGCGCCGAGCACGCCGAGGATCGGGCCGCTGAACAATTGCCCAACGGATAGTGAAAACGCGCGCAGCATCGCCTAGCAGGCGCTGCCGATCAGCGCTTCCAGCGCGACGCGCTCTTTTGGCACTTCGCTAGATAGCACGTCGTAGCCGGACTTGGTGCAGAGCACGTCATCCTCGATGCGGATGCCGCCGAAGCCACGCTTGCCGTTCATGGTGAGGAAGCGCTCGACCTTGTCGAAGTTGACGTTCTTCTTGTGCTGTGCGCGGAACTTCGCGTCGTGCAGGATCGCCGGCACGAAGTAGATGCCCGGCTCGATCGTGACGCACATGCCGGTGGCCATGTCGATGTCGTTGCGCAAGAACGCCGTGCCGAACTCCTTGCTGCGCTTGCGGCCGTTGGGGTAGGCGACGACTTCCCCGAATCCTTCCATGTCGTGCACATCGATGCCGATCAGGTGGCCGACGCCGTGCGGGAAGAATAGCGTGTGCGCACCGCAAGCGACCAGGTCGTCGGCGTTGCCATTCATCAACCCGAGTTGGCACATGCCGTCGGCGATTACGCGTGCGGACTCAAGGTGGATTTCGAGGTAGCGCTGGCCCGGCTTGATCATCTCGATCGAAGCCTTTTCGGCGGCGAGCACGATGTCGTAGATGTCGCGCTGTGCCGGCGAGAAGCGACCATTGACCGGCCACGTGCGCGTGACGTCACCGCAGTAGCCGCTCGCCAGTTCGGCGCCGGCATCGAGCAGCACCAAGTCCCCGTTCTTGAGCGTGTTGCTGTGGTCGTGGTTGTGCAGCACCTCGCCGCGCACGCTGAGGATCGTGCCGTAGGCCTCGACGCAGCCATGCTTGGAGAACGTGCCGACGACATGGCCGACGAGTTCTTGCTCGGTGACCCCGGCGCGCGTGTGCGCCATCGCGAGCTTGTGCGCATCGCGCGTGATGGCGGCGGCTTTGCGCATCTCGGCGATCTCTTCCGGCATGCGGTGGTTGCGCAGTTCGGCAATCGCGAGCAGCAAGGCCGGGTCGCCGACCTTCTTGGTGTTGAAGAAGTCGACCTTGTCGCCGGTGATCTTCTTGGCTTCGGCCGTCGCGCGGGGATCGGCAACCGCCAGTGTCTTGCACTTCCGGCTGCCGACCTTCTTCTTGACGAGGCGGTCGAGGTCCGCGCGCTTCTCGATCTTGGTGACCCCGAGCTTCTTTTGCATCACCGCGAAGCTCGGCGTCGGACCGTGCCACAGGGCATCGGCGTCGGTGCGCTCGTCGAGGAACAACGTCACCGACTTGTCTTTCGGGTCGAACAGCGCGGCCGCGTTGGCCTCGGGCTCCGGGAAGAAGAACAAGAACGTGCTGTCGGCGCGGAAGGCGCTCCAGTTCGCCGGGTAGTTGCGGGAGATCCACCCGCCGGCCATCAGTAGCACGGGCGAGTCGATGGAGG
>CAXBFC010000001.1:0-64728 GCA_963974725.1 uncultured bacterium | reverse complement strand
CGGCGTGCCGCTGTGCATGTTCCGGCTCGGCACCGTGGCGCCGGAGCGGTTGCGCAAGATGCAGGAGGCCGGCAACCTGGCGGTTCTGCACAGTGGCAAATACTACCCCGACTACCAGCCGGCCATTCGCATCGGGGTTCGGGCCTTGCTGGCAGCGATGCACGGCGCGGCTGCCCGGTAGGGCGAAACCAGAGCTGCGAACATTTCGTCAAGCTTGAGGGTCAAACTCCGGGGGCGCACGCTAGCCTCTTCGCCCGTGAACCTCGTCCAGCGCAAGCTGTTGATGAGTGGCCTGGTCGCCGCCTTTGCGGTGCAGACAGCCCTCGTCTATCTCGATGACACCGCCTCCACGTTCGAAACACTGAGCGAGGAAGCGGTGCGTGGTCGTCGTCTTTGGCATGAATACAATTGCCAGAGCTGCCACCAGATCCATGGCTTCGGGGGCTTCCTTGGTCCGGACCTGACCAACGCTGCAGCGCGCCTCGGCGACAATCTGGACAAGCGCCTTGAGGAGGTCCTGACAGTCGGCGTGAAGCAAATGCCGGCGTTCCACTTTTCGGAGAAGCAGCGCAATGATGTGGCCTTCTTCCTGGATGAGCTGAGCTACATGGGGATTGGCGTGCCACGCCGTCACAAGCCGCTCGACCCGTCGGCCGTGATGGCTGCGGTCAACGCACGTGCACAGGCCGCTACGCCCGGTGACGCGGTGATGCGCGGCTTGGCTGCCTTCAAGCAGAGTTGCACGTCGTGCCACTTGCCGTTGCAGTCGACGCCGCTCGGTTTGCAGACGGCGCCGGACTTGACGACGGTGTTTGGGCGCATCGATGAGGCTGCGGTACGCACGACGATCGTCGAAGGTCGACCGGAGCGCGGCATGCAGTCATGGAAGGACTTGCCGTCGGAGACGATCGACGACCTGGTCGCGTTCTTGAAGTGGCTCAATGAGGACCGCGCCGAACTTGCCAAGCAAGTCGGCGGCGTCGGTGCCGAACAATCGTTGCCTTGGTGGGAGTACAAATGAGCGACACGCAATTGCCACGACCGCCGGCAGAGATGCTTGAAAAGACCTGCTACGTGCAGGTCCGAATGGCATTGGTTTGCATTCTCGTCGCCGTCGCAGGTGGCGCACTCGGTGCTTTGCACTACGTGCCGGTCGAGGTCATTCCGGGCCTCTCGTCGACGCTCAATGATTGGGGCTTGACGTTCCTGAAGTTGCGCCCGATCCACACCGCGTTCGCGTCGCTGTGGATCGTTGGCGGCAGCGTTGCGATCGTCTACCACTTCCTGTGCAGCAGTCACGGTGGCCTGACGCGTGCCGACTTGATGCGCTTCCGCGTGCATACGGTTTGCTGGTTGATCGCGGGCGCGGGCATCTTTGTCTCGCTGTTCATGGGCATCAGCAGCGGCCGCGAATACCTGGGTTTCCACCGAGTGTTCAGCGCGTTCTTGCTGGTCGGCTGGATGGCCTTCGCGTGGAATCTGCTGCGACGACTGCGTCACGGCTTCTGGAACCAGCCGATCTATATCTGGTTCTGGACGTGTGGCTCGCTGTTCTTCATCTACACGTTCGTCGAAGGCCACGCCTACCTGCTCGACGACATCTTCAACCGTCCGATCAAGGACCTTCAGGTGCAGTGGAAGTCGTGTGGCACGCTGGTCGGGTCATACAACTTCATGATGTATGGCTCGCTGACCTACGTTGGCGAACGCTTGTCCGGTGACAAGAAGTATGGCCAGTCGCCAGTCGCGTTCTGGCTGTTCGGCGTTGGCTGTCTCAACAGCTTCACCAACTACGTGCACCACACCTATCACCTGCCGCAGACCGAGACGGTCAAGTGGGTGGCGTTCTTGGTGTCGATGGCCGAAGTCATCATCCTGGTCAAGCTGATGCTCGACATGGGCAAGATGCTGAAGAACCGCAAAGGTGCGCAGGCGTTCTGCGGCCGCGGCAGCTGGCTGGGCATGGCCAAGTGGTGGACGATCTTCATGTTGTTCACGTCGCTGATCATTTCGTGGCCGCCCTTCAACACGCTGATCCACGGCACGCAGCTGGTCATGGGCCACGCGATGGGCGCGACGGTCGGCATTGACACGTTGGTGTTGCTCGGCACGGCATCCTGGCTGGTGATCGAACTGCGCGGCAGTGCCGTGTTGCCGCGCATGGACGCCCCGATCACCAAGAAGAGCATCTGGCTGATCAGCGGCTCGTTGTTTGTCATGGTGGTTTGGCTGAGCGTGGCTGGCTATGTGCACGGCACAAGTCGCTTCGAAGGCGAGGCGACCCCGCACTGGGTCAGTGGCAGCCGTTGGCTTCTGCCGGTCGTCGGTTCGCTGCTTGGGGTTGGCCTGGTCCTCGCGACCGTGCGCCTGCTGTCGATGGTTCGGCCGAAATCGCAGGCGTGAGCGATACGCCATGAGCGTGTTGCCTGCAGGCTTGGAAGTCCGGGACTTGCTAGGCGAAGACCCCGCGGTGTTCGCCGCCGCGAGCGAGGCAACCCTGCGTCGCTACCCGCAAGCGTCCGACCCGAAGCACGCCCTTAGCTTGGTGCGCGACGGCCGCGACGCCCACGCAACTCGCTGGATCCGCGGTGTGATGCTGGCGATGGCCGGTGGTGCCGTGCTCGGTGCCGCGATCAACGCGGTGCTGTCGCTTGGCTTTGGTATGTTCAGTGGCTTGAGTTCGATCGCCATCCCGCTGGGGTTCGTGCTGGGTGCGTTCTTGGGAGCCTTCACTGCGGCGATGACGGGCACGCATCGCGCTCGACAGGATTTGCGCCATTTGCTCAGTCAGGTGCAACCGGGCGAAGTGCTGTTGCAGTGGTCTGCAAAGGACCGGGTGGTACTTCAGGTACTGCGGGCGCATTGCGCCGCAGCTGGCGAGCGCTGCGTGCTGCTTGACTAGAGGCCACCGCGGGGCGATTCGGCGGTTAGTATGCAGGCGTGAATGCACGCGTGCTATCGGTGGTGGTCCTGCTTGCTTGTGTAGCAGTGCTCGCTTTCTGGTGGCAGGGCGGCACGCCCGCAGTTTCGCCAGCTACGCCGAAGACGGAAACGCGTCCGTCACCGACGGTTGCTAGCGGCGACTTGGTTGGCGGCGCCGAGCGCACCGAGGTCACCGAGACTCCAGCTGCGGTCAAGGCGGCGGCGTCCGTTCGCGTCGAGGTGGTGACTTCGTCGGGTCAACCCGCGGTTGGCGCCACTGTCCGCTATTGGCCACCCGCGATGGCGGACCACCGGGAACACGCGCGCCTCATTGCTTTGCATGGAAACGATGCCGAGGCGGCGTTGCTAGCGCACGGCCAAGTTGCGATTGCTGATCGAGCGGGAGTTGTCGAAATCCTACCGGCACCAGGCTCCGACGTTTGTGCTCGTCTCGCGGAGGACTACGGCCAGATCGACTTGTGGGATCACAACGAGCTGCTAGGTGGCTCGCTGCGTATCCAGTTGATGGGGGACGTGAGGCTGGAGGTGGAGATTGTTGATCGTGACGGCCGTGCCGTGCCCGATCGCATGATCACCGTCGCCGGCACGTTCTTGTCGCAGCTATCGGGCGTCAATGAGGTCTCAGAGAGCTACGGCCCGTCCGATGTCGATGGCAAAGTCGTTGTGTCTCATCTGCTCTGGCGGCTAGACATCATGGGCAAAGTCTTCGATGGCGGGTTGGAGGTCTATGGTCGGCGCCAAGAAGGGCGGGGCTGGGACACGCCATCGATCCGGATTGCCAGTCAGCGCGTCGCGCATGATGAATTGCATGGCGTCGTCAAGGTGCGGCTCGTCGAGCCGGTTGGTGGTGCCATCGAAGTTCGAGTCGTAGATGCCGCTGGCAAGGCTGTCGAGGAGGCCGTGCGCCTCGAGCGCGCCGATGGATCGCTCTATCAGTTGGATCCGACTGCTTACGATGGCAAGTGCATCTTCGCTGGTGTGCCGCTTGGTCGCAGTTGGCGTGCGATCGCAAGCTTTGCAGGCGACGACTATGTTGGCGATGTTCGCGGACCGGTTGCTGCCGGAGAGCGTGTCTCGTTGGATGTCCGAGTTCCAGCAAGGTATTGGCGATTCACTGCCCGCATGGTGAACGCTGACGGGCAGGTTCTCGCGAGACAGCCCCTGTTGTTTGCACCAGTCGAACCACACCCGTTTCTCGATTGGAGCAAGGGCTCGCGCTACGTCATGGACACGGATGCCGAAGGGCGCTTCGCCTTCCACGCTTGGGTGCCAGAGGCCATGGATACGTTGCCCGGGTTGTCCCTCAAGATGCACGTCGACGGTAGCTTCAAGGGCGTCTGCTGCATCGATCGGGTGTTGTCCTACCAAGACTCGGATCTGGGTGACTTGGTCGCCTCGCAGGTCGGTCCCGAGCAGCTGATCGCAGCGGTGACCTTTACGAGCGGCGGTGCGCCGCTCTCGGGCGCTTCGGTGACGTTGACGCAGGAAAGCGAGTTTGGTCGTCATGCCGTCAAGGCAACGCCGCAGGTTCGCGGCAACGTCGTCGAATTGCGCGGCCGCCTGGCGCACCATTCCCGATTGTCAGCAGTGTGCGCATGTGCTGGCTACCTAGCCAAAGAGGTCGAGTTGCTGCCGGGGGCTCGAGTTTCGGTCGACTTGCAGCGAGCCGAGTCTTTGCGCGTTCGCCTGGCCTGCGCAGACCTGCCGATGGACGGGGTGGGGGTGGAGTTGCGTTCGCTCGACGGCGGCAAGGGCCTGCGTCGACGAGATGTGCATCCCGAGCAGCAGGTCTGCGAGTGGTCTGGTCAGCTGTCGGGTAGCTACATGCTCCGAGTTGACGTGCATGGCACGCTGCTTCACGAAGAACCGGTCGTCGTGCACGATGGTCAAAACTTCTGGCCGAGCAAGCACGAGCGCTTCGACTTGGCTGGACGGGTCCAAGGCATCTACGTGTTCGCGCGCTCTGCTGCGACCCAACAGCATGTCGATGTCGAGTGTCTGTTGGTGCCCCGCGCCTGCACCGAACTTCCGGACGATGGCGAAGGTGTCGAAACGTGGTTTCCGTTGCGCGACACCCGCCCAGACCTGCTCGTCCGAGCCTGGGGCTACACCCCAGTCCGCGTCCCGTCCCCAACCAAAAACCTTTCCTTGCAGCTACAGCCGTTGACCACGCTAAAGCTCCAGCAACCAGCAACCCCCTACGACCTGTTCCGGGTCCGCATCATCGAAGACGGTCTACGCGACCCCGTGCTACGCGCCTACGCCGAGCAGACCATCCACGACGAAGAGTTCGAGTTCGACATCTGGACCGACGGCACCGTGCAACAAGACTTCATCCCCGGAACCGTTCTCGAACTAACCCCAATCCGCAACAACACCCCCGCCCCCAAAATCCAAGTCACCATCGGCACCACCTCCCCCCAAACGGTACGGTGCCAGGCACAGAAGTAACACCTTCAGCGCGCGACGAACTTGTTAGTACTGTGCCTGGCACAGTACTAACAAGACTACTTGTTGCCTTTGAGCCAGTTCTGTTTGGCGGGCTCCAGGTTCTTGTTGTTTGGGTCGATCTTGATCGCTTCGTCCATGAGCGTTAGCGCCTTCTTGCGTTGTTTGTTTACGATCAGCACGGCGGCGTGCAGATACATCGCATTGCCCAGGAACGTCGCGTCTGGCTGCTTCTTGTGGCGCGCTTCGACTGCGGCCAACGTCTTCTTGCTGATGGAGAGAACGTCTTTCAGCGTGCGCTTGTTGGCCTTGTCGAGATCCTTCCAGCGCCGGTAGGCGATGCCACACATGCGCTGGCCCCAGTCGATGACTTGATCCTCGGGGATGTTCTTCCATGCCTTCATCGCCGCCGCCGCCGCATCCTTCAGCTCCTCGCGCCGGTAGTGCGCCGATGCCATCTGGTCATAGCCGAGGAACAGCACGCGCTTGTTGCGTTGCGACTTCAAGAACAGGCGCAGCTCCTTGAGGTCGTATTCCGCCGGGGGCACATCGTCGCGGAACGTCTCATCGCTGATCTTCCACAGCATTGCTTCGGCGACTTCCTCCGACTTGCCCTTCGGGTCGACCTTGATCATCGCGTCGATGACCGCGTGCGAACCCTTGATGTCGCTCGCCAGTCGCAGCTTCTGCACCAGCTTCAGCGCCTGCTTGATGTCTTCAGGCTTCTGCTTCTGGTGTTCGCGCAGCGCTTGGATCGTGTCCGTGCCGGCTCGAATGCGATCGATGTCGGCGAGGAACTGCTCGATCGGCACGTAGCCAGGCAGCACGTCGACGATGGCGCCATCCGGAGCAATGAAGTACACCGTCGGAACCGAAGCGACCTTGTAGCGCTGCCAAACGGCCCGCCCGGCTTCGTTGTTCTGCACGCCCATGCACAGGAAGTCAGCCAGCTTCGCGCTGACTTTCTTGTCGCCCATGGTGCCGTCGAACATCGCGGCGCAGGTGTCGTGCTTGTCTTGCCAACAGTAGAGCAGCACCATCTTGGCCGGCTTGTCGTTGGCAGCGGTGAGAGCTTGGTCGAAATCCTTGTCCCACCACGTGATTGCCTGCGCCGGCAGGGAGGCCTGCAGGCCGGCAGCAACCATCGAGGCGAGCAAGATTGCGGATGCATGGCGCGTCATGATGACATTGTGCCGCCATTTCCGCCCAGACCCAAGGTCACTTGCCGGACAGCTTGTCCAGGAAGCGCAACATCTCGCCTTCGGCTAGCCGTTTCCGGGCGCCCGGCTGGGCCGGCGCGGGCTTGCTGGAGGTCCGCAGCGCGCTGAAGCCCGCGATCGCCTCGTCCGGCGTATTGCTGCGGCGATGACACAGCGTGCACTGCGCCGCATACGTCGTGTGCTTGCGCGAGCCGTAGTCGCGGAACAGCGCCTGGCTCTCCATGTCGATGCTGCGGAACGCGGCGAAGGGCACCTGATGGACCGAGGCATCCGCGTCGCGGATGGCGCGCCGTGCCAGCGACCACACGGCGAAGTCGACGCCGTCGCGAGTGGTGGTTGGGTTGTCGAACGCCAACGGGTTGCGATTGCGCAAGCGTTGCGTGCGGACCTCGATCACCAGATCGGTTGCGCACGGGTTTCCTTGGTCATCGATCGCGACGATGCCTTGCAACAGCAGTGCCGTCGACTGCGTCGGCAATCGGGTGCGTTGCTTGCCGGCCGTCAACCACGCGGCGACCGCTTCTGCTTGCAGGTCCGGAATCACCAAGTGCACCGTCGACCACACCTGCTGGTATTCCGCGTCAAACAGGCGGCTCGACTCGCGCGCGACCTCGATCGACCGTTTTGGATCGAAGCCAGGCAGCTGGCTGGCAACTTGCTCGTAGGTCGTGGTGCGCACCGCATCGCCTTGCAGCATTGCGCGTGGCAAGGCGACGCGTTGGGCGCACGCGAGCAGCGGTTGCAGCAGCTCCGGGTGCTGCTTCACGTCGAGCAACCGGCGCGCGTAACGCAACAAGTCATGCTGAAACCACACCGCTGCGCGCGGGCGACTGCGCAACTCGCGCAACACGTCGCCGTCCACTGCCTGCAACCAGCCTTGCAAGCGGGTCGCGTCTGCTTGCGGCAAACCTTCGGCAGGTAGTTGCCGACCGTCGCCGCCGAACAGGCGTCGATCGCGTGCCTCGCCCTTGCGCTTCTTGAAGTACCAGCCCGCGACGTAGAACGCTTCTGCGTTCGCATGTTCGCGCGGCAGTGCCGAGGCGACGACTGTGGGAATGCACTCGCTCAGATACAGCAGCCGGAAGATCCGGTTGCACACATGGTCTTCTGCCTCGGCGTAGGGCGCCCAGGTCGCGTCCGGGTGCGGCAAGCCAAAGTCCTTGTGGTCGCTGGGCAACCGCGACTCGGGGGTTTGCGCGTTGCCAGTTGCTACCGTGAGCAGAATCGCCAGGGTGGCATGCAGCAGCGAGGTAGGAAGAGGTGGGCTGGGCATCACTCGATTGTGCCCTGAGCGTCACGTTTTGGCTGTAGGCGTGATTCCGTATTCGCATCGAGGTTCGTGCGGATATGCGTCTATGCATGCGTCGCCTAGTTCCCGCGTGTTTCTCTGCTCTCGCGTTGCTTGCCCAGGCAGTCCCGTCGCAAGCGGACGTCCCGAAGCCAGATCAGCAGAAGCCCGATCTCAAGAAGCCCGATCTCCAGAAGGCCGAGGCCGACAAGTCGATCCAGGCCTTCACCAAGGACATGCAGCACCTGCCTGGCTTCGTCGCCATGCACGTCGATCGCAAGGAGGATCGCATCTACTTCGAGCTGTCCGCGTTCGGGGAAGAGTTGCTCTATGCCACCGCGCAAGCATCAGGCCTTGGCTCCAACCCGATCGGCCTCGATCGAGGTTCGCTTGGCCCGCAGCACGTCATCGAATTCCGTCGCGCCGGCAAGAAGGTGTTGGTCATGGCCAAGAACCTGCGCTTCCGTGCGATGTCCGAGAACCCGCGCGAGCGATTGGCGGTGGCGGAGTCATTCGCGCCGTCGGTGATAGCGTCGTTGCCGGTCAAGGCGTGGACCGGCGATGCCGTGGTGGTAGACGCGACCGAGTTCGTCGTGCGCGACGCGACCAATGCCGCTGGTCGTTTGGGGGGTGCCAAGGCCAGCTACAAAGTCGACAAGGCGCGCAGTGCCTTGTGGCTCGAGCGCACCAAAGCGTTTCCGGACAACAGCGAAGTGGAAGTGCTGTTGACGTTCACGAGCAGCAAGCCCAACCGAGAGGTTTCGCGCGCCGCGAACGGCAACGCAGTGTCGCTGCGTCAGCACCATAGCTTCATCCGCTTGCCGGATGAGCAATACCAACCGCGCCAGTTTGATCCGCGCATCGGCTTCTTCGGTCCGCAGTTCCAGGACTACGCGGCGCCAATTGGCGAGTCGATGCATCGGCACTACATCGCGCGCCATCGCTTGGCGAAGAAGAACCCCAAAGAGCCCGTGAGCGAACCAGTCGAGCCAATCGTCTACTACATCGATCCGGGCACGCCGGAGCCGGTGCGTTCGGCGCTCAAGGAAGGTGCGATGTGGTGGGCCGACGCGTTTGCCGCCGCTGGCTTCAAGAACGCGTTCCAGGTTGAGATCTTGCCGGCCGACGCCGACCCGATGGATGTTCGCTACAACATGATTCACTGGGTGCATCGGCGCACGCGCGGTTGGTCGTATGGCGCGAGCATCAGCGACCCGCGGACCGGCGAGATCATCAAGGGCAACGTCTTGCTCGGCTCGCTGCGCGTGCGGCAGGACCACATGAAGTTCATTGGTTTGCAGTCGCCATACTCCGAGCAAGGTGCGTGTGCGGCCGCGGCATCGCCTTCTGCGGGCCACTTGATCGTCGATGATGATGATCTCGCCCAGAAGGTCGCGCTGATGCGCATCCGGCAATTGGCTGCGCATGAAGTGGGGCACACGCTTGGCTTGTCGCACAACTTTGCGGCGAGCACCTACGGGCGCGAGTCCGTGATGGACTACCCGGCGCCATTGGTTTCGGTCAACAACGGCGAATTGGACTTCTCCGCCGCCTATGACGTCGGCATTGGTCAATACGACACGTGGGCGATCGTCTACGGCTATGCGCAGTTCCATGAAGGCGCCGATGAGGCCGCCGAACTGGACCGCATCGTGCGGGTTGGCTTGCGCAAGGGTTTCGTGTTCTTGACGGATCAAGATGCGCGTTCGGCGGCGACTGGCCATCCGCGTGCGAGTTTGTGGGACAACGGGGATGATCCGGTGCTGCAGTTGGAGTCCGAAATCCGCGTGCGGGCGATCGGGCTGCGCAAGTTCGGGATCGACGCGTTGCGACCCGGTGCCACCTTGGCGACGCTCGAGGACACGTTGGTGCCGTTGTACCTGCATCACCGCTTTCAACTAGAAGCCGCGACCAAGATGGTGGGGGGTGTCGACTTCCGGCACGCGGTCAAGGGAGACGGGCAGCTGGCGACCGCGCCGATTCCAGAAGATCAGCAGCGGCGGGCTTTGACGGCCGTGCTCGGCACGCTCAAGCCCGAGTTCCTACAATTGAACCCGCGTGTCTTGGCGCGCATTCCGCCGGCACCTCCGGGACATCCCAGCACGGCCGAGCGATTCCCGCGCAGTACCGGGCAGTTGCTCGACCCGATGGCGATGGCGGCGGTGGCGGCCGACATGACGATCCGCGGGTTGCTCAACCCACAGCGGGCGGCGCGGCTACAGAATCGCGGCGATGGTCAGGGGGTCACCTTCGTGAACGTGCTCTACGAATTGACGGTCACGGTCTTTCCGGAGGTTCCTGCGGAGAACAGCCTGCTGCGGGGATTGCAGCGCACGGTGCAGGCGGTGGCCGTGGATCGGCTGATCGACCTCGCGAACAACCCGGGTGCGTCGGCCAACGTGCGTGCATTGGCGGAAGAGTATTTGGCCCATATTGCGACCAAGGCCGCGGTTATGGGGGCGGCCGATGCGAACGACACCGCGGCGCGATCGCACAACATGGCGATGAGTCGGCGCATCAAGTCGTTCCTGGAGCGTCAAGACCGCGAACCGAAGCGTGCGCCGGCGCTCGAATCGCCACCGGGTTCCCCGATTGGCATTGGCCGATGAGTGGATCGGCGCGGATGCGATCGACGATTGCTGGTCTCCTGCTCGTTTTGGTCGCTACTGCGTGCCACTCGGCGCCGGTCGTGCGCACGACGCCCGACCCGCTGCAGCCGCGCCGCGTGTTGTTCGTTGGCAATAGCTTCACCTACTACAACAACAGCCTGCACAATCACTATCGCAAGCTTGTGCGCGCGGCGCGTGGGCCCAGTTGGCGCGCTGTGGCCCGCAGCATGACCCTCTCCGGTGGTCGTCTCGGCGAGCATCGCGAAGGCTTGCGCCAGCGATTGGCCGAACAGACGTTCGATGCCGTGGTGCTGCAGGGGCATAGTTTGGAACCGCTCAACGACGCGGCCAGGTTTCGCGCCGCAGCGACAGAATACGCCGATTGGATTCGCGACAACGGGGCGCAGCCAGTGTTGCTGATGACGTGGGCGTACTCGTCGCGGCCCGAGATGACCGAGCCGTTGCAGAAGGCGTATTCGGATCTCGGCGAGCAGCTCGATGCGCTGGTCGTTCCGGTCGGGTCCGCGTTTGCGCTCGTCACCACCGAACGTCCAGATCTCCTGCTGCGCATGCGGGACGATCGCCACCCGACTCTCGCCGGTACTTATCTTGCCGCTTGCACCATGTTCGGCGCACTGCATGGTCAGTCACCCATAGGCCTTGCCTACACGGCCGGTTTGTCCGAAACCGTCGCTTCGTATCTGCAGCGTGCCGCATGGCAAACCCTGCAGGGTTCGCCAGATCGTCCGCATCCATCCAACTGAATATGCCCGCGTTTCTCCGTTACGTCTCGTTGCTGCCTCTCGCCACTGCCCTGGCGCTTCCGTGCCACGCCCAACAGGAGACGGTCAGTCCCAGCCGAGGTCCCGCCATTGACTACGAGGATGCGTTCCCGGGTCAGGAGCCGTTCGTGCAGCCATTGTTCGTCGCGTTCCATGATACGGACCCAGCTTCGGCCTACGTCGTGTCTCAGCGTGGCTTCATCTACCGGATACCGCGGGATGGGCAGAAGTCGGAGCGCGAGGTGTTTCTCGATTTGAATGACAAGGTGCTCACCGAGAACTGGGAAGAGGGGCTGCTCGGGTTTCAGTTCGACCCGGACTACGCCAACAACCACTTCGTGTGGACCTATTGGTCCGAGAGGATCGAGCCGCGCAGCGAGCCGATGGCGCGCGGCAAGCGCAAGAGCGATCGCCAGTCGATCATCGCCCGGTACACGGTCCAAGACGTTGCCGGCAAGAAGTCCGTCGACCTGTCGACGGAGTTGCGGGTGATGGAAGTCTTCCAGCCGTTTGGCAACCACAACGGCGGCACGATCCTGTTCGGCCCGGACGGTATGCTCTACATCACGTTTGGTGATGGCGGCGCGGCCAACGACCCATACGGCAACGCCGAGAGCCTGGCGATGCTGCTTGGCAAGGTGCTGCGCATCGATGTCAGCAAGGCGTCGCCGGAGCAGCCCTACGCGATTCCGAAGGACAATCCGTTCGTTGGCACCGAGGGCGCGCGCGGCGAGATCTGGTGCTATGGCTTGCGCAACATCTGGCGCATGTCGTTCGATCGTGAGACCAACAAACTGTGGGCCGCCGACGTCGGCCAAGGCCGCATCGAAGAGGTCGATATCTTGGTCAAGGGCGGTTTCTACGGCTGGAACAGCTTTGAAGCGCACGAGGAGTTTGGCAAGCGCCGCAGCAAGTTGCCGACGCCCAAGGGGCATATCCTGCCGGTTGCGAGCTACACCCATCAGCAAGGCGTGTCGATCACCGGCGGCCACGTCTACCGCGGCAAGAAGATCCCTGGCTTGCAGGGCTTCTTCGTCTACGCCGACTTCATCACCAAGCGCGCATGGGCTTGCCGCGAAGGCAAGGATGGCGTGGCCGAAGTGGTCAAGTTGAAGAACGCCAAGTTCCCGCCGTCCAGTTATGCCGAAGAGCCTGATGGCGAACTGCTGATGACGGTCTACATCGGCAAGCAGGGCAAGATCTACCGCCTGGTGCCGGCGGCGGAGTAGCGCGGGCGAGGGGCTGCCGGCGATTGGGGGCTGGGCCGATTGGGGGATGGGCCGATTGGGGATTGGGGCCGATTGGGGATTGGGGCCGATTGGGGGATGGGGCCGATTGGGTAGCGCCCGCTACTTCTTCAGCTTGCCCTGTTCCTTCAACTTTTGTTCGCGTTGGCGCGCGTCGATCTCGGCCAAGGTTGCCTGGTAGCGCTTCAGGCGCGCGACGTAGACCGGGTCGTTACCGCTCTGCTTCGATGCAGTGGTCTGCATTTCGACGGCCTTCTGCACCAAGCCGTTGACGAAGTGCGCGAGCGCCACGGTGTCCATGCTGCCATAGTCGATGTTCTTGTCGACCCGCAGCATCTCTTCGCATTGCGCGAGTGCCATCGTGTCGAAGCGGCCCATCGTTTGCGGCTGCACGATCAGATACCACGCGTCGTTGTTGAGTCCGCTGCCTAGGTTTCTGGCGCGGTATTCCTTCATCAGCTTCTCGGCAGCCTCGTCTTCCTGGCAGCGCTTCAACAGCTTGTGCCGGGCCGCGTAGACCAACTTGCGGAGGCCGCTGTTGGCTTCCGCATTCTGGATCGCACGTTCTGCTGCGTCGCGGTGCGCCATCGGGTTGCTGCTCTCCATCAGGGTTTCGGCGAAGTGCAGCTGAAGGTCGGCCCGGTCGCTGATGCGCTTCGGCAGGGTTGCACAGATGCGGCCAGCCATGCGTTCTTGGCCATCGCGTAGCAGGGCCCGCAGATAGACGAGTTGCGTAAATGGCCCGTCGGATGCGCCGGCGGCAACCGGCGCCATCGCCATCGCAAGCTTGCGTGCGAGTTGCGGATCAAAGCGATCGCCGCGCAGCACCAAGTCGACAAAGATCGACATCGGCACCGCGTCGTTGCTCAGCGCTTGCAGGCCGGTATCGATTGCCTTGCGAGCGGCAATGAGGTCGCCTTTGCACCACCACTGATTGAGGACGGCGCAGGCATGCGCACGCCCCGAATGCGGATAGGTCGTCAGGCACTGTTTGACCATCGCGTCGAACTCGCCTCCGTCGCAGATGTTCGCCCACGTCGATTCGAGCACGTTGTTGGCCTGAACCTGGGCCTCGTGGTCATACGTGTCCGTAAGCAAACCCTTGATGGTATCGACGGCGAGGTCGAGCGAGTTCAGCGATACGAGCGCGGCACCGCTGGTAGCTTCCGTGACGACGCAGGTCATGGTCACGATGTCGGCGAGCTGATCTTTGTCGTCGGCTCTCGCGACGACCATGCGGGGTTTGGTGCCGGCGATGTGAACAGCGTCTGCTTCCGGAAGCACAACGCCGATCGCGATTCCCTTGTCGCCAAAGCGCGACTGCAAGTCGGCCAGATACTGGGCGTGATCGAGGAAGTCCGTGTGACGGTTGGGGTAGCTGACCCACAGCGTGAATCGTGCGTTGGCGGCGCCCTTCTGGTCGTGCACTACCGTGACGGCGCCGTGGAGCAGGTGTTCGTCTCGGCCTGTAGAGGCCTCTTGCGCTGCGATGGGCGCGATTGCGATGCCAATCCAGGCGAGAAGAAATGCCGATCGCTTGATGCTCATGAAGTCTCCGGCTGCCGCGTGCGAGTCCTCATCATCCATGGTTGCGTGCGACTGCGCTAGCACCTGACGCGCTTCTGGGCGTGGTGTTTTTGGATGCTCACGCAGAGGGCAAGAATTCCCGTTCGTGGTGTCGCTACCAACCAGTCGCCAGCAGCAAGGTGATGATCGCAAGCCAAGCGATGGGGCGGGTCATGTCATGTCATCGCATGGTACGCACAGCCGGCCGGCAGTGAGAGCGACCGCACGAATTGGTGGCGCACGGCAGGCCGCGTGCGAACAGCCCGTTGAACAACGGCTGGGAGCTGGACGAATTCTGCAACGGGCTGCTAAGCGTTGCGATCGCTTGAGGCGCCATGCAACTCGCAGATCGTCTGCGCGAGGTGCCTCACCGAGATCGGCTTGGTCATCAGGCGTGTGACGCCGGCCTCGCTGGCTTCCGTCGAGGTCTTGTTGTCCATGAATCCTGAGCACAGCAGGATCGGCAGATCTGGGCAAATCTCACGGATGATGCGGGTCGACTCGATGCCGTTGAGGCCGGGCATGTCGAAGTCGGTGATGAACACGGCGAAGCGATCTGGTGCTTCCTTGATCGCGGCGACCGCCGCCTTCGGATCCGTAAGGCTGGTTATCTCGAAGTCATAGCGTTGCAGTCCTCTCGTCAGTACACGCAGCAGGTTGGGCTCGTCGTCGACCAGCAGCACATGCACGCCTGTTCCCGATGGCTTCGCACGACTGGGCGGCGGTGCTTGGTCGCCGACCGTGCTGGGCGGTAGGAAGATGCGGAAGGTCGTGCCGGTGCCGAGTTTGCTTTCCAGGTCGATGGCGCCGCCGTGGGCTGCGACGATGCCGTGCACGACGGACAGTCCCAGACCCGTGCCCTGGCCGGTGGTCTTGGTGGTGAAGAATGGCTCGAAGATGCGGCTCTGCAACTCCTCGCTCATGCCTTCGCCATCATCCGAGATCTCGAGAATCGCACAGTCTGCGTCGGTGGGGACGATTGGCGCTGTGGTCAGGTGCTCCGGTATCGGACCGCTGGTCAGGCGTAGGTTGACGTGGCCTGAGCCATCCCCGATCGCGTGGCAAGCGTTGGTGCCAAGGTTGACCAACGCTTGATGAAGCTGCTCGGGATCGGCGAATGCAATGGCGCCGTTGGTCTCGATCGTGCTGTCGATCTTGATGTGCTGGGGTGTCGAAGAGCGAAGCAGCCGAACGGCCTCTTCGACGATGGCGCTGAGTTTGACCGTCTTGCGTTCGGGAGCCTCTTCGCGACTGAAGGACAAGATCTGGCGAACCAGCGAGCCGGCTCGTAGACCTGCCTTGTGAATCTCCGTCAACGACTCGGTCAACGATGGATCTTCGGTCGTTGCCAGTGCGAGCTCGACGTTGCCGGAGATGATGCCAAGGATGTTGTTGAAGTCGTGGGCAATGCCGCCCGCGAGCGTGCCCATGGCTTCGATACGCTGCAGTTGGTTCAACCGTTGCGTCATCAGTTCTCGTTCTACTTCGGCTTGCTTGGTCGCCGTGATGTCAACGTGGCAGCCAACGAATCGCAACGGCTGGCCGGTTGCGTCGCGGGCCACTTCGCCGCGCACGTAGATCCATCGGTAGGAGCCATCCCGGTGTCGGAAGCGGAACTCCGTGACGTAGTCGTCCGCCTTCCCGGAAATGTGGTTGTTGACGGCGAGCATTGCGCGCTCAAGGTCGTCTGGGTGCACGCGATTCCGCCATTCCTCGAAGTCGTCTTCGATCTCATCAGGTGCGTAGCCGATCTGCGCCTTCCACTCTGGGCTGAAGATGACCGTGTTGTCGTGCAGGTCCCAGTGCCAGAATCCGACCCGACTGGCGCGTGCGGCCAGGTCGATGCGCATCTTGTTCTCGCGCATGGCGTGTTCGAACTCGCGTCGTTCGCTGGTGTCACGATGGAATGAAATGATGCATGGTTGGCCGCCGACGGTCACCGTGCGTGCGGTGACTTCCACCGGGAACTGGCTGCCGTCGCGGCGTCGGTGGGTCGCGGTGAACGCGATGCTGCCCTTCGCGAACAACGAAGCGATGCGCTGCTTGACAAGCTCTGCGTCCTCACCGACATCGAGGTCGCCAATGGACATGGTCAGCAGTTCGTCGCGCGTGTAGCCGTGGATTACCGCTGCGTTGGTGTTGGCGTCCAGGATGCGCCCGGTGTCCTCAGGCGAGCTGGATAGCAAGAACACAGCGTCGGGTGAAGCCTCGAAGAACTGTCGATAGCGCTCTTCACTGGCATACAGGGCTGCCGTTGCGGTCCGCGCTTCGCTGACATCTTCGTGGCAGATCATGAAGCGGCGACTGCCGTCGATCGTGATCGCATGTGCCCGGATCAAGCAGTGACCGGGAGTGTTGTCCCGAGTCGGTGCCGACGCATCCTTTGGGTGCCAGCAGACCTCAAGGCTGAAGTGCTCCGCGTTGGAGCTCAGTAGGCTCTCAAGCGCCGCGACGAGCTTGCTCGCATCTGCAATCGCCGTGCGCACGCCCTGGCACGCAGTGTGGTAGTTGTCGCCAACGTCCAGCGGGATCGGCAGTGGCGATCCGTTGTGCCGCCAAGCATCGTTGGTCCACACGATCTTGCCGGCACTGTCCAGCATGCACGCTTGGCCATTCGTTGCAGCGTGATCATGATCCGGCTTGGAGAGGCTCATGTTGCCGTCGAGTAAAGCTTGTTGCTGGGTCGAGGATCGTTGCGGGGGACTGTGTCATAGTCCCCGGGCACCGGACGAGAACGGGCTAAGTCCGTAGGGAGAACGATAGCGCTTTTTGTGCTGCTTCAGGCGTTCTTGCCATTCCCTCGGGATTGCATCGAAGTCGACTGTTTGCTCCATGGCGTAGAAGTAGGACTTGTACGTTGTCGGTACGACTCCGGCCAGCTGCATGCGGCGCAAGGCCGGGCCGATGTTCGCTTCATTCGAAAAGACGCAGTCCTCGAGCAGGAACACTTCGAAGCCGAGCCCGAGCAAACCGAGGCACGACTGCATCACACATACGTCGGTTTCGGCACCGGCGACGACGACTTGCTCGACGCCGAGCGCTCGCAAGGTCGTGGCGATCGCTGGTTCGCGACAGCAATCGAACGTACGCTTTTCATGGCGATGGCCATGGGCGGGCCAAACCTGCTCTAGTCGTTCGGGCAGCTCGCCGTTGCGCTTGGTCGGCACCTCGAAGGTTGCGACGATGGGCGTGTCGGTGATGCTGGCATGGATCAGCAGTTGTTCGATTCGCTCCATGACCGGTTCGGACGGACCATGCATGCTGCGCCAAAACGCCGGCTGTGCGTCGATCAATACGATGCCAACTCGATCTCGAGCGATGCGAGGTGGCTGCGTTGGTTCCGGACTAACCATCACAGGGCCGACTTGGCAAGCGGCCAGGAGTAACACCGGGGCAAGGCGCTTCATGAACGTGACTCTAGTGGGCCACCAAGGTTGATTTGGCGTTAGATTGCGTCCGCGATGTATCTCTCGATTCGTGTCGTTCTTCTCGCTTGCGCCATGGCTAGTGGCGTTGGGCTGTCTGCTCAATCGACCGGCGCAGCGGCCACGCGTTCGTTGGTGGAAGTGCGCGTCACGGGGCCAGCGCAACTGCAGCAATTGTTGGCGCTCGATCTCGACCTGGCTGGTTGCCGGCAACCGTTGTTGGGGCAGCGACGCATCGAGATCATCGCGCGACCCGGCGACGTGCAGCTGTTGCGGCAAGCGAACTTGAAGCACATCGTCAGGATCGCCGACATGGCGGCTGCTCACGCCGCCGCAGTGGCGCAGTTCCCATTGAGTAGTGTCGATACGTTGACGCCACCGATCGGACAGGGAGCGATGGGCGGCCACTACACCCTTGCCGAGATGCTCTCCATCCTCGACGACTTCGCGGCCAACTATCCCAACCTGTGTTCGCAGCGAATCAGCATCGGGCAATCGATCGAGGGGCGCGACTTGTGGATGGTCAAGATCAGTGACAACGTCGCGGTCGACGAAGGCGAGCCTGAGGTCTACTACGACGCGCTACATCACGCGCGGGAGCCGCTGTCGATGTCGGCAACGTTGTTGTTCATGGACGAGTTGCTCGATGGCTATGGCAACGATGCGGAAGCGACGTTCTTGATCAATGAACGCGAACTGTACTTCGTGCCATGCGTCAATCCGGATGGCTATGAATACAACGCCACGACCAACCCGAATGGGGGCGGCATGTGGCGGAAGAATCGCCGCAACAACGGCAATGGAACGTTCGGCGTCGACCTCAACCGCAACTACGCGACGTTCTGGAACGCGCCGAATGGTGGCAGTTCGACGAGCACGAGCAGTGAAACGTATCGAGGCACGGGGCCGTTCTCGGAGCCGGAAGTTGCCGCGGTCGAGGCGTTCGCCGCGTCGCGCCAATTCGTGCAAGTGTTCAGTACGCATAGCTACACGGATGTGTTGTTGCGGCCCTGGGCCTACCAGGCTGCGGATCCAGCAAACGTCGCTGCCTACAATGTGCTCGGGGCCTTCATGGTCGCGGAGAGCGGTATCAATCATGGGCGTTGGGGCACGCTGCTCTACATCTCGTCTGGAACGTCCGTCGACCACCACCACGTGGCGCGCGGCTCATTCTCTTGGACGGCGGAGCTGGGGCGGGCCAACGAAGGTGGGTTCTGGCCGGTGGGCCCGACCATCGAAGTGATTGCGCGGCGCCATCAACGCATGTTCCGCAAGGCAGCGCTGACGGCGGGCGCGGCGTTCGTAGTCAATACGACGGTTGTCACGGAAGCGCCGGGTGGCAATGGCAACCTGGTCGTCGAACCTGGCGAAACCGGCGAAGTCGTGGTGACGCTCGACAACGTCGGCATGGCTGCGGCACCGTTGACGCTGGAGTTGCTCGCCGTCAGTCCGTCGCTGGTCTTGGGCACCAACGTCGTGTCGTTGGGGTCGGTGGCGGCCTTTGGCAGCGGCGACAATGTCCTCATGCCGTTGACGTTCTCCATCCCGAGCAATTACCCGGCGAGCGTCGCGCAACTGCTTGTGCGGGTGACCGGCGATGGGCGGACGCAAGATCTGCCGCTCGACGTCGTGTTGGTGCCGTTGCGCACCTGTGTCGACGAGGACTTCGAGCAAGACCACGGCTTTGCGCGCGCCCCGGGTGGCACGGCGACGACCGGGTTGTGGGAGCGTGCCGCGCCGACGCAGACCAGTTCGGGTGGGGTCGTGTTGCAGCCGGGCACCCAGACGACACCGGGAGGCTCGATGTGCTGGGTGACCGATGGCCGGCCCGGCGCATCTGCTGGCACCTATGACGTCGACACGGGCTACACCGACCTGTGGTCCCCGGTGATGGACTTGTCGCACCTGGGTGCGGCCTCCGTGGCGTTCGATCTGTTCTATGGAGAGAGTCAGAGCAACGACGCGTTGCTGGTCGAAGTGAGCGGCGACAACGGCGTCAACTGGAGCTCGCTGTATTCGCGAACGACTTCGACGGGATCCTGGCAGCGGCTGGAGTTGCCGTTGGCTGGTCCGTTGACCAGTGAGATGATCGTCAGGGTGCGTGCGCAAGACCTGAATGCTTCGTTGGTCGAGGCGTCGGTCGACGGGTTTGAGATCCTGGGCGCCGCTCCGGACGGTGCGGTCACGTTGCTTGGTTCGGGCGTGCTCGGCACCGACCTTCGCATTGGCATGAACGGCCCCGACGGCGGCTTACTGTTGCCAGTTGGTGCGTTGGGACTCGGCCCGGGGCTGACCGCTCCTGGAGTTGCGGGCACGTTGCTGCTGGATCCGACGACGGTCGCGCTGTTCCCGTTGCAGACCATGACAAGTAGCGGCTACGCGTCGTTCGAGCTACCGCTGCCTGTTCAGGCCGGGTTGATCGGAATCGATTTGGCCTTCCAAACTGTCGTTGTTGCGAACGGTTCGATCGCATTTGGTGGCAATGCGCCGGTCGTGACGCTGCAGTAGCAAGCATCCATGAGTGTTGCATCAAGCCGTTACCGAGCGCTGAGTCTGTTTGTCCTCGGCGCGTTCGTCCGAACGTGCTTTTGGTTGGCGACGCCCGATCGCGAGTTGCCCAACTCGATTGCCTACGAAGGCGACACCCCGAAGTGGTTGCAGATGTTGCTGCGCGGCGACGGCGACATGCAGAACGCGTTGCCGCTGCATCCACCCGGCATGTCCTGGCTGATGCCATGGCTGACCGATGGCAGCTCGTTCGGGTTTGCACGCGCCGTCATGGTGGTGCTGGGCGCGCTGCTAGCACCGCTGTTGTACCTGCTGTTGCGGCGCAGCTTTTCCGAGCGCGTCGCTCTGCTAACTGGTGGCATCTGCGCCGTCAGTTCCGCACTCGTGGTCATCGGCAGTGGCCTGCACTCCGGCATTCCATACTTGTTGCTGTTTGTGCTCGGCCTGTTTCCGTTGCAGACCCTTCGCCACAAAGTGAGCATCTCTGCGGCGATTCTGTTTGGCGTGTTGCAGGCGATCGCGTGTTACTTCCGCGCCGAACACCTGGCGTTCGCTGGCATGGCGTTGCTGTGGTTGTTTGTGCGCGCGCGTCCGCACGGTCGCATGGTTGCCGGGGTGGCTGCGATCGCGATGTTTGCGACGTTCGTGCCGTGGCAGGTGCAGGCGTCCGACATGGTTTCCCGGGTGAACAAACAGGGCTTTCCCGGTCGGCCACCAAAGCCATTCCCCGGGCCGCCACTGGCTCTTCCATGGGATCTTGACGCGCTCGATATCCTCAGCAGAACGCCAGCGTTCATTCGCTACTCGACGTTCGGGTTCGTCAACGACACCGTCAAGATGCGCGGCGGCACGCGCGTTCGCGTCAGTGATCTCGCGGTGCTCGATGAAGCCTACGGCTATCGGCCAGAACCGTTGTCGACGCCGTTGCTGGTGATGTATGGGCCGATGAACTTCTGCCTCGCCAACTACGAGACGAGCACCGGAACGTTCTCTCGCACGGCACTCGATCATCGACCGCCGCTCAAGGGTGGCGTCGAGCGCTATTCGCCGGACATCCAAGTCTGTTTGCAGCCGAACGGGCCGTTGCGCTTCGACTACCCGCCGCACCTGGAGATCATCAACCACGGCTACCGCATCGGCCTCGACCGGTGGCTTGCTCGCCCCGGCTGGGCGCTGTGGTTGATGGGGCAGAAGCTGCTGCACTCGTGGCGTGGCATGGCGACTGGCGTTGGCAGCTACTCGATGCCGCTCGGCATGTCGGGCGTGCGGGAACCGGTGGACATGACGGTGGCGATGACCGGCATCGCTGCGGTTTGGCGCGGCTTGCTGTTGGCGTTGGCGCTGTTTGGATTGTGGTCGGCGCGCAGTCTCTCGGGGGTGGTGCCGTTCGTGCTGTTCACGCTGAGCAAGCTGCTCGCGATCGTGCTGTTCTTTGGCTACGCACGGATGGGCGCGTTGTGCATCCCGTCGTTGGCGTTGTTGTGGGCGATCGCGGTCGAGCGTTTGTTGCTCGCGCGGTTATCGGCCATTTGGATCAAGCGGCTGATGTGGAGCACCGTCACGATCGTGGTCGTGCTCGAAGGCGTGCGCTGCTTCATGGGAGAATCGCCAAAGATGCTGCTCGAACAGCCACCTCTGGGGCCGATTGCGGGCCGCAACGAGCGCGTGTTGGTTCACTACCTGAGGTGAGCGTCGCGCGGCTGCCAGACCAGCGGGGTCGGTAGATCGAGCGCAAACGTCTCGCGCAAGACGCGTTCTTCCTCTGCAGCATCGAGCACGCGTTCGGTGACGCCGGTTGCGCGAGTTTCGCGAAACGTGCCGTCAAACAACGACTGGCGCAAGTCGGGTTGCGCGCGGGACACGACGCGATGCAATACGAAGCGCGAGTCCGGCATCGTCGAGATCGAGTGGTTGCTGTAGCGGAAGTCGGTCGGCCATTGATCTTCGGTGCCGAACGAGATCATGTCGCTCCATTCTCGGGTGTCGGGTTCCACACTGCGCCGCTGCAGCACGATGCCGTAGTCCTCGTGGGTGTGCATGCGATAGCTTTCGAGCGGTTGCTCATCGATTCGTTGCATCTCGAAGGGCAAGGGTCTCAGCGGGCTGCCGCCGCCGAAGCCAACGTCGCACAGCCAGTGGCGACCGTCCACCGTGCGCACACGCAGCACTTGGTGCGAGCGAGGTGGCATCCGGCTCGAATTGCGCAGCCAAACGCGCGCGGCGAAGCGTTCGACTTCAAAGCCGATGGCGAGCAAGACGCGCGCCAACAGCTCGTTCATCTGGAAGCAGTAGCCACCGCGGCGACGATCGACCAGATCTTCGAACAGCGCGTCGGGCTCGATCCGCATCGCACGGCCGAGATGGATCTCGAGGTTCTCGAACGGGATGGCACCGAGGTGTGCTGCGTGCAAGGCGAGCAAGGTGGATTCGTTTGCTGCGACCGGAGCTGTTACCGCAACTCGCTGCAGGTAGCGGTCTAGCTGCTGCTTGCTGCACGGCACGCGACGTTCATCCATGAGGGGATCTTGGCCTTGATGCAGCCGCTTTGGCAATGCCCGGTTGTGTCTGTGGTTAGAATGCGCGTCTCGTCCCCACGTCTTGTCTGTCGATTGCGGTCCGTCTCGCGGTTGACTGGGAAACTTCAGGAGAAGCCATGCAGTCCTTACTTGTTCGTCGCAGCGCGTTGCTTGCGGCCTCCGTGCTAGGCGTTGCCTCGCTGGCGTTGGCGCAGATCACGGTTGGCCCGCCGGGATCTGGCGCGAGCTACCAGCAGATCTCTGCAGCGGTTGCCGCAGCGCCACTCGGCGCGAAGATCTTCGTGCAAGGCGGCACCTACGAACCGTTCGTTGTCAGCCAGTCCATCTCGATCGTTCGGGTCGGTCCGGCGCCGTGCGTGATTTCGTGGCCGCTCGGCTCAACGGCGGCTGCGATCGAAGTCACGCAGTTGCCGGCAGGTCAGACCGTGCGGGTTTCTGGCTTGTCGTTGGATGTCACGCGTAACTCTTCGGCGCCAAGGGTCCACTTGAACCAATGTGCCGGTCGCATCGAGTTGCTGGGTGTGGTTTCGTTGCCGCAGAGCGTGTCGGCCTCGAACGTTGACCAAGCAGTCTTGCTTGTAGAGAACTGCAGTGCAGTGCTGTTGCAGTCGTGCGTCTTGCACGGTTCGTGGCCACCGCAACAGGCGCAGTGGCAGCGAGCGTCGTCTGGCGTCGAGACCCACAACAGTCGGATCTGGTGCAATGCATGTTCGATCCGCGGTGGCCACGGTTGGGAAGGCTATGGTGGTGATGCGATCGTCGCGCTCGCTAGCTCGACGGTGCACTTGTCACGAACGGCGGCGATCGGCGGTCGCGGCGGGGCACACTTCGGTTTCGTGTGGTGGGATATCTACGGCTACCCAGGCGAGGAGGGAATCGACTTGGACAACTCCGAGGCCGTCATCGCCGGGGGGCCCGACAACTTGGTCGAAGGTGGCGAAGGCGTCTTGTTGTCGGCCATCGATTGGACCGCAGGTGGTGCAGCTGTGCGCGTGCGCGACAATGGCACGGTGCGCTACGCCGCGGATGTCGTCTTGGTGCCAGGCCTCGACGGCACGGGCTTGACGACGATGCCGGCAGTCCTGGCTGTGGCACCGGGCGCCACGGAAGTCGCGGAGACGGCTATTCGCACGACGCTCGCGCTGTATCCGTCGGCGGCGACTCCGGGCCAGTTGCTGGATATCAGCAGCGCCGGCAACGCCTCGGCAACCCACGCGGTGTTTGTGGCGTTCGCCGGCATCGATCCAGTCATGCTGCCGAACGTGCAGTCGTTGCACGTTCTGCCGGCCAGTGCGGCGTTGCTCGCGTTGACCACGTTGGATGCAAGCGGGCTCGGCAGCACGCCGGTGCAGGTGCCAGCCATTGCTGCATTGGCTGGCCTCGAACTGATCCTGCAGAGCATCGACGTCAACTTGTCGACGCTGCGAGTGAGCAGCCCGGCGCTTTTGACGATTGGTCAGTAGCGCCCGCGGTTCTGTCTCTAGGAGTCGGGCCTCAGGGCGTCGGGCCTAATGGTGCCCGGCCTCAGGGCGTCCGGCTTCAGGCACTCAGTTGAGCGCCTTGAGGTCCGCTTCGCAGGCAGCGATGGCCTTCTGCAGTTGCTGCAAGCGAACGTAGGCATCCTTGCCCGGTCGTTGGTCGGCGCGATCGATCATGCCGCTCAGGTAGCGAACCTGCGATTGCAGCATCTGCCGCGGGTAGGCACCGCTTGCGTTGACCAGTCGGGCGCGCAGCGCGTCGAGCTTGTCGCCGCGTTCCTTCATCATCTGGGCGCGGGACAAGCGGCGAATGTCGGCAACCAGCTTGCTGGTCCGTGCCGACAGTGCTTGCACTTCGAGGATCAGGTCCGACTGCGCTTGCAGGTCTTCCTTCGTGATGCCTTCAGCCGCGAGCCTCGGATCCATCGTCAGCGTCAGTCGCTGCGTGCTGACGCCATCGGCATGCACCAGGCAGATCTCGTAGGTGCCGGCAGCGACCAAGGGGCCCCGGCCACTGACGCCATCGCGGCGCATGTCCCACGTGTAGCGGTGCAGGCCGGCTTCGGCGCTGAGCCCGCGGCCACCACCACCACGACGGAACGGTGCGAGCATGCCTTGGTCGCGTTGGCCTTGGCGGCCACCGGTCTGGCGCGTGCTGGCCTTGATCGTGCGAATCAGTTCGGGCTTTGCCTTCGACAGGTCGCGGATCTCGATCTGCAAGCCCTTGGCGTTCTCGGGCAGCACGTAGTGCAGGTTGGCGCCGGCGCCGCGCAGTCGGGTGCGAACGGCTACTCGTGGCTTCAGCAGCGTGGCGGCGCTGATGTCAGTGCCCTTCAGGCCGCGCACTGCGGAGATGTCGTCGAGGATCCAGAACGAACGTCCCATCGTCGACACGACCAGATCATCGTGGTGGATGACCATGTCGGTGATCGGGGTTACTGGCAGGTTCTGTTGGAAGCTGCGCCATGACTTGCCGGCATCGAGCGACAGATACATGCCCCATTCGGTGCCAAGGAATAGCACGTTCTTGTCGACCGGGTCTTCGCGCAGGACCCGGACCGGACAGTTGGCCGGCAGGCCGTTGGCGATGCGTTGCCAGGTGGCACCGAAGTTGTCGGTCTTGTAGAGGTGCGGCGTCTGGTCGCCGAGGAGATACCGCAGCACACACGCATACGCCGTGCCGGCGTCGAACTGCGACGGTTCGATGGTTTGCACCCGGCCACCCTTCGGCATGTTGGGCGTGACGTCGAGCCAGTTCTTGCCATCGTCGCGCGTCACATGGATCGGGCCGTCGTTGGCACCGGTCCAGATCACTCCCTTCTGCACGGGGGACTCGGCGATCTCGTAGAGCGTTGAGTAGTACTCTTCGCCGGTGATGTCGCGCGTGATCGGGTAGCCCGAGTCGACTTGCTTGTCGGCCTCGAAGGCGGTCAGGTCTGGCGAGATCGTCTGCCAGGTCTTGCCGCCATCGCGCGAACGGTGCAGGAATTGGGAGCCGTGGTAGACCGCTTCGGGGTCATGCGGCGACAGCGAAATCGGCGCGACGCGTTGGAAGCGATATTGCAGGTCGCGCGGGTTGTGGCCGTAGAGGCTCTCGGCACCGACGTAGTAGTGCTGCTCTTGGCCGGTGCGATGGTTGTAGACACCAAAGCGCCCCTTGCAGTTGGCGTAGACGATGTCGTGATCGCCCGGTTTCGGCACCGCAGGTCCGGTTTCGCAGCCGCCGACGGATTGCCACAAGCCTTTGGTTCCGGCCAGCGAAGAATACGGTGCGCGGCTTGGCACGCGAATCGTCGAGTTGTCCTGTTGGCCAGCGTAGACCCAGTAGGGGAAGCGATCATCGACCGCGACCTGGTAGAGCTCGGCGGTTGGTTGGTTGTCCTGCTTGGACCACGTCGTGCCGCCGTCGGTGGTGACGTTGGCGCCACCGTCGTTGCACTGCACCATCAACTTGGGGTCCTCCGGATGGATCCAAGTCTCGTGGTTGTCACCATGTGGAGTGAAGCGGCGTCGCCACTTCTTGCCACCATCGGTCGACTCCTGGCAGCCGGTTGCATTGACGATGATGCGCTCGGCGTTGCTCGGGTCGCAATCGATGTTGCAGTAGTAGAACGGACGATCGAGCAGGCCGCGTTGGTTGCTGACAAACTGAAACGTCTCGCCGTAGTCGTCGGAGCGATACAGCCCCGGCTTCTCCTTGGCTTCCATTAGCACGTAAAGAGTGTCCGGCGATGAGAACGAAACCGCGAGGTCGCTCTTGCCAACGATGCCGGTCGGCAAGCCATTGCCCAGTTGCTTCCATGTGTCCCCGCCGTCGGCAGTGCGCCAGACGCCGCCCTGCGTGCCGCCGCTCTTGACGGTCCACGGCTTGCGTTCGCCTTCCCACATCGATGCGTAGATCATGTCGGGGTTGGCCGGATGGATCTCAAGGTCGACCGCGCCGCATGTTGGCGAGACGTGGAACACGAGTTGCCACGTCTTGCCGCCATCCTTGGTGCGGTAGACGCCGCGATCCTTGTTGGGGACGAAGGCGTTGCCGATCGCTGCGACGAACACGATGTCGTGATCGGTGGGGTGGATCTCGACGGCGCCGATTTGGCCGGCATTCTCAAGCCCCATGAAGTCCCACGTCTTGCCGGCGTCGGTCGACTTGTAGATGCCGCGTCCCGGAATCACATTGCTGCGGATGCCGTCGGAGCCAGTGCCAACCCAAATCAAGTTCGAGTCGGTGGTCGCAACGCGGATGGCGCCGATCGACGGGCTTTTAAAGAAGCCGTCCGAGACGTTGCTCCAGCGCGTGCCGAAGTCGACGGTCTTCCAGACGCCGCCGCCGGTCGCGCCCATGTAGAACGTGCCGACGTTTTGCACGTCGCCGCACACGGCGGTGGCTCGGCCGCCGCGCGACGGGCCGATGCTGCGGTAGGCCAGCGCGTCAAGCTTCGGCAGTTCTTGCGCGAGGCTTGATTCGACCAGCAGTAGGGAGAGGAGAGCGGTAGGCAGGTGCTTCGCGATCATGATCAATGGCGGTGGGGGACTCGGACCCAACCGACGATAGGGATTCGTCGGTACGCGAGTCCGCGCATTTCGTAACAACGCCGCCAACGTCTCCTGGGCCCGCACGCGTTCCACCGTAGACTGCCCTCGTCTTGCTGAAATCGCTCCTCGCACTATCCGCACAGAAGCCCGACGGCTGGTTGCCCGCCCTGTTCGGCGTGGGCGTTGCGGGAGTCTGGCTGCCCGGGTCGCTGTTTTTCGGCACGTTCATTACGGAAGACCTGTCGTGCGTCGCCGCGGGCATCTTTGCCGCCGATGGCCACATCGACTACTTGACGGCGACGATCGCGTGCACGCTCGGCATCTGGCTCGGGGATATCGGGCTCTATCTGATTGGCTGGCTGATGGCGCGCGGCCTGCTGCGATGGGGTTGGGCCAAGCGCAAGATGGAGCGCATGAGCAAGAGTTCGTGGCGCCGCGCGTTCGACCAGCACGGCACCAAGATCTTGTTCACGTCCCGCTTCCTGCCGGGCACGCGGGTGCCGAGCTATCTCGCCGCTGGCGCGATCGGTTGGTCCCTATGGCGCTTTGCAGCGGTGATGGCAGTCGCCGTGGTGATCTGGACGCCGTTGCTGGTCGCCGCAGCCATGATCTCGGGCAAAGTAGTGCTCGAATGGTTGGCTGCGTGGGGTGCCTACGCGTGGGTTGCGGTGCCGTGTGCCTTGCTGGTTGCGTGGTGCGTGTTGCGCGTTCTGACCTACATGTTTTCGTGGCGCGGGCGGCGGCTGTTGCTCGGCAGTTTTCGCCGCCTCACGCGCTGGGAGTACTGGCCGCCAGTTTTTGTGTTCCCGCCGGTTGTGCTGCATCAGCTGTGGACGGCGATCGTGCATCGCACGCCGCTCGTGTTCAGCGCATGCAATCGAGATATCCCGTTCGGCGGTTTGTTCGGTGAGTCGAAGGGCGACATCCTCGACTTGTTTCCTGCTTCGTCCCGCGATGGGGTGTTCGTCGCTGCCTACCAGCGGCTGCCGCGCAAGACGCCGATCGAAGAACGCATGGCCGCCGTCAGCACGTTCCTTGAGGCGGGGCGTTGCGTGCTCAAGCCCGATCAAGGCGAGCGCGGCGCGGGCGTGGTGGTCGTCAAGGACGAGGCTTCGGCACGTGCCTGGTTGGCAAGCTGCCCGTATGACGCGATCGTGCAGGAGTTCATCGCGGGCGAGGAGTTCGGCGTCGCGTGGTGTCGCAGTCCCGAGACCGGCTTGGGCGAAATCCACTCGATCGCGCACAAGGTCTTGCCATCGTTGGTCGGTGATGGCGAGCGCTGCCTCGAAGACTTGATTCTCGCCGGGGATCGCACCCTGGCGATGTCGCGGCTGCACTTGAAGGCGCAGGCATCGCGACTTGGCTGGGTGCCAGCGGCCGGCGAACGGGTCTCGCTCGGCGATCTCGGGACGCATTCCTGCGGCGCGACGTTCTTCGATGCGCGCGATTTGACCTCGGCCGAACTGCAGCAATCGTTCGAGTCCTTCATGGCAGATGTGCCGGGGGTCGACTTTGGTCGGTTCGATGTCCGCGTTCCGAGCAAGCAGGCATTGCGCGCGGGCCATGGCGTTGCCGTGCTCGAGTTCAACGGTGTGACCGGCGAAGCCGCGCACGTCTACCAGCCGGGTTACCCATGGTATCGAGGCGTGCTCGACATGATCGCCCACCTGCGCCGCGCCAGTCGCATCGGTGCGCACAATCGACGAGCAGGTCATGCCCCGGCGACGTTCGGGCAATTATGGAGTGTGTTGGTGACCGCCATGCGGCGCCCGAGGTTCGAGGCGCCGGCCGCCGAAGTGATCCCGACGGAACCGGATGGCAGCAAGCCAGTATCGAGCGCCCTGGCCCAAGACGTTCCTGAGGCGTAGTCTTACGAGAAGTTGATGACGGCACCCGAGAATCTAGTTGGCGCAGTTTGCGACTCCCTGGCGACCTTTGCCGATCACGTGAGCCTGCTGCCTGCGGAGGATTACTGCGCCGCCGTTCCGGAATTGGCTGGCGCCACGATTGGTCAGCACGTTCGCCACTGCATCGACCACTACGTCACGCTCTCGGATGGCATCGCCATGCAGAAGTTTGACTACGACGACCGCGCGCGTTGTCCCGAGATTGAATGCGATCGCGATCGAGCGCTCGGCAAGGTCCGCGGCTTGCTCAAAGAGTTGCGCCCGGCTTTGTTGACGGCCGATATGGCGGCGCCGGTGCATGTGCGCACCGCCTCGTCCAGCAAAGGTGAGGTCGCGTGGCAGCAATCTTCACTCGGCCGCGAGTTGCAGTTCGTGCTCAGCCACACCGTGCATCACGCGGCCATGGTTGCAAACAGTTGCCGCGTGCGCGGCTTGCCTGTCTCCGCGGAGCACGGCGTGGCGCCGTCGACCCTGCGCCACCGCCGAGCGATGTCGGCTCGGAGCTGAGGCGCACGCAGCCGGAGGCATCCTGGCTGCGCGCCTTCACGGCTGCAGCCGCGAGTCCCAGTACTTGTCGCTGACGAACTTCTGCCACGACTGGCGAATCCGAGCAATCGGCACATCGAGCGTCGGCAACCACTTGGGTGCCTTCGGTTCGCAGCGCAACTGCATGCAAGCTTCGGCCGGAGTGCGGTCGGCCTTGCGGCGGTTGCACGGCACGCACGCGAGCACGCAGTTGTGCCACGTGCTCTTGCCGTTGCGAGAACGGGGTAGCACGTGGTCGATCGTCAACTCGGAGGTTCCGGGCCGGCAGCCGCAATACTGGCACGTGCGTTCATCGCGGGCGAACAGGTTACGTCGCGTAAAGGACACCGAGCGCTTTGGAACCTTGTCGTAGCCGGTCAATGCGATCACTTCCGGTACTCGAATGCGCAGCCGCGGCGTGCGGATGTGCGGCTCATCGGGCTCGACTGCGAGGTCGGACCACGACTCGAAGCCGTGCATCTCGTAGTTGTCGGGGCGAACCGCAACCGCGGTGCCCTTGAAGAGCAGCCGCAGGGCATCGAGAACGGAAGTGGTGTCGATCGCGATCCATGATCGGTTGAGGACCAGGGTCGGCTGCGACAGTATTGAGGAGGTCATGGTGGGCTCGTGGCTGGCGGCATCGTTTGGATGGCGGGATCTTGTTACGCGGGGTCGTGACGTGGGTTTCGTGACTGGGGCTTCGTGACGTGGGCTTCGTGACGTGGGGTGGAGGGGCGTGACGTCAGGGTGGCTACGTTTGGAGGGTGGCTACGTTTGGTATCGATGGCAGGATTCGCACCTGCGACCTCTTCCTTCGCACGGAAGCGCTCTCGTCTGCTGAGCTACATCGATGAATGGCAGTCCCGACGAGGCTTGCGCGTCGAGATATGGCGTCCCCGGTAGGACTCGCACCTACGACACCCTGGTTAACAGCCAGGTGCTCTGCTACTGAGCTACGGGGACGTGGTACTGGCGGCAGGATTCGCACCTGCATTGTCCGGTTCAGAGCCGGGTGTCCTGCTGTTGAACGACGCCAGTTAATGTGCATGTAGTGGTGGATCACCTCCTCTCGGGTTGATGGTTCGCATGGGTGTGGCGAATCGGGATGTGGCGAATTGGGGTGGGGCGAGGAATCGAACCTGGGCCTGAAGTTCCACAGACTTCCGCTCTACCACTGAGCTACTCCCACCATGCTTGTTAAGACGATGTTGTGATGTGTACGGATCGGTTGCCGGCACGCACGCGGCTGCTTGCCGCGTGTGTGTTGGGGATGGGTTCAACAAAAAAGGCCCGGGTATCAACCCGGGCCTCAACTCATTGCATAGGGAATGCGAGTTGGCTCAGGTCGATGGTGCGCTCCTGTCATTCGAGTCGAGCGAGCCATGGCGCATTGCGCCTTCGGTATTGCTCGGTTGACGTAGGAAACCCACCTCAGTCGCACGTGCGAAGCACGCGAGGTGACTGCCGGTCGTGCGTTGGCACGCATGGTCGTGTCGGGTTGGTTCGGTGAAGTTGTTCATTGTGGGGTGCGCCGCGGAGTACGCCGCGGAGTGCGCCGTTGATCGGTCGCCCAAAATCGAAAAAGGCCCAGGATGTGCTCCTGGGCCCTCGCAGTGGCCGTTGCGGCCATGACCATTGAAGGTCTGAGTTTCCAGGTGGCTAGTGCGGGGGATGCTCCCCATTGCCGTATTGACCGTGCTGGCCATCTTGACCGTGCTGGCCGTATTGACGCTGGCCGTATTGACGCTGGCCGTGTTGACCGTGCCCGTTCGAATTGAATCGCGATTCGATTCGTCCACACGACCGCAGCGCGCACCGATTGCTCGGCGAAGGTTGGCTGTAGGTGTTTTGTAGACGCGTCATCACGGAGACAATTAGTAGCACAGATATCGGTCGTTGTGTTGGATCAATCAAAACTAATTGCGTGAGATCTCACCAAGAGCTCACTTCTTGGCAGCTGGCTTCTCGATCGTCGGCTTGCCTTGCAGCCATCCGAGCGACTCGAGGAATCGATCCATCTCCAACACCGTCAGGAAGTAGTGCTGCTTGTTGCGCGGGTTGAAGAAGCCGTGCGGTTGGCCCTTGTAGAGATGCAGGTCGCAACGACTGCCGACCTGCTTCATCTTCGCCGCGTAGCGTTCTGCGGTCGCCACTGGGATCAACGTGTCCTTGGTGCCGAGGAACACGATCGTTGGTGGGGCACCCGCCTCAATGTTGTGAAGCGGCGAGATCTCGCGGTAGCGATCCTTGACGCGCGCATGGCCGTAGCCGCCGGGCCCGTTGTCGAAGACCGGGTTGAACAACAGTAGCGCGTTCGCCCTCGAGCTGACCGCTTGGTCTTCGCCCTTCTCCTCAAGACCCGCCACTACACCAGTCGTCGCCGCGACATGGCCGCCCGCCGAGCCGCCGCCGGCCGCGATGCGCTTCGGATCGATGCCCAACCGTTTGGCATTGCTGCGCAGCCAGCGAACGGCGCTCTTGCCATCGGCGACACACGCGAACGGGCTGGTGCCGTGCCGCTTCTTGACGCGGTAGTCGGCCACCGCCGCGACCATGCCGCGACTCGCGAGGTAGCGCGCCTGTGGTTCGAACTGCGCCACGGTGCCGCTGTTCCAGCCGCCGCCGAAGTAGAACACCGCCGCCGGGCGCGTGTCGCTGGCGAGGTGGTTCTCGGGGAAGAACAGGAAGAGGCGCAGGTCGACGTCGCCAATGGTCTTGTAGACCACGCCTTCCTTGGCCTGCAGCTCGGCTGCCACCGGTTTCGCAGCGTCTGGAATCGCTGCGCCATCTTGCGTGCATGCGATGACCGGGATCGAGAGCGCCACCAGGACCGAGAGGCAGGGATTCATCGCTGGAACGATACCCGCCGTGGAGCTTGCTCAAGAATCAGGACCTTGACGTCGATCAGTGAACTAGCTATGTATAGCACCAGTAGACCACGGCACTGATGCACATCCTTATCCAACCAGCCGATGACGTCCCGATTTACCGGCAGATCGTCCGCCAAATCCAGGAAGCGCTCGCTTCTGGGCGCTTGCGGTCTGGCGAGCAGCTGCCTAGCCAGCGCGAGTTGGCCCAGCAGGTCGCCGTGTCGCCGTTGACCGTCAAGAAGGCCTACGACGAACTTGATCGCGAAGGCGTCATCGAGACCCGTCGCGGCCAAGGCACCTTCGTCTGTGCGCGGCCTGATTTGATCGTCGACCCGACGGCTGGCCTCGCACGCCTGACCCCGGTTCTGCGCCGATTGCTCGGCGAGGCGTGGGCGGCCCAAGTCCCGCTCGACGCAGTGATCGCTGCGCTGCGCGCGGAGTCCTCGCGGCTCGATGCCGAGCGTGATGCTTCCCAAGCGGAGCGCCACCCGAACAACCCAGCAACTGAGTCGCAATCATGAGCAACGTCATCGAAGTCCAAAATCTCACCCAGGCCTACGAGCCGGGCAATCCCGTGTTGCGAGATCTGTCGTTGCAGGTGGGGCGGGGTGAAGTGATTGGACTGCTCGGTCGCAATGGTGCCGGCAAGACCACGTTGCTGCGCACTCTCGCAGGCATCATGGCGCCGCAGTCCGGCAAGGTCTCGGTTGTTGGGCTCGACCCGTTCGTCAACGGCATCGAGGTCAAGCGGCGCTTCGGCTACGTCGCAGAAGACCAGGTGTTGCCGGCCTACCTGACGGTGGCGCAGGTCCTCGATTTGCATCGCGGCTTGTTCCCGACGTGGGATGAGGATTTCTGCCGTTCGCTGAGCGAGAGGTTCTCGGTCAAGCCAGACCAGCGACTCGGCGAGATGAGCAAGGGTCAGGCGCGGCAGGTGGCGTTGCTGTGTGCGATTGCGCATCGGCCCGAGCTGTTGTTGCTGGACGAGCCAGCCGGCGGCCTCGACCCGGCGACCCGGCGCGAGTTCCTTGAGGCGGCGATCGAGCTGCTGGGGGAAGAGGGCTCGACGATCGTGTTCTCGTCGCACTACATGTCCGACGTCGAACGCATCGCCAGTCGCGTCGTGCTTATTGACGGTGGCGGCATCAAAGTTGACGAAGACCTCGACGCGCTGCGCGAGCAATACGTGCTCGCCATGCTCAGTGACATCGACGAGTCCGCGTTCTCGCGGCTCCACGGCCTCGACAAGTGTGTCAGCGTGCGGCGACACGGAAAAGCTGTGCACGCCGTCTCCGGGATTCGAGCGAAGGCGTGCTGGCGGCTATGCAGCCGATCACCAACGGGGCTCCCGTCGACTGCCGTCGGGTGCCGCTTGAAGACTTGTTCATCGAAGTAGTGGAGGCATCGCGATGAACTCCAATGTCATGGTCTTGGCCCGAGTGCACTTGCTGTGGCAATTGCGTGCTCGGTTCTTGCTGGGCATGGTCTTCTTGATTGGGATGATCAACGGCGTTGCGTTCTTTACGATGAAGGAATGGCAGCCCCGCAAGTCTGTTGCCCTCGCGGGTCTGTATTGCCTGCTTGGGATGTTGTCCTGCTTGGCGGCGACGTTCGTCGACTACCGATTCCGGCGAGCACGCATCACCGATGTCGAGCGGTCGCTGCCCGCTAGCGAGCAAGACTGGCTACGCGCAGGTCTGATCAATCGTTTCCGCGTTCCGGTTCTGGCGTTTGCGGGTGCCTTGCTGGCGCACTGTTTGGTTTCTGTGTTCTCGCCGTTGCCCGCCTCGACCCTCACGATTGGTCTCGTGACTCTCGGGTGTGCCGTGTTGGGGATCTCGGTTGGCCAAATGGCCCTAGGTGACCAAGAGCGGCTCAATGGGTGGCGGATCTTCCTGGCCTTGCTATCGGTGTTGCTCGCGATCGGCGTTCCCGTTCTGTCCATGCCGATCGGCATTGCCCTTGCCTGCGCCTCTCCGATTGCCGCCGTAGTCGCGTGGAAGTTGGCGCCGACGCGTCTTCAGCAGTCTGCTCGCCCGGTAGAGGACCACAGCGCATCTGCTGATCCGTCCAGTTCTTCCATCCCGGCCAGCAAGTCGGCTGTCCCGGCGAGCGCTTTGCAGTCGATGTGGCGCCACCTCGCGCTGCGCAACGTGGCATGGTGGTTCGAAGTAGTATTCGCCCCTGCAATGTGGATTGCGTTCTTCGTGCCACTGTTTGGGCGGTTTCCGTTCTTTACGGTTGGGCTCGGTTGGTGCGCGGTGGTCATTCTCACGATCCGCCCGACCCCCGGCGATGAGAGTGTCTTGCGATCGGTTCGGCACTTGCCGTTTCCGCGTCGCAAGCTGTTTCCGATCCTCGGCATCAAGATCATTGTCATGCCGGCCGTTGCATTGCTGGGAGTCGCGATCGCTGCGAGTTGGATGTTGAGCGAGGATCGTTCGACGCGCTTCAGTTGGGAGCATCAGTCGATTCAAGCTAGTGAGGATGCAAGTGCGACCCCGACGGATGTGGTGATTCCCGGTGAGCATTGGCGCATTGCCTTTGACGATGCGCCGATCGAAGTGAAACTGCGGGGCGGTGAGTCGTTGTTTGTGCAGCCGCGCTTCGCGTACCCAGGCATCTACATCTGGCACCCGTATCAGTTGCCTGAGAATTGTTCGGTGACGGTTGCCAGAGAGCAGGTGTCGCGCGCACTGCAGGACATTCACGGTATTGGCACAGCGCTCGCCGAGCTCGAGGAGCAGATCGTTGCGAGGCCTGATGGCATCGGTGTGACGATGGCTTCGGGACATGGGCCGAGCTTTAGCGACGGCCGAAGCGAACGCAGCGGAACGCTCGCCCGCATTGCCGATGCGCCGCTCTTGTTCTTGCCGCTGCTCTTGGTGTTGGCGTTGGCGGTGTTGGCGAGAACCCGAGTTCGCCAGCTGCCGGCACGCAAGCTGCTTGGCGGGGTATTGGTAGGCCGGTTCGCGATGGGGGTTGCCATCGCAGTTGCGTTGCATTGGCTCATCGTTCTTGGCCCAAGTGATGACCTGCAGATCCTGATGCGGGTCGTGTTGGCGGGCATGCGTTCGTGGCTGGGTCGTGCCGGCGTGGATGCTGTTTGGGATCTGCGTGCTCGGCACGTGGCTTTTGTGGCGAGTCTGCGCACGGCGATTTGATCAAATGGAAGCGCCGCCGGCACTTCCTGTTGTTGATCAGCGCCTCTAATACACGAACCGTCGAGCGAAGCTGTCGAGTATCCTGCGATTCGCCGATTGGCGGCGACTCACAGACTCCGATGTCGAACCACCTGATCCCATTCGTTCTTTGCATGCTGCAGGCATGTGCGCTTGCGCAGGCAACGCTCGACGTGCCGAGCTCCTATCCGGACATCGACGCAGCACTCGCGGTTGCCCAGCCCGGCGATCTGGTGCTCGTGCAGCCAGGCACCTACGCAGCGTTCACGATGAATGTCGGCGTGACGATCTTGGCGCCGAACGGCGCGACGATCGCCAACAATGGCGCCTGCTCGCATTGCTGGGCGTACACCCAGTTCAACCCACCGCCCGGTCAACCCGGCCACTTGGTTGGACTGCAGTTTCGTTCGCTGTCCGCGGTGCAGCCGCACCTCGTCGGAGTTGTTGGTGGCCACCTGACCTTTACCGATTGCCAGTTCTATGGCGGTCATCCGGCCAAGGTCGACGAGTGCTTGTCGATTGGGGCCGCCGATGTCGTGCTCGAAGGCTGCGCGGTCTTCAGTTCGCACGACGGCTTGGTCAGCGGCGGCAACGTCGTCGCGTCGCGTTCGTCCTTCGCGGCGAGTATGATCATGGGCACTCAGGCGCCCTACGCGATTCGAGTTACCGGCGGTCGATTGGAGCTCAACGATTGCTCGGTGGTGGGCGCGGACGCCTACCTGCTTGGCACTGGCTGGCCGGCAATGCGTGTCATGGGCGGCAACGTGTCGCTCACGGACACGTCGGTTCTCGGCGGCGACAGTGTGTCTTCGTTCCCAGTGCCGGCGGTGCTCAATCAGAGCACCACTCCCGTGCGCCATTGTCGCAGCACGATGATTGGCGGCATGGGGTTCGTGCTGCCTGGCCAGGCAGGATGGCAGGTTCCGGGGCCTCCCGTTGCCGGTCTCGAAGCCGCCGCGCGCATTCTGACGAGCTATGGCTTGGTCGAATACACGTCGTTTGGCGCGCCTCGGGTTGGTTCCGGCTATCGCATCATGACGCGTTGCTTGCCTGGCAGTTTGGTGGTCGTTGCGACTGGCGAGTTGATGCCGTCGGCGGCGGTGCCGTTCGCTCTCGAGCCGCTGCGGCTTAGTCCGTCGACGGCAGCGGTGATCAGTGTGGGCACCGCCGACGTCAACGGCTTGTTTATGACCGCCAGCACGGGACCGGTAGCAGTGCAGTTGTTCGGTCGAACGATTTGGTTCCAGCCGGTGATGCTGGAGATGGGCGCGATCGGCATTGGCGCACCGGTTGGCGGGGTCGTCTACTAGCAGTCGCGGTGCCGCGATTGACACGCGGATGGGACGCGTGACCCGAGACCGGCATCGGGTATCGTCCGGCGATGAACGGTTCGCACCCTCGTCCTCGTGTTGTGTTCTTTCCGCAGCTGGTTGCCGCTGCGATGCTGGCGGTCACCAGTTTTGCCGGCGTTACCGCTGCGCAAGACGCCGCTGCGCCCGCTGCTCCCGATGCCTCGCCGGCAACGTGGCGGCCGTTGTTCAACGGCAAGGACCTGACCGGTTGGACGCCGAAGATCGTCGGCCACGATCTCGGTGACAACTTTGGTGATACGTTCCGCGTCGTCGACGGACTGCTGACCGTCTCCTACGAAAACTACGATGCGTTCAACGGCCGCTTTGGTCACCTGTTCTACAAGGACGAGTTTGCCAGCTACCGATTCCGCACCGAATACCGCTTTGTCGGCCCTCAGGTGAAGGGTGGCCCTGGCTGGGCGTTCCGCAACAGTGGCGTGATGATTCATGGCCAGTCCGCGGAATCGATGACCAAGAAACAGAACTTCCCAGTGTCGATCGAAGTGCAGATCCTGGGCGGTCGCGAGAAGGGCGAGCGGCCGACTTCGAACCTGTGCACGCCCGGCACGAATGTCGTTCGCAACGGCAAGCTGTGGACGCCGCATTGCTTGAACTCCAACTCCAAGACCTACCGGGGCGACGGTTGGGTCACTGCCGAGATCGAAGTGCGCGGCGATACGATTCGTCACCTGATCGACGGCCACACGGTGCTCGCCTATGAGCAGCCGCAATTGGATCCGCGCGATGCGGACGCCAAGAAGTTGCTCGCCGATGGTCGTAGCAAGCAACTGCGCAAGGGCACGATCTCGCTGCAATCCGAGAGCCACGCGATCCAGTTCCGTTCGGTCGAGATCCTGAAACTGGAGGAGCCGGGTGCCTGGGCGAAGCCGCTGGCCGGCAAAGAACTGTCGACGCATTGCGCGACCAAAGGCAATTGGACGCTCGCCGATGGCGTCGCCAAGCTGACGCCGAGCGATGGTCAGAAGGGTTGGCAGCGCTACGGCCACTACCTATGGGTCGAAGGCGACTACGCGGATTTCGAGGCGGAGTTTGAGTACAGCCTCGAGAAGAACGGCAACTCAGGTTTCTACTTCCACGTCGGCGATCAGGCGAAGCCAGTCGCCACGGGCGTCGAAGTGCAGCTCTACGCGACGGCCGCGGACAAGGTGCGTCTGACCGACCACGATGCCGGCGGCATCATTCCGGGTGGGCCGCCGAGTGAGAACGCGGCGAAGCCGGCGGGTGAGTGGAACCACATGCACGTGCTTTGCGAGAACGGCACGATTCTGGTGACGTTGAATGGTCGCCTGGTGCACACGATGGCGCTCGATCACAAGCGCATCGCCGATCGCCCGCGCACGGGCTCGATTGGGTTCCAAGATCACTCGATGCCGCTGCAACTGCGGAACCTGCGCATTCGCTCGCTCTGATCCACGAATCAATTGATGTTGCCTACGCACCTGCAGCGCTTCGCGCTCGTTCTCTCCTTCTTCTGCTGTAGTGCTGCGAATGCCCAAGATGGCAAGCAGGGCGCCGGCGCACTCGAGCAAGGCGAATTGTTGTTTGGCGCCATGTGTGCGGCGTGCCATGTGCACGATCGCATGCATGTCGGCCCTTCACTGGTCGAGATCGCTGGACTCTACGGCGATAAACGCAAAGACTTCCTGGCGTGGTGCAAGGATCCCCAGCCGAAGCGCAAGGGAGTCATCCAGATGCCGTCGATGGCGGCGTTGACGGACGCCCATCTGATGTCGATCCATGGCTACATCGTCGCCAGCACGAAGGGCATGAAGGAAGTTGTTGTCAAGGACGCCGACAAGTTTCGCGCATCGCCATCGATGCGGAAGCGGCCGTTGGTGATGCGCTTGTTCATGCCGGATGCAGGGCCCGCGGCCATCGCAGTTGCCGTCAACAACGACTACCACTTCTGTTTCGACGCGGGCGCGTGCCGTTTGCGGTACGTGTGGAAGGGCGATTTCGTTGACGGATGGCCAGTTTGGAAGAGCAACGGCAATGGGCTGGCCAAGGTCGTGGGTGAGGTGTTGTTGCGCGAAGCGAAGAGTCCGTTGCCGGTGGCCGAGAATGCGAAGCGCAAGTTCCTCGGCTACCGTCTCAAGGACGGCTTGCCTACGTTTCGCTATCGCGTCGGCGAGGTCGAAGTGCAGGAGCGCATTACGATGAGCAGTGACGGTCAGGCACTGGCCCGGCACTTCGTCTTACGCGGCGCTCCGGCGGATTGGCGCATGATGTTCGTGGCCTCAGACAAGCTCGACTACTTCAGTGAGCATGGCCTGTTCGAAGGAGCCATGTTCACGCCAAACAAGGGCAAGGAAGCTGCGTTCACCGTGATCATGGAGGAGAAAAACTGATGCATGTCTTTGCAGTGTTCTTCGCCATGTTGGGTGCGTTTCGCGGTGACGTGTGGACGGATGCGTTCTCGATCGAAACGATCGAGATCCCGGCCGGTATCGATCCGCAGATTGGCGGCATCGCCGCTCTGCCGAGCGGCAAGTTGGCGGTGTGTTTTCATCGCGGCGAGGTGTTGCTCTACGATCCGGCGACTGGCGTGTGGACGCCGTTCGCCGAAGGCTTGCACGAGCCGCTGGGCATGCTGGCCGAAAGCGATTCGAGCCTGTTGGTCATGCAGCGTTGCGAGTTGACGCGCTTGCGCGATACCGATGGCGATGGCCGCGCTGATGCCTACGACACCGTCTATGACGGCTTTGGCATGACCGGCAACTACCACGAGTTCGCGTTCGGCCCGGCGCGCGATCGCGACGGCAATCTCTACGTGGCACTCAACACCGCGTCGAACGGTGCTGGCATCCGCGAGGAGATCCGTGGTGAGTGGAGCGACATTGGCGTGCCCCGCGACAAGATGGACGTTGCCAAGGAGTGGGGCAAGGTGCGTGGCGCAGCCGGTCGCATGTATGCGCGCGCCAAGTGGCGCGGCTGGGTCATCAAACTGTCGCCGGATGGCGAGCAGGTGACTCCGTTCGCGTGCGGTTTTCGTTCACCGGATGGCATCGGTTTCGATGCGGATGGTCGACTCTTGGTGACGGATAATCAGGGTGATTGGCTTGGCACAAGCAAGGTGCACCACGTGCGCGAAGGAGGCTTCTACGGCCACGTTGCGTCGCTGATCTGGCGCGAAGGCTGGACGCGCAACCCCTTGCAGATGCCGGTCGCGGAACTGGATGCGTTGCGTACGCCGGCCGCCGCCTGGTTGCCGCAAGGAGAGCTTGCCAGTTCGCCAACACAGCCGATCGCGGTGCCCGAAGGCGTGTTTGGTGTCTTTGCAGGGCAGACGTTGCTGGGGGAGATGAATCAGAAGACGTTGGTGCGGTTCCTTCCGGATCCGGTCGGCGACGTGTCCCAAGGCGCGGCCATCCCGTTCTTGCAGACCCAGTTGCTTGGCGCCGGCAATCATCGCATGACGTTCACTGCGGATGGTTCGCTGTGGATCGGCAAGACGCACTTGTCGTGGGCCGGTGCTGAGGGCCTGGTGCGTGTGCGGTTGCGGGCGAAGCCAGCAGAGCTGTTCGCGGTCGATCAGGTGCGCGTGACTTCGCGCGGCTTCACGTTGCGGTTTACTCAGCCAGTTGACATGCAGACCCTCAAGGGCTTGAAGGTGCGCGCGCATGGCTACAAGTACTTCAAGGCCTATGGCTCGCCGAAGGTCGATGACCGTGATGTGCCCGTAGCGTCCGCGAACTTGGACGACGCCGGCACGACGCTGACCGTGCAGTTGGGTGAGTTGCGCGAAGGCAATGTCTACACCTTCTCACTAGCTGGCATGGCGTCGCGCACGGCGAAGCAACTGCTTGGCGACAAGGTCTACTATACATTGCAGAAGAAGCGTCAGTGAGCGTCTCCCACGCGGATACGCCGTTCCGCTTGCTCGATTGGGCGTTGCTGCTTGGCGCGGCTTGCATCTGGGGCGCGTCGTTCTTGTTTATCGCGATCGGCCTCGAAGCGTTTTCGCCGGGTGTCGTCACGTTCTTGCGCGTATTCACGGGCGCGTTGTTCCTCGGCCTCTTGCCAAGGGCCTGGCGCCCGGTCGAGCGGCGAGATCTGCCGAAGATCGCGTGGCTTGCCGTGACGTGGATTGCGTTTCCGTTGACAATGTTCCCGATTGCCCAGCAGTGGATTGATTCGTCGTTGGCCGGAATGCTCAATGCGGCGATGCCGCTCGGCACCGTTGCGATCTCTTGGTTGTTCTTCGCAACCCCGACGAGCACTCGGCGCATGGTGGGGGTGGCGGTCGGCGTGGTCGGCGTTCTGTTGATTGGCATCCCGGGCGCGACGACCTCAAGCACGCATGCGATTGGGGTCGCTCTGGTCCTGGCGGCGATCTTCTCCTATGGCTTCGCCATCAATCTCGCCGGGCCGCTACAGCGCAAGTATGGCTCGATGCCAGTGCTGTCTCGCGCGGTCGCACTTGCTGCTGTGTTGGTCGCGCCATACGCAGTCGTTGGCTTGCCCGAGTCGAGCTTCGCGTGGGGGCCGATGTTCGCCTGCATCGCGCTCGGCGCGGGCGGCACCGGGCTGGCCTTGATGATGGCCACGAAGCTCACGGGCCGCGTTGGATCCGTTCGTGCGTCGATGACGACCTATGTCATCCCGGTGGTGGCCACGGTGCTTGGCATTGCGGTGCGCGGCGAATCGGTGACGGTGCTCGCGATCATCGGCACAGCCATTGTCTTGCTGTCCGCATGGCTTTCGACTCGCTCCGGCCGTCCCCGCTAATCGCCTACATCTTTGGCGCATGACAGCGGCGCCGGGGGCTGGCATTGCACGCGCCCATTGCACTACCGTTGCGCCTCCAACTCAGCCTGTCGAGACGAACTTCATGCCCAAGACTACCCGTCGGAACTTCCTTGCAACGTCCTCTGCTGCCCTCGTCGGCACTGGCGTTTCTGCGTCCATGCCCAGTGCTTCCATGATGCCAAACGTTCACGTTCGCGGTTGCGACGAGATCAAGGTCGCGCTGGTCGGTTGTGGCGGTCGCGGCACAGGTGCCGTCGGCCAGATCTTCAACACCAAGGGCAACGTGCGCTTGGTCGCCGTCGCCGATGCGTTCCGCGAGAAAGCCGAGAACTCGGTGGCGAGTTTGCGTGAGCATGCGGAGGGCAAGGTCGATGTGACCGCCGAGCGCATCTTCACCGGTCTCGATGCCTACAAGCGCGCGATCGACAGTGACTGTGATCTCGTGGTCATTGCGACGCCGCCTGGCTTCAAGCCGCAGCAGTTCGAATACGCGGTCAGCAAGGGCAAGCACATCTTCATGGAGAAGCCGGTCGCGACCGACGCCCCCGGCATTCGCCGCGTGCTCGCCGCCGTCACCGAGTCCAAGAAGAAGAACCTGATGGTCGGCATCGGCCTGCAGCGTCGTCACGAGCCGAAGTACATGGAGACGATGAAGCGCGTGCACGACGGCGCGATCGGCGACGTCATCCTGTCGCGTGTCTACTGGAACGGCGGTGGCATCTGGTATCGCAAGCGTCGTCCGAATCAGTCCGAGATGGGGTTCCAGTGCAACAACTGGTACCACTTCAACTGGGTCTGCGGCGACCAGATCGTCGAGCAGCACATCCACAACCTCGACGTCGGCTGCTGGGCGAAGAACGCCTACCCGGTCAAGTGCAACGGCATGGGCGGTCGTGAAATGCGCATGGGCGGCGACGCCACCAAGTCGCAGATCAACGACCACACGTTCTGCGAGTACACGTTTGCCGACGGTACCAAGATGTACAGCCAAGGCCGTCACCTCGCCGGTGGTTGGACCAACGTCAGCGAAGCCCTTCACGGCAGCAAGGGCACCGCTGTGCCAGCCGGCCGCATCGAAGGCCCGAACGCGTGGCAGTTCAAGGGACGCAGCCCAGGCGGTCACCAACAAGAGCAGCACGACCTGATCGAGGCCCTGATGCGCGGCGAGATCTACAACGAAGGCGAATACGGCGCGCACTCCACCTTCACCGCCATCCTCGGCCGCGAAGCCTGCTACTCCGGCAAGGAGCTCAAGTGGGACGACCTGCTAGCCCGCGGCCGCAACCTGGCCCCCGGCATCGACACCTACACCATGGACTCCGTGCCACCAACCGTCCCCGGCGAAGACGGCAAGTACCCCATCCCCGTCCCCGGCAAGTACAACCCCTTCGAGAGTTAGTACGGTGCCAGGCACAGAAGTAACACGTTGACGTTCGCGTCCTGGTTGTAGCGAAGCGCGAAGATGTTAGATCTGTGCCTGGCACAGTACGTTCAGGATTGTGTGGGTGATTTCAGCGGCGCGGTTGCTGTAGAGGTCGGACGTGAGCAGGAGCTCTCGGTGGCGAGTGACAAGCCTCTTGGCTTGCACTGCCGACACTTTGACGCGATGTGCAACGCCGACCATGCTCTCGTTTGCGAGACCGCGTAGGAGACCTGCGTGCAGGGTGGACCAGCCGTCGACTTGTGCGCGGTTTGGGCGAACGATCCAGGTGCCGTGCTGGATGGCGGATTCGGCGATCGAGTCGGTGATGACGGTGGCCGCGACGCATGGGAATGGTGGTGGCGCGCCATCAGCGAGAACCGCCTTGCGCCGCAACCAAGCGCGAATGGCCGGGGGCGCCATGGCCAATAGCGAATCGAGCTCGTCGGTTGTGCTGGACGATTCGAGTCGCGCTTGCACCAGGTGCGCGAACACATCACGCTGCCGCTCATCCGTGGATCGCGGATAAGAACTCGGATCGAAGCGCCCCGTAGGCGATCGCTCGGAGACCAGCTCTTCGACCCATTGCCGGTGCAGCCAACGTGGTCCCGTGCTTTCGACATACTGCCGCGCGCTGCCCCACGGATACCTGCATGGATCGGTGCACAGGCCGGCACGAACCGGATTCGCGTCGATGTAGTTCACCAGAATCCGCCGGTAGGCGATCGATTCCACAGGGTTGGACAAGAAGCGACCGCGAAACAGTGGTCCATCACGACGCCGTTTCCGGTTGAAGTAGCGCGTGAACGCATTCTGGATGCGGTGCATCGCCTCTGACAACTCGCCGATCGGACTTCGCACGAGCATGTGGAAATGCGTCGTCATCACGCACCATGCGTGCACTTCGAGTTGGCCTCTGCGAACCGAACGGGCGACGCCAGCGAGGAAGTAGCGCACATCCTCTCGCGTTTCGAAGATGGGCCGGCGAGCGATCGCGCGGTTCATTGCGTGGTGCCAGGTTCCTGGCGAGTCGTTGCGCGGTTTCCTTGCCATTTGCGTTCTTCTGCAAGTGGTGGAACGAGCAGGCGAACAACGGGCCGGGAAAGTGTTACTTCTGTGCCTGGGTGCGTACGAGGCACCGTACGATCAGGGGATGCGAATCCATCTTCCTCGAGTGCTGTTTGTGGTTGGCGTCATTGCTTGTGCTTCTGTTTCGGCGCAGTTCCAGGTTGTGCAGGTTGTTCCGACGGCTGAGGCGACGGATGCGTCGGCGGTGGGCGATATCACCTGGACGTTTGGTGCGCCGGTCGACCCCGGGACGGTGACGGCGAACTCTGTCATGGTGTGGGGGCGTTGGAGCGGGGTCATGAATGGCACGCGCACGCTTGAGAGCGGCAACACGGTGATTCGCTTTACTCCCAGCGCGCCGTTCTCCGCCGGCGAACAGATCACGGCGACGCTGACGCCGGCGTTGATGAGTTCGGGTGGGGTGGCGTTGGCCGCCAATCATGCGACTGGGTTCTGGATTGCGTCACCGCCCGCGGTGCCGAGTCTTGTGCATCAAGTGACCGTGCCGATTCGTTTTCCCGGCGAGGGGTTGATTCGCTCCTATGGCGCTTACGCCGGCGACCTGGATAACGATGGCTACTGCGATCTGCTGATCCCGAATGAGGACGCCCACGATGTCCGCCGCTTCATGAACGATGGCGCCGGCAACTTCTCGACCTTCACGGTGCACTCGCTGCCGTTTGGGACGAAGCCGAGTTCGAACGAAGGTGCGGACTTCAACGATGATGGGTGGACGGACTTCGCGGTCGCCAACATCACCGGCAACTCGGTTGGTGTGTTCCTCAACGATGGCACTGGCGACTTGCTGCCGGTGGTGATCCTACCGGTTGGCACGGGCCCGCGCGGCTTGACGGTGCTCGACGTCGATGGCGATGGCGACACCGACATCATGACGGCCAATCGCGTCAGTGGCACGCTGTCGCTCATTCGCAACAACGGCGATGGCACGTTCCAACCGTCGGTGAGCTTTCAAGGTGGTGTCTCCAACGAAACCTCGATCGCCGCAGCGGACATCAACGGCGATGGCATCATGGACCTGTTCGTCGGCGGCTACGGCAGCGAGGACGTCGCGATGCTGCTCGGTGATGGTGCCGGCAACTTCACCGTTTCAGCGACAGTTGCCGCTGGCGGCCGCCCGTGGATGATGGCGACCGGTGACGTCGACCTGGATGGTGACGTCGATGTTGTTGCGAGCCTGTCGAACGCAAGCAGCGTGGCGGTGATGAGGAACAACGGTGCCGGCGGTTTCTTGCCGGCCGTGACCTATCCCTGCGGGCCGTTCTCGCTGGCGATTGACCTTGGCGACTTGGATGGCGACGGCGACCTCGACCTGATTTCGTCGAGCTACACCGGCGGTTCGTTCTACGTGTTCCGCAACCAGGGCAACGGCACCTATGGCACGCCGCAGATATTGCCGGCAACGGGCGCGGGCTCGTGCGCGATCTTGGCGGACATTGACGGTGACGAAGACATGGAAGTGATCGGCATCGATGAACTTGCTGACCTGCTGTTCTTCTTCGATAGCCCGCCGCTGCCGGTGCAGAAGGAATCGCGTGGCGCGGCGTTTGAGATCAATGGCACCGGTGGCTCGCCAGGCTTTGGTGCGCCACCGCTATCGGTTGCGCTCGGTTCGTCAATGACTGTCGAAGTGCATGGCCACCCGGGTGAGGCCTACTTGCTGCCGTTCGGCATTGGCCTGAATCCTGGTGCTCCGGGGCCGGCGGGCACGTTGGGTCTTGCACCCAATCTGCTCATCCTCGCGAACGGGCTTCTCAACCCGGCCTACGTATTGGACGCAAACGGTGATGCCACCTTGGCCGTGCCCGTGCCGGCGTTCTTGCCGCCGGGCTTGCAGATTACTCTGCAGGGTTTGACCACCAACCCGGCCAACCTCGCGATCGGCTTCACGTTCTCGAACCCGATCACGATCGTGATGAACTGAGCTGGGCGCTGTTGCTGCGCCCTACTTTTTTGCCTGCTTCTTCGCCTCTTGTTTTTGGGGGGCGACCTGGCGCAGCACGGCGAAGTCGCCGACGTTCCATGCCTGGCAAAACAGCGTCACGACACCGTCCTCTACACACGGGAAGACGTTGTGCAGGTGGGTGAATCGGCTGAGTCCCAGTTCGTCCTTTGGCTTGATCGTCGAGACGATCTTCAGGGTCTCCATGTCGACGATGTAGATCGCGGCCCCGGTGTCCTTGCTGCCGTTGGCCTTGTTGAGCGAAGCGGCGACCCCATAGAGCTTGCCACCCTGCTTGAAGAACTCGAAGTCACACGGCTTCGATCCTTCGGGTAGCGGGAACATGCTGACGAACTCGGTGCTCGGTTTGTAGGTGTGGATGCGGGCGAAGTAGCGACCCGACACGTAGATCAGACCCTTGTGGATCGTGATGCCGTGGTTGGTTCCGAACTTGCCGGGCTCGGCCTTCTTCGAACGGCCGCCGAAGATCGTGCCAGTCCAATCCTCTTTGTCGAGGTCGTAAGACATCACGAACTTGGATGCATAGCCGTCGGTGACCCACAGCTTGCCATCTAGATACGCGGTGTCCGTGGGCGCGTAGCCGGCGCCGTCGGAATACGGCTTCATGGTCGGGCGGCCGATGGTGTGTAGCAGCTTGCCGTCGACATCGGTCACGAACACGCTAGCGCCGCCGTTCGCAGGCCACGCGATGCGGCCTTCGCCCTTGTGTTCGAAGAACGTCGCGTTGTGCATATTGAACTTCACCATCTTCGGGTCGGTGGCGAGCAGTTCGATCTTCGAGCGATCCGTGTGGATGCGCATGGCACCGGCACCTTGCAAGAACCAATAGACCTCGCCCTTTCCCAAGCGATGGTCGAAGGCAAAACCGCCGTGGGCGCAGTCCAGGATCTTGCGCTTCTTGGCGAACGGGTTCTCGTCGAAGACTTCCTTGGGCAGTGCCTTGGAAGTCACCAGCACATCGAACGACAGGTCGCCGTCGCCGCTGCTCGCCTTGATGGCGCCCGTACCCGCATGGGCAACGACCTGCTGGTTCTGCTGCATCTCGAGCACCTGCTCGATCGTGACCAGGGAACCGGTGCCATTCTCGTTGGCGCTAGCGGCGTGGTGAGAGTGTCCGTGCTCGTGGCTTTGGGCCGTGAGGCATGGCGTTGGCGCGACCGCAGCCGCGACACAGAGAACCGTTGACGAAATCAGGTAGGTGGGACTCGGGAGCATGGTGGTTCTTTTTGGGGGTTGGAACGGGCCCACTCTCGCGCAATTGCATGGGTGGATCCATGGTTCTGCGGCCGGAAGCTGTCGCAATCCTGCGGCCCGGTCCTGCCACCCAATCCTGCCACCCAATCCTGCCACCCAATCCTGCCACACAGTCTTGTCCCCCAGTTCTAGCCTCGCTGAACCGAGCGCCGAGGTGGCGCTACTGGTGCAGTGGGCTTCCTGCGGCAGGAAGCGCGGCCGGCTTGTCCGTGGCCTTGATGATCGGGATGCCGGCACCAACGCGCTGCAGCCAATCTACGAGTTCATCACGCAGGGCGATGCAGCGCTTTGCTTCGCTCCCGGCAAGGTCGTGCGCCTCGCTCAAGTCGAGCGACAGATCGTAGAGTTCGACGCGTGGGTCGTAGCCTGCGCCATCCGCAACACCATCGCCATAGAAGTAGATGACCTTGTAGCGGCCCTTGCGCATGGCACTGAATGGCTCAATGCCAAGGCCCACGCCGACGTCCTTGTACCACTGATGGGGGTAGTGCCAGAACAGCGGGGTCTCGCGTTCGAACGAGCGGCCAGCTAGTAGTGGCGCCAAGCTCTGGCCGTCGCGATCCGGCTTCGGCACTGGGTTGGCGACCCCTGCAAGATCGAGCACCGTTGGGAAGAAGTCATCCATGTGCACTGGCTCCGTGACCGTCGAGCCAGGTGCGATTGGCAGCGATGCGTGCACGGGTTTGGCACCGGGCTGCTGCCCTGCCCAAGCGACGAGCATCGGCACCCGCGTGCCGCCTTCGTACGCCGAGCCCTTACCGCTGCGCAGCGGCCGGTTGTGCCAGTCCCGTTCGAAGTCGGCTTGCACCGGTTGTCCCTGATCCGGCCGAACCTGGATCTTGCCGTCGCGAGCGCGGGTGTGGTTGGAGAGGCCACCGTTGTCGGAAGTGAACAAGACCAACGTGTTCTGGGCAATGCTGTCGCTTGGGTCGCCATCCCCGTTCGGGTCGCGCAACTTGGCTAGCAGGGAGCCGAGCGACGCATCCATCGCTTCGAGCATGGATGCGTAGTCGGCCTCTACTTTGGGCCGTCCGTCCTGATAGCCATCGATGTAGTCCGGTGCCGGTGCGATGCCGGTGTGCACGGCGAACTGCGCCATGTTGAGGAAGAACGGCACGTCGTCCCGAATCGCATCATCGATGGTCTCGATCGCCTTCACGGTGATGGCGCGCGTCAGGTATTCCCCCTTCGGGCGGTCGTGCAGGTTGGGGTAGACGTCCTTGTATTTCCCCAACCACGGCGAGATCCATCCGCCCCATGGGCCACCGGTGTGCGACCCGGCAATGTTGATGTCAAAGCCGAGCGTGGTCGGGTCCGCGCCGGCAGTGTCTTTGCCGCCGAAGTGCGCCTTGCCAACGTGAATCGTTCGGTAGCCGTTCTTCCGGAGCAGTTCGGGCAAGTAGGCGTTCGGGCCCCCTGGTTGCAGGCCAAGTGCTGCCCACTTGGGCGAGCGCAGATACTTGTTGCTGGTGTAGCCATGGCCAACCCAGTCGTCGACGTGGCTGCGCGCTGGGTTCTTGCCGGTCATCATGCTCGACCGTGTTGGCGAGCAAACGGGGTGCGCGGCGTACGCTTGCGTAAACTTCGCACCGCGCCGCGCGAGGTCCTCCATGTGCGGCGTCCGGTAGAGTTGGTTCCACGGCGTTGGCTGGTCCGCGAACGGCACCGACGTGTCCTGCCACCCCATGTCATCGACGAGGAACAGGATGATGTTGGGCTTGTTGTCTTGCGCCTGCGCGATGGCGGCGAGCACAAGCCCTACGGCGAAACGTGAGGCAAGGGAGTTCATCGGGGTTGCCCGAACTACCGTAGCGCGAACTGCGAACGAATCAGGTAGTGGTCCGACGGGAAGTCCTTGGTCCAGCTGTTGATCAGCTTCGTCGCGCGGTGCTGCACGCCAGCACCTTGGAAATACAGCTGGTCAATGCGTCGGTTGCTGCGATGGCTGGCGCCAGGGAACTTGGATACATCCGGGAACAGGCTGCGGTATGCGTCAGTGAAGCCCGCCTTCTGCATCGCCTCGGAGGCCGGGCTTGAGCCGCCATCGGTGTGCGGGATCGCGTTGAAGTCACCGCCAAAGAACACCGGTGTGGTCGCGGCCTCGGCGAAGCGACTGCGATGGAAGGCGAATACGTTGTCGAACTGATTCATGCCGTACCAGTTCGACATGACCCACACATCCTGCGTGTCGCTGATCGAGATCCTGGCGGCGACGTTCATGAACGCGGAAGCATCGGGCACGCATACTTCACGGATCGGGTAGCGGCTCAGCACCGAGATGTTTGCGCCTTGGTTGAGGTAGTCCCAGTCGACCGTGGTCGCGAAGTAGTAGCCCAGCTCAGCTGCGAGGAAATCGCCACTGGAGTAGGTCTCCTGCATCATCACGACGTCGATCTGTTCCCGTGCGATGATCTGCGCGATTGCCACGCGCGAGTCCCAACCGTGTTCGTCGACGGTGAAGTGCTTGCCGCCGTGAAAGATGTTCCAGACACCAGTTGTCAGCGAATCGAGCTTGGCCCTGGGCTTGCCCTCGACGGGTTCGACGGACTCGATGTGGGCCGCATACGACCGGCGCACTTCCTCTGCCGGCAGAACGCGTTGCCAGACGGCGAGGTTGTCGAGGTCGAAGTTGCTCGGGTGCAGTCGTTCGCGGTCACTGAAGATCTTAGCGACGCGCTTGTCGGTCGTGACCTTGCCGTCGACCAGCGCGTAGAGCTTGAGCAGCGGCGCGGCCTCCATGAAGGAGAACGCCTGGTGGATGGTGTACGGGTTGCGCATCAATTGCGACTCGATGCGCGAGACGCGCTGGAAGTCGGCACCACGCATCGATGCGACGAACCGTTCGCCGTCGCTGCCAAGTTGCTTGCCTCGCGCAGCCACCTTCTGCTCGAACAAGGTCTTGGGCTCAACGATCAGCTTGACGAACTCGTCGGGGGTGACCGCGTCCAGTGCGAACGAGTCAAATGCGTCGACTAGCTTCTGCAGGGTTGCCGCTCCGGCGGCGATTGCGGGCACGATTTCAGGCAGCGGACGCGCTTCGGTCTCGGCCCAGCCAGCCTGCAGTGGCTGCGACGCAGCGAAGTCAAAGCCGGTTGCGTCAGCGACGTTGTAGATCGCCTTGTTGCTGCCGTCGTAGTAGAGCCGCACCTGCGAGACGTCGGCGTCGTAGGTCATTGTCAGCTGGTGCCAGGCACCGTCGTTCAATGGCATGTGCTCGCCGTTGTCGCGTTCGTAGGTCAGCCGGCGCTTGCCCGAACCAATGTTCCACGCCCACGTGCCGTCGGACAGGTAGAACACCCAGCCCGGTTGTTTCTGCGCCAGGAGACTGTTGTCCTGGTAGCGCTTCTGCGACAGCAGGACCATGCGTGCGTCAGCGGGCGCAGTGGTGCGCGTCCAGAATTGCACGGAGAAGTCCTGGCTCGGGTCGGTTGGCAGGTCGGCGCTGGGGATCGTGAAGGTCGCGGCTGCGTTCCCGGATCGCAAACGCAGCGCGCGACCCTCGATGCCGCGCACGAAGACGGCGGAATTACTCGGGGAACCGGAGATCGATTCGTTGCCCGCATTTGCCGTGTTGCCATCGAACGTGAATCGAGCGATGGCAGTGCTCGCGCTGTCCGGGCGCGCTTGCTGCTGCGCGAGGCCGCTGCACGCAAACAGGCTGCTAAGCGCCAGCGACAAACGGATCTGTTGGGGGGTGTTCATCGCGTTCGGTCCGAGTCGAGATCCAGGCTTTCACGATGCCGGTCGCGTGACGCGATCGGCTGATTCTGATCCAGCCTCAAGAAGCCTAGCGGCGATCGACGCTCGCTTCACTCGCCTTGCCGGTTCGCAAGTAGAGCCAAACCCAACCGTGGGTGTGGGACTTGGTGCGATTGTATGGGCGGAGCTTCTTGCGAATGGAGTCGACCTGTTCTTGCAACTGGTCGCGCGCGGCTCCCTTGGCCGTGCTCGCCAGTTTGCTGCGAACACTCGATAGCTCCCTGTCGAGCTTCTGCTTCTTGGCTGCTTCCGCCTTGTTGAGCGGATTGGGCGTCGATTGCTGCCAGGTGACGTCGCCCACGAGTAGGTCGACCAAGCCGTCGCCGTTCCAGTCGGTGACGTGCACCTTGACGCGTTGGCCGTGTGCGGTTGGCGTCGAGCCTTCTTCCTGACGACTGTGCCCGGCTTGGCGCACCAGGACGCTGGCTGCTGCGTAGCGCGGCGCATCGTTCTTGCCGGTGTTGCGATACCAGCGTACTTCGCCGTGCTCGCTGCCGACGATCAGATCACGAAGGCCATCCCCGTCCCAGTCGGCGTGGTGGGCGTTGCTGCCCTTGATTTCGATTCCGGCAGTCGTCTTGAGTGGGCTGCGATCCTTCGACCAGATCGGCGCCTTTCTGGTACCGATGTTGGTGACGACCTGCACCGTGCCCGAACGAGCCCCGACGATCAGGTCGAGGTCACCGTCGGCGTCCATGTCCACCAACTCTGCAGTGACGGAGTAGACCGTGTCGAACGGCATCAGCAGGGTCGCGCCGGTTTCGTTGACGAGCAGTTCCCGTTGCGCGTAGCTGCCGTTCGCTTGGCCGCGGAAAAGGTAGAACTGGCCGGTATAAGAACCCGTCAGGATGTCGGTCAAGCCATCGGCGTCGTAGTCCACGAACTGTGGACAGAAGCTCAAGCATCAAGTGATCGGTACTGTGGCGATGTCGCCACCCGCTTCCAGATACTCGAAGTCTTCGAAGCGCGGTTGGCTGTTGGTGCCGTGGTTCTTGTAGACGCGCAGTCGTCCATTGGCGAACCGGCCGCCCTTCTTCCAGCCTTCGGCGAGGCACTCAGGCAACTCGTGATCGGGGAACTTGCCGTCGCCGAACTCGCCGACGATCAGGTCGCGGACCCCGTCACCGTCGCAGTCGCGCACGTAGGGCGCCGCGTGGCCAGTCGTCACATCGATGGGCTTGCCTGCGGCCAGAATGCGAACGGGTGCTTGCAGGTCTGTGGCCCGGGGTTCTCTGGCCGGGTGGAGCGGAGTCTGGTTGAACGGGGCCTGGGCCAACCCAGACTGGGCGAACAGCAAAGCACCTGTCGCGAGATAGATGGCGTTCTTGAGCATGAGGCAAGTCTAGCGATTTGCCGGCCACGCGTGGATCATGGCTGCTTGCCTGGCGTGCCGTGGTTGCACGTTCTTGCCCGGCAATCCGTGTCCCCATCATGCCGCATCGTTACCTAGTCATTCTCTTGTTGTGGTCGTGCGTAGCAGCGGCCCAGGCCCAATCGCCAAAGTCTCAATCGCCAGAGTCTCAATCAGCAGAGTCTCAATCAGCAGGGGGCCAATCGCCAGATAGCCCGCTAGTCGCCTCGTTTGCGCAATACCGCGCGGCCAAGCAGGCTTCGGAGTTTGCGCTTACGTGGGTGTCGTTGGGGCCCGTGCTCAACTCGGGGCGCGTCGAGGCGGTGCAAGGCGATCCGACGTCTCCAGGCACGATCTACGCCGCGTTCGGCTCGGGCAATCTGTGGAAGACGACCAACGGTGGGTTGTCGTGGCGGTGCATGTTTGAGCAGCAGTCGGCGATCGGGATTGGCGATATCGCGTTGGCGCCGTGCAACCCGCAAGTGCTTTGGCTTGGCTCGGGCGAGAGCTTGAAGAAACCGCGCAACTTTACGATGCCGGGCACCGGCGTGTTCTTGTCTCGCGATGGTGGTGAGTCGTGGCGCAATGTGGGGCTATGCGATTCGTGGCACATCGGCGAGATCGCCGTGCACCCAACGGACCCCAATTCCGCAATCGTGGCGGTGCTCGGGCACTTCTGGTCGAGCAACAAGAACCGAGGAGTCTACCGCACCACGGACGCCGGCAAGACGTGGCAGCACGTGTTGTATGTCGATGAGCACACCGGTGCCGTCGACGTCGTCATTGCGCCGTCGCAGCCTGAAGTCGTCTACGCATCCATGTGGCAGAACCATCCCACCGTTGGCGGTGCTTCGAGTGCTGTGCATCGCAGCGCCGATGGCGGGCGCACCTGGACCAAACTCGGTGGCGGCTTGCCCGATGGGCCGAAGACGGGCCGCATCGGGCTGGCCGTGTCGGCGACGAACCCGGACAAGGTTTACGCGTTTGTCGACAACCTCAATCGTGAGCAGAACCCCGGTGAGGTGTATCGCAGCCTCGATGGTGGCGCGAGCTGGTTGCGAACGCATCAGGAAGACCTGCAGATCAACTCGCGAATCGGCTGGTACTTCTCCGACTGCTACCTCAATCCGTTGGATGATGATGAGATCTACGCGCTCGGCGTTCGCATTGCCCACAGCACCGATGGTGGCCGCACGTTCGAATTGATCGGTGGAGAGGTGACGCATCGGGTGCCAAGCCCGGCCCAGACCTTGCACCTCGACCACTGCGAGATGTGGATCGATCCAGCGCATCCCAACCAGCTGATCCTCGGCAACGATGGTGGCCTCTACACCAGTCTGGATCGCGGCCGGTCGTGGTTGCATCACAACAATCTGGCGGTTGGCGAGTTCTACGATGTGGCCGTCGACAACAGCGATCCGTATCTCGTCTATGGCGGGGTGCAGGACAACGCGTCGGTGCGCGGTCCGGCGCGCGAACGCCGCCCCGGATCCACCGATCCGGACCTCTGGGAATACGTTTGGCTCGATCCATGGTGCGGTGGCGATGGTTGCTACACGGTGCCGGATCCCGTCGATGCCAACACCGTCTACTTCTCGAGCCAGCACGGTGGCTTGCGCCGCAAGGATGTGCCGAGCAATCGCTCGAAGTCGATCGCGCCGCGTTTGCCGCGCGAACATGTTGGCAAGTTGCAGCACAACTTCATTGCGCCGTACCTCGTGTCGGCGCACGACCATCGCGTTCTCTATCACGGCGGCAACTTCGTCTTGCGCAGTCCGGATCGCGGCGATTCGTGGCGCGTCATCAGCCCAGACCTTTCGCAGTCCGCTGCCGAGGCCCGCGCGAGCACGGCCGCCGGTGCGTTGGCCGAGTCGCCACTGCGGGCTGGGTTGCTCTACTGTGGCACCGATCGCGGCGCCTTTTGGGTCAGCGACAACGGTGGGGAGGACTGGTCGGAACGTTCGCAGGGGCTGCCGCCGTTCTACATCCGCAGCATCTGTGCTTCTCGATTTGAAGACGCGCGGGTCTACGTCACCGTCACGGGCCTCAACTACGACGACCTGGGCGCGCACCTGTTCGTGTCCGAGGACCGCGGTGCGACGTGGACATCGATCCGCGGCAACCTACCCAACGAAGTGGCGTATGCCATCGTTGAAGACCCTCGCTTCGAGCATGTGCTCTATGCGGCGATGTATCGCGGCGTGTACGTGTCCATCGACCGCGGCAGCAGTTGGTCCTTGTTGGGACGTGGCATGCCCGGCGTGGCGGTTGCAGATCTGGTGATCCAAGAACGCGAACTAGATCTGATTGCAGGAACCCATGGTCGTGGCATCTATCGCCTGGACCTCAAGCCCTTGCACTGGTGGTTGCAGAACCGTCCAGCGCGCAACTCGCTGCTCGCGATTCCGACTGCCTATCGCCCACGATCCGACGACCTGACGCCACGGCCGCGTCGCAGCTCCGAGGAGCGCGTGCCGATCACGTTCTTCCTGGCCGAAGCTGCCGCGGTGACGTTGACCGTTGCCGATGGTGAGGGCGTGGTGCGGTTTACGCACTCGATCAACGGCAGGCGCGGGCTCAACCAGTTCTTGTGGGATCTGGTTGTGGAGCGTCGCACCAGTGCCAAGCCCTACTTCCTCGCGGACGTCGAGTTTCTTGCCGCGGGCAAATACCAGCTTGGCATCGCGGGCAAGAAGGTCGAACTAGTGGGCGAGCTCAAGGTCGTCGCGCGCTAGCGGACTCTCGCCTGTAGCGCATCGAGTGGCAATACGAACACGCCGCGTCCGTGTGTGCCGAGGACCAGGTCGCCGCTGGCATGCACCGCGAGATCGTGCACGGGCGTTGTCGGGAGATCGCCACGCAAACTGTGCCACGTGTTGCCGCCGTCGAACGACGCGTGCACGCCGCGGTCTGTGCCGACGTAGAGCGTGTCGGCGTTGTGCGGGTCTTCGCGAATCACATTGACCGACTCTTGTGGCAGACCTGCAGCAATTGATCGCCAGGTTGCGCCGTGATCCTCCGAGCGATAGGCGTAGGGCTGGAAGTCGTCGTCCCGGTAACCCGTCATGGTCACGAAGACCCGGGCCCGATCGTGCCGCGACGTGATCACGCGGCTCACCCACTTTTGCGGTAGGGGGCCCGTGACATTGGTCCAGGTTGTGCCGTCGTCCTGGCTGCGCTGCACGAGTCCATCGTCGGTGCCGACGTAGATCGTGGTTGGCTCGAAGTGGCATTCACTGATGCTGGTGATCGTGCCGAACGGAACGTTGCCGCGCCGTTCCGATCCCGGGTTCGTCGTCAGGTCCGGGCTGATCGCTTGCCAGGAGTCGCCTCGATCAGGCGATCGGTAGAGCCGTTGCGTGCCATACAGCAAGGTGTTGTGGGCGTGACGCGAAGCGAGCACCGGCGTCATCCAATTGCGTCGCAACGCCGCTTCGTTGCGCTCGGCTTGTGGTGCGATCGAAGTGGCTTTGCCGGTGCGCATGTCCTTGCGGCGCAGGTCGCCAAACTGGTGTTCGTAGTAGACCGTGTTGCCGTCGCCAGGATCCGGGAACGTGAAGTAGCTGTCGCCGCCGCCCCAGCGGTCCTGGTAGACGTATTTCCACGTTTCCGGTGCATCGGCCGCGATGCTGCCGGTTGCGGGGCCGTAGAGCGCGGCGTTGTCCTGCGTGCCGATGAAGATGTTGTATGGCTCGGCGTCGTCGAGCGTCAGCGCGTAGACCTCAGCGATCGGCATGCTGTTGAGGCGCAGCCAGCTGGTGCCGCGGTCGCGCGATGCATACATACCGCCATCGGTTCCGAGCAGCATGCGGTCGCCGTTGGCAGGGTCTTGCCACAGCTCGTGGTGATCGAGGTGCAGTTGCTGCGCGGGGTTCGGCAGCAGGTTGCGGACTTCGCCCGAGACGCGCTCGAAGGTCTTGCCACCATCGATCGAATGCAGCAGGTAGTGGCCGGGGATCCACACTTCTTCGGGATCATCGGGAGCGACGACGACCTCGCACAAGTCGTAGCCGATGCGTGTCGCCAGTGGCTCGGTGTTCGCTTGCCGCCAGCTGTTGCCGCCATCATCGCTACGAAACAGCATGCCGCCGAGCCGTTTGCCGGCGGGGTCGCGGTTGTGGTTGTCGACGATGGCATACATCGTCTGCGGGTGGCTGCGCGCAATGCCGAGACCTATCCGGCCGACGAGGTCACCGGTTGGCAGGCCACCTGCCAGTTGTTGCCAGTTGCTGCCACCGTCCGTCGACATATGCAAGCCGCTACCTGGCCCGTATTCGATGTTGTTCCACGCCTTGCGATCCCGTTCCCAGGTCACGGCGAACAGCGTTTCGGGATCGGTAGGGTGCATCACCACGTCGATGGCGCCGGCTCGGGGCGAGACCGCGAGCACATGCTGCCAGTTGGCACCGCCGTCGCGGGTGCGGAAGACGCCGCGCTGTTCGTTGTGCGTGTAGTTGTGGCCGATCGCCGCGACCCAGGCGACATCCGCATCGTCGGGATGCACCACGATGCGACCAATGTGGAAGCTGTCGGCGAGTCCGACGTTGCGCCACGTGGTGCCGGCATCGTTCGATCGAAACACCCCGGTTCCGGCATACGAACTGCGTGCCATCAGGACTTCGCCAGTGCCAACCCACAATACGTCGGGGTCCGACGGCGCCACGGCCACGGCGCCAATGGCGAACGACGATTCGTGGTCGAAAATCGGTGTCCAGGTGTGGCCGTCATCCTCGCTGCACCAGAGGTTGCCGGAGCCGGCGCCGACGTAGATCCTCTCACCATGCACGGCGATCGCCTCGATGCGGCCGCCGCATAGGCGCGGTCCGATGGCACGCCACTGCAGATCATCGAACCGTGAACGTTCGACTCCAGCACAGGCAGTAGCGAAAATCACCAGCAGAGCAGCGTACATGCGCATTCCGGCAGCATAGCGCGGCGCGGCGGCATCACGGTATGCTCATGCGGCTCGCTAGACGCGAGTGCGATGACGCCAATGATCGACACCAAGAACGTCCGACACCGAAACGTCCGACACAAGAACGTCCGACACAAGAACGTCCGATACATTGTGTGCTTCGCCGCACTGCTGTGTGTCATGTGTAACGGCGCCTACGCGCAGGTGGTCGAGGCGCCAGAAGACTCCAAGACCCTTCAGGACCCGAAGCCGGCTGCGCAACCCAAGTCATTCGACGAGCTCAAGGTGGAGGGCGCGCGTCGCTCGAGCTACCACACGCACGAATCGAAGCGGGTCGCCGAAACGGCCCCGGAGCCGGACCTCAAGACCTTCCAGAAGTTGATCCAACCGGTGCTCGCGAAAGCGTGCTTCGAATGCCACGGGCCGGACAAGCAGAAGGGCGAGCTGCGCATCGATACGCTCAATGCCGACCTGTTCGCGGGCAACGATGTCGATTGGTGGCTCGAAGTGCTCGCGGTGTTGACCAACGGCGAGATGCCGCCGGAAGACGAAGTGGAGCTTGCCGATGGGGATCGCACCCGGGTGATCGAATGGTTGGCTGCGGAAATCCAGATCGCCTCGACCACGCGTCGCGCCACCATCAAGCATTCGTCGTTCCGGCGGATGACGCGGTACGAATACAACTACGCGCTGCAAGACCTGCTCGGGCTGCCGTTCGACTTTGCCGAAGACCTGCCCCCCGATCCGACTTCGAAAGACGGCTTCCAAAACAGCTCAGAAGTGCTGCACGTATCGGGCATGCAGTTTCGCGCCTACCTGGATGCCAGTCGTCGGGCGTTGCGCCTGGCGACGATCACCGGTGAGCAGCCAGAAATGCTGCATTGGGGTGTGTCGATGCCAGCCGCGGCGGCAGTCGAGTGGGCGAAGCAGGACCAGCAACTCGCCAACCTGCGCAAGAAGCACAAGGACGACTCGAAGAAGTTGGAAGTCGAGTTGGCGCGTCAGGCCGAGCGCTTTTTGAAGCGGCCGAACGGCGTCTTCTACAAGGACCTGAAGAGTGGCCGTATGGCGCGGCAGTCGTGGGGCTACAACGGCGCGAAGTTTGCTTGGAAGCCAGCGGAAAAACGGCCCGAAGTCCCAGCTCAGTTGGAACAGATTGCGGTTGTTCCGCAGCGCAAGGCACTGGTCGTCGAGCTAGGAAATCAGTTGCCGGAGCGGGGCATGCTGCGCGTGCGTGTGCGTGCCTCGCGCGAGTCACGCGAGCATGATGGGGCACCGAGCTTGCAGCTAATGTTCGGCTGGCAGGCGAGCAACGACTCGAGCTCTTCGTACGTGATCGGCAAGGAGGAACTTGTCGTGGCTGCTGCACCTGGGGCGGCGCAGTTCTACGAATGGCAAGTGCCGTTGAGCCAGATCTATCCGCGCAACATGGTGCGCAAGACCCAGGAGCTCGGCCAGCTTCCAAGCCCGTCGGAATACATCAAGATTCTCAACACGTCGCATTCGGGCGGCGATGTGTGGATCGACCACGTCGAGGTCAGCGCTCCCGTCTACGAGCAGTGGCCGCCGACTTCGCACACGAAGATCTTCGGCGATCGTGCCAGCTCGAAGCCCGCCGAGGAGAACGTCTACGCACGTGAGGTGCTGACGCAGTTTCTTTCGCGTGCATGGCGCCGTGATGCGACCCAACAAGAAGTCGCGCAGAAGGTGAAGCTGTTTGAGAAGCTGCGCCCCAAGTGCGGCAGCTTCGAGGATGCGATGGTCGAGACGTTGGCGACGGTGCTGGCGTCGCCCAACTTCCTCTACGTCGTTGCCTCGAAGGCAGACGGACTGTCCGGGCTTGAGTTGGCGACGCGCCTGTCGATGTTCGTCTGGTGTAGCATGCCGGATCGCGAGTTGCAGACGCTGGCGAGCACAGGGCAGTTGCAGGATGCGGACGTGCTTCGCGACCAGCTCGAACGCATGCTGCGCGATCCCAAGGCGCGCAGGTTCTCGCAGCACTTCGTTCGACAGTGGCTCGGGCTCGAACTGCTCGACTTCTTGCACGTCGATCGCAAAGCCTACCCACGCTTTGATGCGACCCTGAAGCAGGCGATGGCTGAGGAGCCAATCGCATTCTTCCACGAGGTTCTGCAGCAAGATCACAGCGCGCTCGAGTTCTTGCACGCCAACTTCACGATGGCCAATGAACGGCTGGCCAAGCACTACGGCTTGTCCGATGTCACGGGCAACCAGTTCCGCCGCGTCGAGCTGACGCCTGAGCAGGGACGTGGCGGCTTGTTGACGCAGGCGGGGTTGCTGGCGATGAACTCCGATGGCATCGACTCGCATCCGCTGAAGCGCGGCATCTGGATGCTGGAGCGTCTGCTCAACGATCCGCCGCCACCGCCGCCGCCGGCTGTGCCTGAGATCGATCTGACCGATCCGGAGATCGCCAAGATGACGTTGAAGCAGCGCATCGAGAACCATCGAGATCATCCGGCGTGCATGTCCTGCCACGCCAAGATCGATCCGTGGGGGATCGCGTTCGAAAACTTCGATGCGGTCGGCAGGTTCCGCACCAAGATTGGCGGCAAGCCGGTCGACTCGGTCAGCGTGCTGTTCAACAAGCAGAAGCTCGATGGCGTCGATGGCTTGAAGCGCTTCCTGCTCAAGAATCGGCAGGATCAGTTCGTTCGGGCCTTGGTCCAAAAGCTGGCGACGTTCGCACTCGGCCGGCCGTTGACGTTTGCAGATCGTGCCGCGATCGACGAGATTACAGCTCAGACACGAATGCGTGGCGATGGCCTTGCTACCATGATCACTTCGATCGTGACCAGCGAGTTGTTCCAGTCGAACTAGACGATTAGGCCTGTGACCCCAGGTCCATACCCCCAGATCTATGACCATCGACATCGCATCCCTAGACCGGCGCCGCTTCCTCCGTGGTTCGGCGGTGGCGCTCGCACTGCCGTGGCTTGAGTCTTTCGTGGGAGCGGCGGGCGCGGAAGTTGGCGCCGTGGAACGTCGCGCGAAGCACAAGCGGTTTGCGTGCGTCTACTGGCCAGATGGCGTGCCGATGCCGTTGGCGGAGGATCCGGCCTACCAGGATTGGTCGTGGTTCCCGCACGGGGCCGGCAAGGACTACACCTTCACGAAGTGCCTCGAGACGTTCGGGCCGTTGCGGCAGGATCTGACGATCGTGTCGGGCATGTCGCATCCCGCCGTGCGCAAGGTGCATGGCCACTCGAACGCCGACCAGTTCCTGACCGGCGCGGACACGGGGGTGCGCGGCGACTACAAGAACTCGATCTCGCTCGATCAGGAGTTCGCCGCACATGTCGGCGAGCAAACCCGCTACTCGTCCCTGGTGATGTCGACGGATGGCGGCACCGGCACGCCGCGCGGCGCCCACACGCTGTCATTCGATCGCCGTGGCCGCGCGATGCCTGCCGCACACCGGCCGAAGAGAGTCTTCGATGCATTGTTCGTGAAGCGCGATGAAGACGCCGCCAAGCGCCTCGCCTTGAACGAGAGTGCGCTGGATGACTTGTTGGTGGATGCCCGTTCGTTGCGCAAGAAGCTGTCCGGCCACGACCAGCAGTCGCTCGACGAATACCTCGATTCGGTCCGCGAGACCGAGCAGAAGATCGAGAAGGCGAAGCGGTGGGCGAGCATTCCGTTGCCAACGGTGGCTGGCCATGATCTGAAGCTCGAGTCGACGCCTGATGAGTCGCGCGCCTACTTGCAGGCGATGCTTGGTCTGATTCACCTCGCGTTCCAGACGGATTCGACCCGCGTAGCGACCTACCAAATCGGCCGCGAGAACGGTGTCGGTATCAGTGATCACCTGGCGCGGGCGGTCGGGTTCCAGCTGGCACACCAGTTGTCCCACGAAACCAAGAAGCCCGGCGGCTGGAAGAACTTCGCGACCTACTGCGGCTTCCTCAATGAAGAGATGGCGCGCTTCGCCGCGAAGCTCAAGGCGACCAAGGAAGTCGGTGGCGTCGGCAACATGCTCGACAACACGTTGATCCTGTTCGGGTCGGCATCGAGTGCCTTCCATCTCTCCCGCAACTACCCACTGGTGTTGCTCGGTGGCAATAACATGGGCTTCCAGCACGGCCAATACCTCAATTACCTCCGAGGCACCGCCTTTGGGGGAGCGTGGACCGGCGGTCGCGAGCCCTGGCAGCAGGAGTTCGCCCACGAAGACAAGCCGCTGGCAAACCTGTTCGTGACGATGCTGCAGCGCCTCGGCGTCGAAACGAACTCGTTCGCCGGCAGCACCGGCGTGATCGACGAGGTCTAGCAGGCGATTGCAGCCATGGGCAAAGCCGATGTGATTGGGTGGTTGAAGGCCGAACAAGACCCTCGCGGGATCGCAAACTGGAAGAAGCACGCGGCAGCATCCGGTGGCCTGAGCAGCTATGGCATCGGGCTGACCCGGCTACGCAAATACGCGAAGAAGCTGGGGCGCGACGCGAAGCTCGCCAAACAGCTTTGGAGTTCGAAGGTCTACGAGGCCAAGGTCATCGCGCTGCTGATCGATGACCCTAAGACGATGACCATCGCGCAGGCGGAAGCGCAGGTCGAGCAACTGCAAGGCGGCTACCTCGCACACGTATTTTCGTCATGCGATGCGACTCTGGCCAAGGCGCCGTTTGTGCGCGAGCTCGCGGAGAAGTGGATCGCCTGCAAAGACCAGGTTCGCAAGGCGTGCGGCTACGGGCTCATCTACGAACTCTCGAAGTCGAAGAAGAAGTCGGCACCCGACGAGACTGCGTTTCTCGGTTACGTCCAAGGCATCGAGAAGGCCTACCCAAAACAACCTGTTTCGACGGTCTTGGCGATGGGCACTGCGCTGATGGGCATTGGCGCGCGCAGCAAGAAACTCAACGTCGCGGCGCTTCGGGTTGCCAAGAAGATCGGGCCGATTGATTTTGATCCGGACGGCAAATGCCCGCCGTTTGACGTCGCGAAGCATCTCGCACGACGTCGTGCGGATGCGGCTCGGCCTCTGCCCTGACGCTCGGTGGATGCGTGTCCGCCGCACTGACCCGTGGACCAAGGCGTGCCCGGTCAGTGGCGTGGATCCGCGACACAGGATCTATCTAGAGGCGCACGTTGATCCGCCCGCCGCGCGGCAGATGGTAGGCCGGTGCCTGCGTGACGGCTGGCCATGGGATCGAGATGCCTTGCGCGTAGAACTCGAGCCCGATCAGTCCGGGGTTGTTCGGGATCGGCACCGTCAACGTGCTTTGGAAGATCACCACAACCGGCAGGATCACCACCGTGGCAGGGTCGCCGTAGAAGCGCACCGGCTCTTGCGACGTCACAGGCCGCGCGTAGCTGGTGGCGATGTCCCAGAACATGATGATGCCGGCCGGCAGATCCGCGCTGAGTTGCAGGCTGGTGCCGACTTGCGGATCTTGCGGCGTGACTTCGGTGGTGCCGAGGAACTCGCTAGGTGACGGAGTCACTTCACTGGTGAAGCCAGTCAGCGTGCCGCCGACGCGGTTGCAGCCGTTGATGTCGATGGGAGCCAAGAACGATTGGCTATCGACGTCCGTGCCTGACAGGTGCGAGCTGCGAATGCTGACCGGCGAACGGGCGAGCGCCGGCACGGTGATCGTGCAGTTCTCGTAGCGGTTCCACAGCAAGTTGGGCAAGGCACCGTCGATGTCGAGCGTGATGTTGCAGTTCTTGTAGTGGTTGTTCTGATGCCAGAAGCGTGGCGAGGTCGTGCCGCCGGCAATCAACAGGTCGCTGTTGAAAACCATCTCACTGCCGTGCACGTCGAATTGCGCGGTGCGCGGGTGGGTCCACAAGGCCTTCTTGCCGGCGCCGGCGGTCCAGTCACCGTGATGGTGGTGGATCATGCTGGTGCCTGCCGTGGTGCCTTCCATGTCGATCACGTCGCCCGAGCAGGTCGCATCGGTGTAGACAATGCGCAGCATGAGCAGCTGCGTCGCGGTTGGCGAGCGGCTGGATTTGGCGAGGGTCTCCCCGTTGACGAACGAGCTGCGCCAGAACGCCCACATCGTGGTGCCGCCGAAGCCACCTTCGAAGGCATCGCAGCCGAGGGTGACGCCGTCCATGGTGATGCGCTCGCTCTCGCACATGAGCTGACCACCGTTGGTCTGGTCATCGAGGCGGTAGCCGAGCGGCATGTTCTGCATCGAGCAGTCACGCACCATCAGTCGGGTCTTGTCGGTGCCGGTGCCGCGCAGTTGCACGGCAGCAGATGTCTGGGCTTCAAACTCGCAGTTGGCGAGCATGGCCATTTCGGAGACTGGGTTGGCCGGCGCGGGCATCGCGGCGTCGACCGCGACTCCGCCATTTTCGAAGCGGAAGCCGTGCACCATCAGTTCGCGCGACCCCATCGTCAGAATCGTCGCCTGGGTGCCGCCGTCGAGAACTGGCAAGACGCCACCTGCGGCAACGCCCATGACCGTGACCATGCCAGGTGAGCTCTGCGGCCCGGTGAGGGTCGTCAACGGTGCTTGCACGGTGATGACCGGCGTGATCGCACGATCAACGATGATTTGCGTGACGTCGCCGATGCCAATCACGCGCGCCTGTTCGGCGGCGGACAGGCTGGCTAGCGACAGGGTGCCGTTAGCCAGTTGGATGGCTTCATCCAGCGATAGCAGGGAATCCCCGACGGTGCCGTGGGACTGGGGGTCGTCGACGTTGGCCGTGGTGGGACCATGGCTCGTGGCGAGAAGAGCAGTGACAAAGGTGCAGAGGAACATTGGTCTCGAGAGGGGCAGGAGCAACGAAGAGTAGCAGATGCTCGGACGGGCGCGTGGAAACTGTGCGATCGCCGTTGCCGATGGACAGTAATGCGTGGCCATTGTCCGGATGCGATCGTCAGTTCATGGTGACTACGCTGTTTGGCTACGAGGCGGCTCGGCGAGCCTCGTTCGTGCGTTGGCAACGCGTTTGCAGAACGGGGCTGCGATGTGGTCACGCCGGGATGATCGCGCCCGAGTGATCCAGGCTGGTCGATCGTGGCTGGCCGATTGAGCTGGACGACTGGCCGCGGCCGCTGGCGTCGCGGCGTCCCGATTCGAGCGTCGTGTTCGCGCGAGGGGAACGATGTCCCCCTCGGCGATCAGGCTTCAGAATCGAACTGCAAGGAACGGATCCTCGCGGGAGCCCCACGTGGAAGCTCGTTGCAACTAGTTGTCGATCGTTGCGCGACCGGCGTTGGAGACGATGATGCCGACCGAGTTGACCGCATCGAGCACGGCCCACTGGTGATACAGGCTGAGACCAATGTTCGCCGGCGATGTTGGGATG